>DJSA01000063.1:7660-8127 GCA_002438905.1 Bacteroidales bacterium UBA6346
TTCTAAATCATACTTTGGAATTTCTGTGTATTTGTATCAAAGAGTTTCATCTGGCGTAGAAGCGGTATTCGGTGGTGCTGTAGTAGCGGTCGCCGGGACGGAGGACGGTGGAGGGAAAGCGGGGCTGGTTGGGGCTGTCGGGAAAGTGGATGGTTTCGAGGAGCATGCCTCCGAATTTTTCAATCGGGCCGTACTTGCCCTGATAGCTCTCGTTGAAACTGCGCCCAGTGAAGGTCAGAAGCGTCGGCTCCGTGGTCCATGTCTCCACGCCGCGGCCGGACTTGCGGTCGTATAGGTCTGCAGCGCGGTGCAGGGAGCCGTCCCAGTCACGGAGCGCCCAGCAGGCTGACATTCCGTGCATTATGCGCAGGTGCTCGTTCTCCATGTCAATGCGGTAGTCGACATGGTGAGGCTCACGGAAATCGAAGGGAGTGCCATCGACGGGGAGAAGTTTGTCCGGGCAGAAG
>DJSA01000063.1:8141-9918 GCA_002438905.1 Bacteroidales bacterium UBA6346
GGGTGTTGTTCTGCACGCAGGTGTCGGCATCGACCTGAAGAAGATGATCCATAACATAGCCGCCCTCTTCGCCCTTGAGGTTGAAGTAGGTGTGGTTAGAGAGATTCACCACCGTAGGGGCGTCGGTCGTGGCCTCATACTCGGCCTTCACGACATTGTCGTCTGTCAGCCAATAAGTTACCCACGCATCCAGGTTGCCGGGATAGCCTTCCTCGCCGTCGGGGCTGAGTCGGTGGAAACGCACACCGGCACGGTCCTCTTCCTGCACCGGCTCGGACTCCCAGACAAAGCGATCGAAGCCCTGCGGGCCTCCGTGGCACTGAACCGGTTCGCCGCCGAAAGTCTCGTTGGGCACGAGTTCGTAACGGACGCCGTCAAGAGTGAAGGAGGAGTGGTCTATGCGGTTGCCGTAGCGCCCGATTACAGGTCCGATGAAACGGTCCTTGTGCTCGAAGTTGTCGAGGTCACCGAACCCGACGACGACATCGCCGAGCCGCCCGTCCCGGTCAGGAACCTTTATGCTCACGATGCGTGCGCCGTAATCGAGCAGCTGCATGGACGCGCCGCTGCGGTTGACTATGGTGTAGAGCTTTGTCGGCTCACCGGTCGAGAGGTTCCCGAAGTCGGAAACTGTCACTCCTGCCTTCGGAGAGCAGGAAAGGAGCAGCGGAAGAAGAGCCGCCGCAATGAGGAGGTTATATGTTTTCATACGTCATCAATTACCGGTAACTTTACACATTCCGCTTGTCTGCTTGGCCGGTGCTTCCAAGAAATTGCAGATTAGGCGGCCAGACTTCTTCGGAATTGCAAATTAAGCGCAAATGAACGTCTTTAGCAACAATTATATGCTCAAAATATGCAACAATTCTGTCACCATCTGACTTGTCCTAAGAAGAACAAAAAATTCAGACATCTTCTAAAGCGTGCAGTCGGCTACAGATGAAACACGCCTTCCTCGGCAAAGCTGAAGAACGTGTCTCCGGCTATGATTATGTGGTCGAGAAGAGCGATGTTCATGGAGGCAAGACCCTTGCGGATGGAGGCGGTCTGCCTGATGTCGGATTCCCCCGGCTCCGGAGCTCCGGACGGATGGTTGTGGAACAGGATGACGCCCGTGGCCTTTTTCTCAAGAGCGAGTCTCGTCACCACACGGCTGTCTATCGGGGTGTCGTTCAGCCCTCCGGCGCCAATCATCTCCTTTCCCAACGGACGGTTGCGCCTGTTCAGAAACAGAGCCCAGCATTCCTCATGGTCAAGGACTCGGAGGTAGGGAGCCAGCAGACGCGCGGCTGCCTTTGAGTCGGTCAGGGAAATGTCCGTATTGCCCGCCCGTTCAAGGGCGCAGCGGCGCCCGAGTTCAAAAGCCGAGACTATGGAGGCCGCCTTCCCGAAGCCTATTCCCGGAACAGCGCGCATCCTGTCGGCCGACAGTGACGACAACTCACAAAGACTGTTTCCGGAAGCCGAATAAAGTTCCCGCGCCAGTTCCATGACGTTCCGGCCTCCAGTGCCGGTGCGCAGTATCACGGCAAGCAGCTCGACATTGGACAGAGCCACCGCTCCCCTGTCCCGCATCTTCTCCCGAGGCCTCTCGTCCTCGCTCAGTTCCATAATCCTCATAAAAAATTGCGCTCCAAAACAGAGCGCAATTCTAAACGATATTTTTCATAAAATCATCAAACCTAAAAAAAGAAAATGCAATTTTTTCTTTTTTTATATGTTTTGACGATTTCTTTCAATACGCGCTATAAAAAACCTTCAAAGAATAACCTGCATC
>DJSA01000004.1:0-457 GCA_002438905.1 Bacteroidales bacterium UBA6346
TTGTGCGGGAGGGGCTGGAGGAGATGTTTCCTCGGAGGCTCTGGGTGCGGGCGGAGGTGGCTTCCGTGAGCGCGAAGCTGGGCGGTCACTGCTACCTTGAGCTGTCGCAGACTGAAGACGAACGTGTGGTGGCGAAGACAAGGGCGGTCATCTGGGCGTCCAAGTGGCGTGTCCTCAAGCCGTTCTTCGAATCCGTGACAGGGGAGTCGCTGAGGCCCGGAATCGAGATACTCGTGCAGGTACAGGTGACCTACAGCGAACTTTACGGGTTCGCGCTTTCCGTGACTGACATAAATCCTGAATTTTCACTCGGAAAGAAGGAGGACCTTCGGCTGAAGACCATCAAAAGGCTTCAGGACGAAGGACTTATGGACTTGCAGAAAGAACTTGCGTTCCCGACCCTACCTTGGCGTTTTGCCGTGGTGTCTGCGGAGGATGCGGCCGGCTACGGAGACTT
>DJSA01000004.1:649-9396 GCA_002438905.1 Bacteroidales bacterium UBA6346
TGACGACTATGTGATGGCGCGCGCGATTGCCTTGTGTCCGCTGCCTGTGCTGACCGCCGTGGGGCATGACCGGGACTATCACGTCTGCGACATGGTAGCGTACTCGTTCCTCAAGACACCGACCGCGCTTGCCGATGAACTCTTGGGAATTTTCGAGGCGGAGGATGCGAGACTCGGGGAGTTCGCGTCAAGGATGCGTTTGGCGTTTGTCAACCGTCTGAATGCCATGGAGATGCAGCTTCAGAGTCTGCTGACCAGGATTACGGGGGCCGATCCGAGGAATATACTGAAACGGGGATATGTGCTCGTCACAGACGGAAAGGGCGTCGTCGTGAAAAGGGCGTCGTCGCTGAATGAGGGCGACAGAATCAGAGTGATGTTCTCCGACGGGACTGTTGAGGCCGGGGTTATATCAACGGCACCTCTGCCCGCCCGAACGGAATGAACGGGCAGAGGGTAAGGATGGGCTCGGCACGTCTCTGCCGACTTGAACGATGTGAGAGGCTTCTAATGGAAATAATGCTGGATATGGAAAAGAAAAATACATTTGACTACTCCGCGTCGGTCGCGGAACTTGAGAAGATTGCCGCGATGGTCGAGAACCCGGAGACACCGATTGACGACATCGACAAATATATCCGGCGTTCCGAGAAACTCATCGCCGACTGCAGGGCGTGGCTTCGCGGAGTGCGTGAACGGACGCTGAACATTGAATAGCCGGGTGGCATCCATATTCCACGGCCATCCGGTAGAAAATGGACACAAATAACAGATAACCACCATAGATTTATGTCAGAAACTAAGAAAATATACGAGACCGACCAGTGGCTGATGCCATACAGGGCGGTCATCGACTCTAGGCACGAGCGTATAGAGGCACTGAAGGAGCGCTATTCCGTCGGCGGCTCGCTTTCCAAGGGCATCAATAACCATCTTTACTACGGTCTGCACCGCACCCCCGACCACAAGTGGGTGTTCCGCGAATGGGCTCCGAACGCCACTCGCATCTACCTCATCGGTGAGTTCAACAACTGGAAGCGCTCCGAGGCATACGCCCTCAAGCCACTCGGCGGAGGCAACTGGGAAATAATCCTCGACGACCTTTTCCTGAGCCACGGCACGCTCTATAAACTATTCATCGAATGGCCCGGAGGCGGGGCAGAGAGGCTTCCTGCATACGTCACGCGCACGGTCCAGGATCCGGAGACCAAGGCTTTCTGCGCCGAGGTGTGGGAACCGGCGAAACCCTACAGATGGCGGCATCGCAGGCCCAGCAAACGCCCGCATCCGCTGATTTACGAATGCCACATAGGGATGAGCAGTGAGGAAGAAAAAGTCTCCACATTTACCGAGTTCAGGAAAAACGTGCTGCCGAAGGTTGTAGATCTCGGCTATGACACCCTCCAGATAATGGCCCTTCAGGAGCATCCCTACTACGGCTCTTTCGGCTACCAGGTCTCCAATTTCTACGCGCTCAGCTCGCGTTTCGGCACTCCGGAGGAGTTCAAGGCCCTAGTCGATGCTGCCCACGCGAAGGGCATTGCGGTTGTCATGGACATCGTCCACTCCCATTCGGTCGACAACGAGGCCGAGGGACTGAGTCTTTTCGACGGCCACGAGGACCTCTATTTCTACAAGGGTCCACAGGGGCATCATCCCGCATGGGGATCGCGCTGCTTCGACTACGGCAAGGACGAGACAAAATATTTCCTCCTCTCGAACTGCAAGTATTGGCAGGAGGAGTATCATCTTGACGGATTCCGTTTCGACGGGGTCACTAGCATGCTGTATTGGGATCATGGTCTCGGGAAGGCGTTCACCGGCTATGACGATTATTTCAATGGTTCTGTTGATGAGAATGCCGTTGATTATCTTGCACTTGCGAATATGCTCATACATGAGGTGAATCCGGACGCATTCACAATTGCCGAGGATGTGAGCGGTATGCCGGGGCTTGCCGCGCCGTTTGCGGCCGATGGAATCGGGTTTGACTTCCGCATGGCGATGGGCATCGCTGACAGCTGGATAAAGTGGATAAAGACCCTGCCCGATGAACGGTGGAGCATGGGCGAAATATGGTGGCAGCTCACGAACAAGCGTCCGGACGAAAAGACCATAAGCTACGCCGAGTGCCACGACCAGGCAATGGTGGGGGACAAGACCATAATCTTCCGCCTTATGGACGCGGAAATGTACACCTCCATGAACAAGGACTCGAGATCTCCGGTTGTCGACAGGGGAATCGCCCTGCACAAGATGATACGTCTCGTGACACTCGCCACAGCAGGAGACGGCTACCTCAATTTCATGGGCAACGAGTTCGGACATCCCGAGTGGATAGATTTTCCGAGGGAGGGGAACGGATGGTCATACAAATATGCCCGGCGCCAATGGTCGCTCGCCGAACCGGACTATCTGAGATACAAATATCTGCGGAATTTCGACAAGGCGATGATAGGGATGGCGAAGTCCGAGGACATACTCGACGACGCTCCGGAACTGCTTGTGCAGGACGAAGAGAAAAAAATTCTTATTTTCCGCAGAAAAAATTGTATATTTGCGGCAAACTTTAACCCGACCGAATCCTTTGCGGATTATGGCTTTGCGGCTCCGGCCGGTAAATGGGTTGACATTTTGACCACTGATGAACCGGAGTTTGACGGATTCGGGCGGATTTCGCATGATGAGCATTTCACGGTTCCACGAAAAAACGCCAATGGGAACGACAGGTATGATGACTCTCTTTATCTCTATCTGCCGAGCCGTTGTGCTGTTGTGTTGAGGCGTGAGTAGGCTTTGTGGAGTTTTTGGAAGCATGCGTCGGACGGACATAAAAACAATATATTATGGCATTCCTAAGTTTTAACAAATCCGAGCTGGTGAACCTCGAGTACTCGCTCAAGCGGGAGATCATAGGCTCGAACAAGACGGGGGCATATTGCAACACCACCATCGTGGGCTGCAACACGCGGCGTTACCATGGGCTTCTGGCGGTTCCTGTCGATGCCTTCGGCGGGGAGAAGCATATCCTGCTTTCCGGACTTGACGAGAGCATCATCGTGAACCACAGGCAGTTCAACCTCGGAATTCATTGCTACGGTGACATCTATGAGCCGCGCGGTCACAAGTATATTGTGGACTTTACCGCCGCGCCGGTTCCGACCCTGACCTACAAGATTGGTGAGACAACTTTCAAGAAATCGGTCATACTTGCCCCGGATTCGGATCAGGTGATGGTGAAGTACGAACTGGTTTCTTCTCCCGCTTCCTGTGAATTGATCATCAAGCCTTTCCTTGCCTTCCGCTGCATCCATAGGCTGACCTGCGAGAACCCGAATGCGCGCACCGGCTACCGGAAGATTGAAAACGGGGTGTCCTTCAATATGTATGAGGGATTCCCGGATCTTAATCTCCAGTTGTCAAAGGCCGCTGAATTTCGCTATGCTCCATCGTGGTATAAGGGCATAACCTATACGGACGAGTATCGTCGGGGCTTCGACTGTCGGGAGGATTTATTCGTGCCCGGGTCATTCTCGCTCAAACTGAGAAAGGGGGAGTCCGTGATAATTTCCGGTTCCACCACGATCGAGGATACGAAGGGGCTTTCACGCAAGTTCAGTTCGGTCGTGAAGAAGAAGGGCAAAATCACTTCTAACGCCGACCTCCTGAAATACAATGCCGATCTTCTAATCTGCAACCGCAACAACCATAAGCAGATAGTGGCAGGTCTCACTTGGCTCGGAACCGGACTTCTGCGCGAGACCATAGTCGCGCTTCCGGGGCTCACGCTATATGCCGGCACCGGTGCGAAGGAGTTCGAAGAAATTCTGGACAACCTCATCGCGGACAATCAGGAGAGGCTCACCTCCCGCACTACACAGGTTGAGGCGCCGCTGCGCATCGCGGACGATCTTCAGCAATACATACGCTTCGGCGCGGATCCTAAGAGAGTTTGGAAGAAGTATGGCGGAACCATTAAGGGAATCATCGAAAGCTACCTTCCGGGCAGGCGTGCCGAGGTCACTCTCCATCCCAATGGACTCCTCTGGGCTCAGAAATGGCGCACTGCGCTTTCCTGGATGAACGCATATGTGAACGGAGTTCCGGTGACGGAGCGTGCCGGCTATCAGGTC
Organism: Bacteroidales bacterium UBA6346; assembly: GCA_002438905.1. Lineage (GTDB taxonomy): Bacteria > Bacteroidota > Bacteroidia > Bacteroidales > UBA932 > Cryptobacteroides. Next base: position 4,783 of record DJSA01000004.1, read on the forward strand.
GAGACAAATGCCTTTTGGTACAATGCCATTTGCTTTGCTCTTGAAATGGCGACCAGATACGAGCCGGGTAATTCCGCGTTCATTGAAAGGTGGAGTGAAGTGAGGCGTCTGATCGAGGAAAATTTCGAGAAGACATTCTGGGTCGAAAGCGGCTATCTTGCTGATTATGTTGACAATTCCGGCCAGAACACGGCCGTGCGTCCAAATCAGCTCTTTGCCATCGCGCTGGAGTATTCCCCTGTCAATGACGACTATAAGTCATCCATAATGCAGACCATCTCCAACGAGCTGATAACCAGCCGCGGGATACGTACCCTTTCACCGAGAAACGAAGCCTATAGAGGCGTGTATGAAGGGTCGCAGATTGAACGGGATCTTGCTTACCACCAGGGGTGCGCTTGGATCATCCCGCTTGACTACTACATCGCCCAGGCGTTCTCCATGATTGGACCGTCATACCTAAAGAGGGCCGAGTATCTCGTGGAAGGCTTCTACAAGGACATTTACAAACACGGGGTGGGCGCATTTTCGGAGCTCTACGATGGAGACCCTCCGCATGAGCCTCACGGAGCGATTTCATCTGCCTGCAGCACTGCGGCCCTGCTTCGTGTTGAACATCTTTTGAACAGGTATAGAACCGCACATGATGCGGATGAAATTTCTGATGCCGGACCGGAGGAAACTGCCGCAGGCTGTGCCGCTCCTGTATCCGAAACCGTCAAGAAAGGGAGGAACAGAAAATGAGAGTGCTTATGTTCGGTTGGGAGTTCCCGCCACACATCGCAGGGGGACTCGGGACAGCTTGTTACGGAATGACGAAGGGGCTCGCTGAAAATGGAGTCGAGGTCCTTTTCGTAATGCCTTCGGCCTCCGGGGACGAGGATCAGTCTTCTGTGCGTATAATAAACGCGAGCGATGTTGCTGTGGACACTATGTCTGAAAGCGTCGATGAGTTCCTCGGGAAAGTGCGCTTCGTCCATGTGGGAACAAACATGGTCCCTTACGTCTCACCGGAGGATTTTTCCGATGTCGTTGAGGAGGAGAGGGCACGCCAGGTCAAGGACTTCCGCATAACCTACGGGCAGAAGTACCACTTTTCCGGCAAGTATGGCACCAACCTCATGGAGGAAGTGGCCAGATACGGCATGGTTGGCGGCACTATTGCCCTTCAGCATAAGGATGAATTTGATGTCATCCATGCACATGATTGGCTCACTTACCTCGCCGGCATAGCCGCGAAGCAGCTCACGGGCAAGCCGCTTGTCGTCCACGTCCATGCGACTTCGTTCGACCGTGCGAGCGATGACAACATAGACACCCGTGTGTATGACCTCGAAAAGAGGGGCATGGAAGCGGCCGACAAGGTCATCACGGTGAGCGAACTCACGAGAAACATTGTCATAAACAAGTACGGCATAGACCCGTCCAAGGTCGTGACTGTCCATAATGCCGTGGATTTCTCCGGACGTTCCGGCATCACCGTGCAGAGGGGAGTCAAGGACAAGATAGTCACCTTTCTTGGCCGCGTGACCTATCAGAAGGGACCCGAATACTTCATCGAGGCTGCCGCCAAGGTGCTCAAGCGGTGCGACAACGTGCGTTTCGTGATGGCCGGAAGCGGGGACATGCTGAACCGGTGCATACTGCATGTGGCTCGGCTCGGCATCGCGGACAGGTTTCATTTCACGGGCTTCCTGAGGGGAGACGATGTGAGGAAGATGTTTGCCTTGTCGGACGTCTATGTGATGCCGTCCATTTCCGAGCCGTTCGGAATTTCGCCGCTTGAGGCGATGCAGACCAACGTCCCGTCCATAATTTCCAAGCAGTCCGGCTGTGCCGAGGTGCTCAAATACGCGATAAAGGTCGATTTTTGGGATGTCGATGCGATGTCCGATGCGATTTACGCGCTGCTGAACTACCCTGCATTGTCTGAATTCGCGACACGCTGCGGTTATGATGAGGTAAACGCTCTCAAATGGACCGCCGCCGCCGCGAAGATCAAGGCTGTTTATGAGTCCGTGGTGAAATAGTCGGATGTCTGGAATGAAGAGGATATGTTATTGATAATAAAAGATTTATGTATATGAAAAAGTCTGTTTGTCTGTATTTTCAGGTTCATCAACCGCTGCGGTTGAGGCAATACAGGTTCTTCGACATCGGCAAGAACTCCCATTATTACGATGACTTTACGAACCGCACCATTCTCAGGCGTGTCGCGAAAAAGTGCTATCTTCCGATGAATGAGTTGCTCCTTGAGCAGATCAATGAGAACAAAGGGGCCTTCAAGGTGGCGTTTTCCATCACCGGAACGGCTCTGGAGCAGTTTGACCGCTATTGTCCTGAGGTTCTTGACAGTTTCCGAGCTCTTGCCCGGACGGGCTGCGTGGAGTTCCTTTCTGAAACTTATTACCACTCTCTCGCGTCCCTCGCCTCGGAGTCCGAGTTCAAGCACCAGGTGCTCAAGCACAAGGCTGCCATTGAACATTATTTCGGAGTCACCCCGACAGCATTCCGTAACACTGAGTTGATTTATTCGGATGACATTGCCGGCATGGTTGATTCATTGGGATTCAAGACCATACTCACCGAGGGGGCAAAGCATGTCCTCGGTTGGCAGAGTCCGAACTATGTCTACAAGTCGACCGCAAAGCATTCGCAGAAACTCCTTCTCCGCAATTCCGGACTGAGTGACGACATTGCTTTTCGTTTCTCCGACCGGAATTGGGAGAACTGGCCTGTGACTGCGGATAAATACCTCTCTTGGCTCAAGGCCGGCGATGGTGAGATTGTGAACCTCTTTATGGACTACGAGACCTTCGGCGAGCATCAGAGCGCTGCATCGGGAATATTCGACTTCATGAAGTTCCTTCCTTCGACGATTATCGCCGATGGCGGGTTCGAGTTCGTGACGCCGTCACGCGCCGCAAAGAAGCATAAGGCCGTTTCCGTACTCGACGTACCTGATCCGATCTCATGGGCCGATGAGGAGCGTGACACATCAGCTTGGCTTGGAAACGAGCTTCAGAACGAGGCTTTCAGCAAGCTCTACTCTCTTTCCGAGAAGCTCGCGCTGCTCAATGATGCCGAACTCTGGGCTGATTTCGGGCATTTGCAGGAAAGCGATCACTTCTATTACATGTGTACGAAATATTTCTCGGATGGTGCCGTGCATGAGTATTTCAACCCTTATGACACGCCTTACGAGGCATTTATCAACTATATGAACGTACTGAGCGACTTCATGATCCGCGTGGATCAGGCATTGTCCTCAAAGGAATAAACGCAATAAATGGAACAAAACATCATCAGGCCGGACTATCTGTTTGAAGTCAGCTGGGAAGTCTGCAACAAGGTAGGCGGGATCTATACGGTCATCGCGACCAAGGCACTGAATCTCAAGGCTGAGTATAAGCGTCACCACATCCTCATCGGACCGGACGTCTGGATGCAGACGGAGAGCAATCCTGACTTCACGGAGGAACCGCTCCTCTTCAAGTCCTGGAAGGCAGCCGCTGCGGCGGAGGGGCTCCGCGTGAGAATCGGCAAGTGGAACGTGCCGGGGCAGCCGATTGCCATACTCGTGGACTTCAAGCAGTTCATCACATCGCAGAACGAGATTCTGACTGAATATTGGAAGCGCTTCGGGGTGGATTCCCTCACGGGAAACTGGGACTACAAGGAGTCGGCTCTGTTCGGCTATGCCGCCGGAAAGGTCATAGAGAGTTTCTATAAGTATAATCTCTTCCCTTCGGACAAGGTCGTGGCCCAGTTCCATGAGTGGATGACAGGGGCCGGACTTCTTTATATAAAGGGGACAGGTCTCCCGATAGCGACGGTATTCACTACTCATGCGACTGTCATCGGTCGCTGCATAGCCGGCAACAACCTGCCTCTCTACGATGCGCTTGACAGTTACGACGCGGATGCAAAGGCACGGGAGTTCAACGTCATCGCACGCCATTCTCTCGAAAAGACTTCCGCGCAGAATGCCGATGTCTTCACCACTGTCAGCGAGATAACGGCCCGGGAGTGCGGACATTTCCTCGGACGGGCTGTGGATGTCGTGACCCCTAACGGATTCGAGCCGAGTTTCACCCCGTCAGACGAGGAATATCCGGCAAAACGCAAGGAAGCGCGTCATCGGCTGATTTCAGTGGCTGCCGCAATGTCCGGCACAGAAGTTCCGGACGATGCGATGCTCATGTGCATCGGGGGACGCTACGAGTGGAAGAACAAGGGAATAGATGTGTTCATCGATGCTTTGGACAGACTGAATCATTCTGATTACAGCGGTCGTAATATCCAGGCATTCATAATGATACCTTCCGGACATCGTGGCGCGGACAAGGAACTTGCAGCGAAACTCGGAGGCAACGGTTCGGCATACACGACACAGATTTCACACTATCTGATGAACCCTGAGTACGATGCCATATCCCATCGTCTTGCGCAACTCGGGCTCGACAATTCGGAGCACACGAAGGTCAAGGTATATTTCATCCCGTCCTATCTCAACGGAAACGACGGCATATTCAATATGTCCTACTATGACCTTCTCAACGGAATGGATCTCGCCGTGTTCCCGTCCTACTACGAGCCTTGGGGATATACCCC
>DJSA01000139.1:0-27478 GCA_002438905.1 Bacteroidales bacterium UBA6346
TTTGTGACGGCGCTTCCGGGCAATGACATAGCCAAGGCCTGCCTTGCGGAACTCCGAGGGCTCGGGGTGGGAGTCGAGTTCTGCATCGAGAGCGGTGACAGGGTCGGCATCTATTATATAGAGAAGGGTGCCGTTGCACGTCCGAGCAAGGTGATTTACGACCGTGCGCATTCTTCAATTTCGGAGATCAGGCCGGGGATGATTGACTGGGACAAGGTGTTCGAGGGCGCGGACTGGTTTCACTGGACGGGCATCACGCCGGCAATCAGTCAGGGCGCGGCGGATGTCTGTCTGGAGGCCATCGAGGCTGCGTCACGTCATGGGGTGAAGGTTTCCTGCGACCTCAACTACAGGAAGAATCTCTGGAAATACGGCAAGACGGCCGCAGAGGTTATGCCTGCGCTTGTGGCTGGCTGCGACGTGATTATAGGCAACGAGGAGGACGCGGAAAAGGTCTTCGGCATCAAGCCCGAGGGGTTCAACGCTGAGGCGGGAGTGATTGACACGGCTAAGTTCGAGTTCGTGGCCAAGTCGCTGATGGAGAAGTTCCCGAAGGCCTCGAAGGTTGCGATTACCCTGCGAGGTTCGGTGAACGCGGATCACAACACATGGGGCGCGGTTCTCTACGACGGCAAGACTCTCTTCGCCTCAAGGCGCTACGACATCACGGACATCGTAGATCGTGTGGGCGGTGGTGACTCCTTCGGCGGCGGACTGATTTACGGGTTGCTCAACTACGCGGGCGACAGTCAGAAGGCTCTAGACTTCGCCGTGGCGGCATCCTGCCTCAAGCACACGATTGAGGGCGACTACAACCGCGTGAGCGTCAAGGAAGTGGAGACGCTCATGAACGGCAACGGCTCAGGAAGGGTGTCGAGGTGACGTTTTAAATGAATAAAAGATGAAATTCAGTGCCACAGTTAAGGCCGCGCTCTGCTGCGCCGCTTTTCTTCTGACGATTGAGTCATTCTCTGCGGAGACGGCGTTCAAGTTCAGGACGAAGAACAGGAAGATGTACCACAAGGGGTGGATTGACCTCAACAAGAACGGGGTCAAGGACATCTATGAAGACCCTTCTGCGGAAATTGACGCGAGGGTGGAGGACCTGCTCTCAAGGATGACGACGGATGAGAAGACCTGTCAGATGGTCACGCTCTATGGCTATGGGCGCGTTCTTGCCGACCCGCTTCCGACCCCGGAGTGGAAGGAGAAGCTGTGGAAGGACGGGATGGGCGCGATTGACGAGCATCTGAACGGTTTCCGCCAGTGGGGTATGCCGATAGAGATGTACAGCCCTTATCTTTGGCCGGCTTCGACTCATGCGGCGGCCATGAACGAGGTTCAGCGCTTCTTCATCGAGGACACGCGCCTCGGCATCCCGGTGGATTTCACGAACGAGGGAATACGCGGTGTGGAGGCCTACAGGGCGACCAATTTCCCGACGCAGCTCGGTCTGGGGCATACCTGGGACAGGGAACTGATTCATGAGGTCGGGCGCATCACCGGGCGCGAGGGCAGGCTTCTGGGCTACACCAACGTCTATGCCCCGATTCTTGATGTGGGGCGTGACCAGCGCTGGGGCCGCTATGAGGAGGTCTATGGCGAGTCTCCCTATCTTGTGGGAGAGCTCGGCGTGCAGATGACCCTCGGGCTGCAGGAGGACTTTCAGGTCGCCGCCACCGCCAAGCACTTTGTGGCCTATTCCAATAATAAGGGAGCGCGCGAGGGAATGGCCCGTGTTGACCCTCAGATGGCTCCGCATGAGGTGGAGAATGTTCATGTCCAGCCGTGGCGCGAGGTGATTTCCCGCGCCGGTCTGCTCGGGGCGATGGTCTCATACAACGACTACGACGGCGAGCCGGTCGAGGGGAGTCATTACTGGCTCAGTGAGCGTCTGCGCGACGAATTCGGTTTCCGGGGCTATCTTGTGAGCGACAGCGACGCCGTTGAATATCTCTACACCAAGCATAATGTTGCCGCCGACATGAAGGAGGCGGTGCGTCAGAGCGTGATGGCGGGCCTGAACGTGCGCTGCACCTTCCGCTCTCCGGACAGCTATGTGCTTCCTCTTCGCGAACTCGTTGAGGAGGGGGCTGTGCCGATGTCGGTGATTGACGAGCGGGTGCGGGACATCCTGCGTGTGAAGTTCCTCGTGGGACTGTTCGACAGCCCCTACCAGACCGACTATGCGGCCGCGGACGAGGAGGTTGACGGCGTGGAGAACAACAAGGTCGCGCTGCGTGCCTCGCTTGAGTCTCTCGTGCTGCTGAAGAACGCCGCCTCGGACTCTCCGTTCGGAACTGACGGGAAGGCGCTTCCGCTGAACGCTGCGGCTCTACGCCGTGTGGCGGTGATAGGCCCCAATGCAGATTACACGGGCTATGCCAGCCTTCACTATGGGCCTCTCGGAACAGAGAATGTCTCCGTCCTGAAAGGGCTGCGCACGGCTCTGGCGGGAAAAGCGGAGGTGGTCTATGCCAAGGGCTGCGAGCTTGTCGACAAGACCTGGCCGGAGTCCGAGGTGCTTCCGACCGACCCGGATGAGGAAGAACTTGCGGGGATTGCCGAGGCCGTGAAGGCAGCCGAGTCGTCCGACGTCGCGGTGCTGGTTCTGGGCGGCGGACCGAGAACCTGCGGCGAGAACAAGAGCCGCTCCTCTCTCGAACTTCCGGGCAGGCAGAACCTGCTGCTGAAGGAGGTGAAGAAGACCGGCAAACCTGTGATAGTCGTGCTCATAAACGGGCGGCCGCTTTCCGTGAACTATGCGGACAAGGTGGCGGACGCGATTCTTGAGGCCTGGTATCCGGGTGCTCACGGCGGCACTGCCGTGGCTATGGCCCTGCTCGGGGAGTACAACCCGGGAGGCAAGCTGACCGTGACATTCCCGCGCACCGTAGGGCAGATTCCTTTCAACTTCCCGTACAAGCGCGCCTCTCAGGTCGATGGACGCAAGGAACTCGGTCCGAACGGCTGGGCAAGCCGTGTCAACGGCGGGCTTTACGATTTCGGACATGGTCTTTCATACACGACTTTCGCATATTCCGACTTTCGTCTTTCCTCCCCGGAGATTGCCCCGACCGACTCAGTCCGCGTCTCGTTCAAGGTTACGAACACCGGCAAGGTGCGCGGCGACGAGGTCGTCCAGCTCTATGTGGAGGACTGCATCACCTCGCTGACGGCCTACGAGAAGGTTTTGCGCGGCTTCGAGAGGATTTCGCTTGATCCGGGCGAGACGAAGTCCGTCGAGTTCGTCCTGTCTCCGAAAGATTTGTCCCTTCTGGACAGGAACATGAACCGCGTGGTCGAGCCGGGAGATTTCGAGATTATGGCCGGAGCCTCCTCGACCGACATCCGCCTGAAGGGCAGGCTCTCGGTAATAGACCCGTCCGCCCCGTCGCGTCCCGCCCGCACACGGCAGTCCGACGACGTGCAGTTCTCCGGCTCCGTCACTCTCGGAAAGGGAGAGTTCATGACAATCCCGGCAAAGGGCAGCGTGCGCGGCGTGCGTCTGATACTCAGCGGCGGTTCGGATGCGGAACTCCTTGTCCAGGCGACAAACGGAGGCGGCCAGTTCCTCACGGTTTCCGCCACGAAGCACTGCCTCTCCGGAATGAATGAACTGACCTTCCCGCCGACCGATGCCTCCGAGTTGAGGATTGTCGTCGAAAAGGGTCACGCGACAGTGGAGAACTTCGACGTCTATTTTGTCAGGTGATTTGCCGCATAGTCACGGAAATGATGTTTTTGTTTGTCGTAATTAACAAAATAGCTATATTTGCCACAAATTTTAATTACGATTAACAAAAAATGGGGGCTATTATTTCTCGTCCGGCATATACAGATGCCATTATCCCATTCATAGGGAAAAACATAATAAAAGTGTTGACCGGACAGCGAAGGGTGGGGAAGAGCTGCATCTTAAGGCAGCTTGGGGATTATATCGGCAAGACCCGTCCGGAAAGCAACTCCATATACATCAACAAGGAGTTCGATGAGTTTATGACCATCCGGACTAATACGGATTTGTCCGAGTATGTTTCCGCTCACATAAAGCCAGGCGTAGAGAATTTTTTGTTTATAGATGAAGTTCAGGATATAGACGGCTTCGAGCACGCTTTGCGCAGTCTTCAGGCACAGGGCGTGTGCGACATATTTATAACCGGCAGCAATGCAACGATGCTTTCCGGCGAACTTTCGACGTATTTGTCGGGAAGATATGTCGAATTCCACATACACAGTCTCTCATATACCGAGTTCCTCACTTTCCATAAAATTCCAGACACGACAGAAAGTTTGCGTAATTATTTGACATTCGGGGGTCTTCCATATTTGTGCAACTTGCCGCTTCAGCGTGATATTGCTTTTGAGTATCTGAAGAATGTATATTCAACCATTATTCTAAAGGATGTCGTCAAGCGTGAGGGGATACGCAATGTTGATTTTCTTGAGACTCTTGCGGTTTATGCGGCAGACAATGTGGGTAATCTATTTTCCGCCAATAACATAAGCCGTTATCTCAAGTCGCAGAGAGTCAACATGTCTCCGCTGCAGGTCATCAATTATCTTAAGGCACTTCAGAATGCGTTTCTCCTGCACAAAGTGCGTAGAATTGATGTGAATGGACTGCAGAAGTTTGAGATAGGAGACAAATATTTCTTTGAAGATCTTGGCCTTCGGAACTGCCATCTGGGATTCAGTCTGCAGAACGACATTCACAAACTGATGGAAAACGCGATATTCCTTCATTTGATACAGAATAAATATGAAGTCTTCACCGGCCAGAATTCTTCGGGTAGGGAGGTTGATTTTGTCGCAAGAAAGGATGACGGGATGATATATGTCCAGTCCTGCTACCTGATGGCGGACGAATCGACAAGAAATCGCGAGTTCGGCAACCTTATGGCAATCAAGAACAATTATCCCAAATATGTCGTGAGCCTCGATGATTGGAAAAGCGGAGGAAATGTCAGCGGTATAAGGATTATCCATCTGAGAGAGTTTCTGGAAAAGGGAGACTTCTGACTTTTTTCGCCGCATAGCGAACAAATTTTTTGTTTTTGTTCAAAAAGCATTACCTTTGCAGAAATTCCGTGTGCGTGCACGGAATTTCTGATAAATTGATTGTTCATAAAATGGAGCGTTTTTACGGTCATATCTGCCTTGACTATTCAGGATGGCTTTATCCGGTTCTCTCCCGCAATATTTCTCGGGGGGGGGATACTCCTATAAGCCAGCGTATTACAACGCGCACATCGATGCTTCTTATGAACTAGCACATCATTTCTTACATATCGTTTCTCCGGCGGCATTCCGTCCGGCAGAATCACACGGTGGTAAAGGACAGACTTTACCGCCTTCTTGTCGTGTCCTCCATTGCCTGTAAGAAACGGACTGCCATCGTATAACCATCAAATGCAATATCAAATGAAAATGTTTAACCACATCGCACTGTCCGCGCTTTATTTTCTGCTTCCGATGCTGGATGCCTGCGCGAAGCCGGACAACCCTGCAGGACAGGGAGGAGGCTCCGCCGACGGCATTGAATACTACGGCTTCTCTCCGCGTGTCGCCGACTCCGAAATCTATTCGGTCAAGGCCGACGGACAGGAAATCAAGGTCTTTCCCACCGACGAGCCGCACATTGCCTGGGTCGGGGCGGCGGATGGCGTGTCCGTCAAGTTCGAGGTCCGGCTCAAGAATGGAGTAATCAAAAAAGCCGACGTGAGGCCTTTGGGGAAGAAATATGACTTCAGCATCGCCGGAGGGAAACTAACGCTTGAGCTGAAGCAGTATGACAGGGTGTCGGTGGAGATTAACGGAGACATAGAGAATCCTCTCTTCATATTCGTGAACCCTATTGACGCGGAAAAGCCGTCGAAGAACGACCCTTCGGTCAGGTATTTCGAGGCGGGGAAGATTTATGACGCGGGCGACATAAGGCTCTCGGCTGACTGCCGGGAAGTGTACCTTGAGCCAGGGACTTACGTGAAGGGCAACATCCTCGGCGTGAATGTCCCGGGAGTGAGGATTCACGGCGGCGGTCTTCTCAGTTCGGTGAGGAACAAGGGCAGTTACGATGAGTTCTATCAGACATTCGGCGTCGCTCTCTATGGATGTGAAGACGCGCGTCTTGACGATATTACCAGCGTCTTTGCCGGAGCCGGCTGGAGTTCTCTCTTCGCGAACTGCCACAATTCAGTCATCACCAATTACAAGGCATTGGGACTGAGCGACCCGGATTCCAAGTCGGAGAGAACCGTGAACAACGATTCGATGGACATAATCGGCGGGAAGAACGTCCGCGTGTCTAAATGCTTCCTTCGCGGGCACGACGACGCCTACTGCATCAAGTCGCAGAAATTCAAGCTCAAGGGCGCTGTGGATGGAGTCTGGTTTGAGGACTGCATAGGCTGGAACGTTGGGGCCGGAAACACCTTCGAGATTGGCTACGAATGCCAGATTGACATCAAGAACGTGCATTACAAGGACATCTATGCGATTCATTCCGGCACGTCGGGCACGGACATGAGGCGCGCTGCGCTCAGCATCCACAACGGGGCTGCAGGGACTGTCTCCGACGTCACATACGAGAACGCCTACATCGAGGATGCCCAGGAATTCGCCATTTGGCTCGCCTGCCTGTCCCATAACTACAACATCGGCTTTGAGGATGACGGCACCACGCCGCTCAAATACTCTCCGGGCAGGATACGCAACGTTTCATACCGCAACATCCACGTAATGAACGTGCGTTCCGGCAAGGGCGGATGCGTCATCAGAGGCTACGACAAGGAGCACAATGTTTCGGGAATATCGTTCGAGAATTTCGATTACCTCGGGAAGAAAGTGACGTCTATAGAAGATCCTGTGTGGAAGGAGAAGAAGAACTACGACAAGGTGTCGTTCAAATAATTACAAATATTTAACTATTAACCATCATGATTATGAAAAAATCGAGTCGGGGGGGGCAGTCCCTCCTATGCACAGGCTATCAGGCGCCGTCTGTTTCCATGCAGTCCTTCGCCGCTGAGACGGGGTTTGCCCAGAGCGGCAACGGCAACGGAATCAGCAAAATGGAGACATGGAGCGAGTGGAAAAATTAGTGGGAGCGTGTTTTCCCGTGTTTTTTTTATGAATATTATAATTGATAATACTTTGACTGTTATGAAAAAGATTATGTTTGGTGTCCTTGCGGTCACGGCTGTTGTCGGCTGCGGGAAGACTGCTGATGTGGTGGATGAGAATCATCAGGAAGAAACGCATGGTGTCGAGATTGTCGCAGATGTTGTCGCGACAAAGACAACACATACGGACGGCGGCGCCGTCGAGACGGCCTGGAAAAAGGACGATGCCGTCGGGATTTTCTGGTATAAGGGCAGCTCGGCGGCCGAGGCCGGCACGGGCGCGGCGGACAGGCTGGAGAACGGGAAGATTCTTGCGAAGGAGTCCGGTTCGTCCACTTCTTTCGACGCTCCGGAGAACTATCTTGCCGATAAGGGTACGGACTATCTGACCTATGCCTACTATCCTTATAGCTCTGAGGCCGGTACCGACCCTCTTGCGGTGAAATTCACGCTGCCTGCTGCGCAGACCCAGGCCGCTGCCGGCAACCTCGACCACCTTTCCGAGACCGATTTCCTCTATGCTTCGACAACGGCGAAAAACAACGGAACCGACAAGGTGGACCTGAGTTTCAAACACGCGCTTTCGGTTCTCGCCATAAATCTGACCACCGAGGAGGCGAATCTTGAGGTTTCGGCTCTGCGCGTCAGCCTTGACGGCGAGGGGGAGAAACTCTCCGTGACAGAAGGAAGCGTGAATCTGGCGACCGGAGAACTTGCGCTCACTGCAGGCAGCCCTGAAATCAGCCTCACAGTCACTTCTTCGGCTCTCCTCTCTTCGAAGGCTTCGACTTTCTACATGATGATAACTCCGGGCCATGCCGGCAGGACCGTCAGCGTCTATGCTACGATTGGCGGAAAGGAAGAGCTGGTCGGCTCGAAGACAATACCGGCTGACGGCACCGGCATTCCTGCGGGTGCGAAGGCCGAGATGGAGTTCAAGATTAGCCATTCGGCGGTGTTCGCTGACTTTGAGGATGGTTCATTCAGCGCTTTCCAAAAAGGCGGCTCCACCCTGTCCGTGGTCGACAATCCGAGTGGCATGGGAAAGGTTCTGAAGGCTGAAGTTGATCCGAAATCTACGAATGCGTCCGGATACTTCACCATTCTGAGGGAAGCGATCGTTGCTCAGGGCATCGACCCGTCTGAATACAAGGGCATAAGAGTTCAGTATTTGTGGAAAGGCACGGTGCAGCTGGTGCCTCGAATAGATGTCGGAAGCACAAAGCAGTTGCCGGATAATTCGGCTGACATTTCATTGAATGGGGAATGGCAGACATTGGAATATGAAATAAATTTCCCTAAGCCTGACGGCAACCAGAAAGGCAATCGTACGTTCCGTCCGTTCATGACTCTGAAGGGCGAAAGCTACAGTCCTGCCAGCATGAAGGACGAGAACAGGGTATGTGAGATGTACTTCGATAACTTCACACTTTACAAATGATGCAGCGAACACTCATCAGGATTCTTTCGGGACTTGCGGCGCTCCTGTTGCCGCTGGTCCTGAGTTCCGTTGCGGCAGCCGATGAAAGGGACGGTGCCACGAGGAACGTCACCGGCACTGTCGTCGATGGTTCCGGGACTCCGGTAATCGGGGCAGGGGTGGTTCTTGAGGGCGCGAAGAACTCCGGGACCGTGACGGACATAGACGGAAAGTTCAGTCTTGAAGTTCCGGAAAAGGGCCGCCTCGTCATTTCATGCATCGGATTCGAGACTCTTTATGTGCCTCTTTCCGCTTCCCTGAGCAACTACTCCATTGTCCTGCACGAGGACTCAATCCTTCTGGATGACGTGGTCGTGGTGGGATACGGTGTCCAGAAGAAGGAAAGCGTCGTCGGGGCCATCTCGCAGGTCGGGGGAGAGACTCTCGTCAATTCGGGGCTCTCGAACATCACCAATGCCATGGCCGGCAAGCTGTCGGGAGTCACGACGCTCCAGTCCTCCGGGCAGCCTGGGCAGGACGACGCCGAAATCGTAATCCGCGGAGTGTCAAGCTTCAACAATTCCAGCCCGCTTGTCCTCGTTGACGGAATCGAGCGCGACTTCGCCTCCATAGACCCGAACGAGGTGGAGAACATCTCCGTCCTGAAGGACGCCTCCGCCACGGCCGTGTTCGGAGCGAAGGGCGCGAACGGAGTCATAATCGTCACCACGAAGAGCGGAAAGGAGGGACGGCCGAAGATGGACATAACCGTCTCGCAGGGCTTCGCCTCTCCGATAAACACTCCGGAGCATATAGACTCCTACACCACGATGTCCCTGCTCAACGTGGCGCGGATGAACGAACAGCAGTTCGAGGCGCTTTCTTCACAGGAGGTCCTTGAAGAGTACAGGAATCCGTCCTCCGCCCTGAACGCGCTCCGCTATCCTGATGTCGACTGGCTCAAGGAAATGACCAGGCCGTTCGCCTCCACGACCAACGCCAACTTCAACATAAGCGGCGGAACCAGGTTCGTCAAGTATTTCGCTTCTGTCGGCTACACGAACGAAGGCTCGATTTTCCGTAGCTTCAGGGACGACAAGGTGGACAGCGGCTACAAGTACAACAGGTTCAACTTCAGGACCAACGTTGATTTCAACGTCACGCGGAGCACCAAGGTATCCTTCAAGCTCGGAGGCAACGTCGGCATCAAGAACAAGCCCCAACCTCAGGGAGGGGACGACGAGATGTGGCTGGCCGTCTTCGGCGCGAGCACCGCGAAATACCCTATGTACTACCCTTCTTGGGTGCTTAAGGAGGTGCCCGACACGGACTACCCGGACGCTTCCGAGGACCGTCTGCTGAGCGAGGCCGACCAGAGCACCTACAACCCTTACTACCAGATGATGAAGGGCAGCTTCATCCAGCTGACCGACACGAAACTCTTCTCGGACATCATCGTGAACCAGAAGCTCGACTTCATAACCCGGGGACTGTCCGTCCAGGCAAAGGTCTCTCTGAGCTCCTACTACAAGTACACTACGCTCAAGACCGAGTACAACAGGCCGAGCTATGTGCTGGACTTCAGCAAGATAGGCACGTCCGAGAATCCATGGAGGCGGACTGGGGATGACGGCTATGCCTACACCGAGCCGCCGATGTACACCAACGCCGGAAACGAGCTTCAGGGCGGCTACTATATGGACCTCTACTATGACTTTTCGGTCAACTACGACCGCACCTTCGGGAACCACGGCGTCACCGGGCTTTTCCTCTTCAATAGGCAGGAACAGGCCAAGGGCACCTCGTTCCCCTACTACAACGAGGCTCTTGTGGCGCGTGCCACCTACGATTATGCGCACAAGTACCTTGTCGAGTTCAACATGGGCTACACCGGCTCCGAGCGGTTCGCCCCGAGTAATCGTTTCGGATTCTTCCCGTCGGGGGCGGTCGGCTGGGTGATGTCGCAGGAAAAATTCATGGAACCGCTGAAGCCGTGGCTGAGTAAGCTCAAGTTCCGCTTCTCCATGGGACTGGTCGGAAATGACTATGCAAACAACAGGTGGCTCTACATCAGCGAGTACTCTAAAGACAGCAGCGGGCACATCGTGGAGGACAAGTCCGCCAACCTCTCCGCGCAGTGGGAGCAGGCGTTCAAGAAGGATCTCGGCATAGAGATGGGCTTCTTTGGCAACGACCTCACCCTGAACATCGACCTGTTCGACGAATACAGGGACAAGATGCTGATTTCGGTCGACAACAACACCCCTATCTGGCTCGGGACATCTTCCAAGGAGCTCAACAAGGGCGCAATCAAGAAGCACGGCATTGAGGTTGAGGCAAATTACAGCCACAGGTTCGGAAGAGACTGGACCTTCAGCGTCGGGGGCAATTTCTCCTACAGCGACAACCGTGTCGTCTATGCGGATGACGCCCCGTTCTCCCTTGAGCACCAGCGTGCCGCGGGTGCGCCGATCGGAACCCCGACCGGCGGATTATATCTCGCGGACAGCGGTTTCCTGACTTCCGTGGATGACATCCACAGCAGTTTCCTTCCCGTCACCATGGACAAGGTCATCATCGGTGACTACAAGTTCATCGACTACACCGCCGACGGTGTCATCGACTCCGATGACAAGGGGCGTATCCGGGGCTCTGTCTACCCGCCGGTCTCGTTCGCCTTCAACACCGGGTTCTCATGGAAGGGGCTTGAATTTAGGATGCTCCTGCACGGCTATGCCGGCAAATGGGTGAACTACAATCAGATTTATGAGTATGAGTTCTTTAAGGGCAACTACAGCATCCACAAGTCTTCGCTTGACTACTGGTCGCCGGCGAATCCGTCCGGAAACCACGCCGCGCTCCACTACACGGCGTCACAGATTCCGAACCTCCAGTGGACAGGCTACGCCGAGACCATAGACGGAGGCGGATACGGGGCGAAGATTGAGGGCAAGTCATGGCGCAGGTCGGACTATGTCAGGCTGAAGGAAGTCACCCTGAGTTACACATGGAACGGGCGGAACTTCACAAGGAGGACAGGAATGCAGGCCATCAGGGCGTATGTCACCGGAAACAACCTCCTCACATTCACCGACCTGCTTGAGGGCGACCCGGAGAGCAAGAACCTCGTGTGGGGAAGTTATCCTTACATGAGGACTGTCAGGATAGGGCTTCAGCTCACTTTTTAAACTTAGAAAATGATGAGAAAGATTTTAGGAAAATTGCTCGTGTCCGCGGCTCTGGTCTCCATGGCCTCGGCGGTGACTTCCTGTCTGAACGCATATCTCGACAGGTCTCCGGATTCGGGACTCTCCGAGGAGAAGGTCTTCTCCAAATACCAGAACTTCAAGAGCTTCTTTTACGCGGCCTACTCCGGCACGGATTCCAAGTTGACCGCCTTCCACCCGCTCACGTTCGCGTTCAATAACCAGAAGTTCACTTTCGAAGGAATTACCGACATGTGCGACATGGCGCGTCTGACTCAGTCCCAGACGATAAAGATGGGCGGCGGACAGAACGCTATCGGGGTTGTCGGCTACAACAAGGGCGTTGCCGGCAAGGAAGCGGCGAAGGTCACATACGCGTGGAAGATAATCCGCATCTGCAACATGACCATCGAGAAGATAGATATGCTTCAGGACGCTACGGAGCAGCAGAAGGAAGACCTGCTCGGACAGGCCTATTTCGTGCGCGCCTATGTCAATTTCGAGATATTCCGGCTTTACGGAGCCGTTCCTTATGTTGACAAGGTTCTCGGGGCGGATGACGAATGGGATCTGCCGGCTCTCGGCGAGAAGGAATTCCTCTACAGGGTAGCCGATGACTTTCAGACGGCAGCGGGACACTTCGAGAAGGCCGGCCTGATGCGCCGCGACCCCGTTTCCGGAGCCGGACACCTCGCCGCGCCCGATCAGGACAAGCCGAACGGCGTGGCCGCGCTGGCGATGAGGGGACGCGCCCTTCTGTATGCCGCGAGCCCGCTGAACAATCCGGACAATGACAGGACTATATGGGAAGAGGCCGCCGTAGCCAACATGGAGGCGATCACCGCTGCCCTGGACAACGGCTTCCGGCTGCTGTCTCTGGACGAATATTCAAGGAACTTCAACGGAACGACCTACTCCGACGAGCAGCTTTGGGGCTATTCCGCCGGAACGATGCAGTTCAGGAACAACAAGCTTCAGGCCTTTGTAGGCTATGTCTTTTCGAAGGATGCCTACAGCTCGGCCCAGTGCCCGACGCAGAATTTCGTGGACAAGTTCGAGACCCGCGATGGCTATGCCCTCAACACCGAGGAGCGCCGCCGTGTCGCGGAGGCAGCCGGCTCATACGCCGAGCAGAACCCGTTCATGAACCGGGACCCGAGGTTCGACATCACCGTGGTCTATAACCAGAAGGACATCAGCGCGGGAGGATACGGAAAGGCTTCCCTCTATGTCAATGAGGACGGAAGCCTGCCTTCGGGTTCGCTCCTGCAGAAGAAGACCGGCTCTTCCGACGGAGTCACGGAAACCTACTACTATGAGTGCAAGCGAATCGGCGGCCCGTATCAGATGACTCAGACCATAACGCTCACAGACCCGATAATCCGTCTTGGCGAGCTTTACCTGAATTATGCGGAGGCGGCGTTCGAGGCGTACGGCGGCCCAGATGGAAAAGCACCGGGAGCGAGCCTCACTTCGGTCGGGGCCCTGAATGTCATACGGAAGAGGGCGGAGATGCCGGATGTCCGGACGGAGTATCTTGCGAGCGCGGAGACATACCGCGAAAGGATAAAGAACGAACGGACCATTGAGCTCTGTTTCGAGGGGTATCACTACTACTGTGACATTCGCAGGTGGAAGGACGCTCCGGAAATAGGCCGGAGCACGCTCTATGGAATGAGGGCGACGAAATTGAATCTGGGCTATGACGCGGCCAAATATCCTACCGGATTCCGGTATGACCGTTTCGAGCTTGCGGCAAACAGGCAGATTTCCTGGAAGAATGACGGGATGTACTACATTCAGTTCCGTAACAGCGATTTGGTCAAGATGAAGAATTATACGCCAAAGATGGCGTGGTAACACAATGTTTGATACGATGAAACAGCATAAGATAAAAGTCGCGGCTGTCCGCCTTGCCGTGTTTCTTCTCGGTGTCGCGGCCATCTTCCTCAGCGGAGGTCTTCAGGCTCTTGCGCAGTCGGGGAAGGGTTCCGGCAAGAATGTCAATGTGTCGGTGCGGATAGTTGATGAAGATGGCAACGCGGTGCCGTTCGCGGAGGTTTCCGTGGGCGAGGGTACCTTGCGCGAGAGCGCTGATGCCGATGGACGTGTCAGGTTCACCGCCGATGCGAGGGACCGTGTGACCGTGTCCTGCGAGGGATATTCTTCGGTCGAGGCTCTCGTTGAGGCCCTTGCGGATTCCGACACCGTGACACTGCTTGGAAAGGAACTTTATGAGGATGTCATTCCTCTTCCGTACATGGAACTTGCGCGGCGGCATTCCCTCGGAAACACCGTCGTCATCAAGGGCGAGGATCTTCAGAAATGGTCTTCCACCGACATCAGGAACGCCCTGACGGCAATCGCACCGGGAGTGGAGGTGACGGAGAACTCCGGAAGTCCGGGCGTCACCCCGCTTGAGAATGCGGGAAGATACGGGGCTTCGTGGAGAGTTACCCCGACCGTGAGGGGACGCAGGATGATATATATGGTCGATGACGTGCCCGTGTCAATAAGTGAGACCCCGCTTGACCCGCAGCAGATTGAGTCAATCACAATCGTGCGCGATGTGATGGAAAAGACGCTCTACGGCGCTTCGGGGGCCGACGGCATCGTCTATATCAGGACGAAGAGGGGAAAGCCCAACAGCCGTTATCTCAGCGTTTATGGGGAGGGCGGCGTGAACATCGTTGACCGGATGCCGGAATTTGTCGGCGGCGAGGACTATGCCCGCCTCAACAACACGGCTCGTACCAACAGCGGCATGGACCCTCTCTACACTCAGTACGACATTGAGGAATATGGGAAGAAGAATCCTCTCGACCTGTTCCACCCTAACGTGGACTTCAGGAACATGATGCTGAAGAATGTCATGTCCTACCGTAAGGCCGGAATATACTCCGGAGGTGGGAACGACTATGTCAGCTACTATGCCAGCCTCGGCTACGCCGGTGAAGACGACATCTATAAGATTGGCCCGACGGCGGACTATAACCGCGTGAACATCAGCGCGAACCTCGATGTGAAGGTTCACAAGTATATCACCGCGAAATTCGGCATAATCTCCACGATGGGAATCAGACGCTCTCCGAACTATGGATATAATTCCAACTATTCCAGCGAGGACGAGTCGTCCAACACTACTCTCGGAGTTACGGAGCTCCCGGATGTGCTCGGCGACATAAACAGCATCCCGGCGATAGCCTTCCCGATTTATGCGGACAATTCCCCGGAGCTTGAGTTCCCGTGGTATGCCGTATCTTCCATTTATAGGCAGAACCCAGTGGCGAACATCCTTGAGAACGGCTCCTACACGGAGACCGTCAGGAAGGGACTCATGAACGTGGGGCTCAACATTGACCTGTCGTTCATCACAAAGGGTCTCAAGTCGGTGACTTACGGGGCCTACGACGCGACCAATCTCGTCCGTATAGGAACGGCCGAGGACTACGCGGCCTACATTCTGACTCCCGACGTCGAGGACGGGGAGAAAATTATGAGGCCGGTCAAGAGCGGCAGCCACAGTGTCAAGGAAATGCCGGACAAGACAAGGCTCTTGGACTATTTCTCCAATAGGCTTTACCTCGTGCAGAAATTCTCTTATGACCGCAAGTTCGGGAAGCATTCCGTTAACGCCGGACTGAACTACATGATAACCAAGCGTTCACAGAAGTTCATCACCGAGCACCGCCGCGAGATGAATTTCGGCTTCAGCGCCGGCTATGTCTATGACGACCGCTTCATTGTGCAGACTGCCATGAACGAGCACGGCACCTATTCCCTGCGGAACAATAGGTGGGCCTTCTCCCCATCTGCTGGAATAGGCTGGGTGATGTCCAATGAAAAGTGGATGCGGGGAGCCACCGGAGTCGATTTCCTGAAACTCAGGGTTCAGGGCGGTCTGCTGCACTGCGACAGCGCGACTTCCGCCAACCGTGATGTGGAGAACTATGCCTGGAACGCTTCCGGTCAGAAGTTCGGCCCGCATCCCAACAACCAGTGGTTCGGAAGCACGTCGAGCGAGAGCGTCAACCGCACTTACATCTCGATGCTTGGCAACCCGAACCTCCGCCTTGAGAGGAGGTACGAAATGACGGCGGGAGTTGACGCCCTGTTTCTCGACAGGCGGCTTTCGGCCTCGCTGAACTACTGGAGGACACTTTCGGACGGCGCTCCTTCTCAGGTGACCAACGTCATCCCCCTGTATGCCGGAGTCTCGTCAGGGGCGTTCTGGATGAACTACAACAAGACGAGCTTTCAGGGATATGAGATAGCCCTCGGATGGAAGGACTCCGTGGGCAAGTCATTTTCTTATTCCATTGACGGCTGGGCATCCGGGCAGTTCTCAAGGATTCTGCGCATTGACGAGCTGAACTACAGCGAGGCCTACCGTTCCAAGGTCGGCTATCCTTCCACCGCGATATGGGGCTACCGCTGCCTTGGACAGTTCGCTACGGACGCGGAGACGCTGGAGATCCCGCAACTTTTCGACGAGAGCCTCCGTGCCGGCGACCTGAAATACCAGGACATGAACGGCGACGGTCGCATTGACGCCAATGACATCTGCGCCATAGGGGACAGCAATCCGAAGCTTGTCTATGGAATCAGCGTCAGGCTGAAATATAGGGACTTCGACCTCTTTCTTTCCGGCGCGGGCCGGGCCTTCTGCGACCTTGCCCTGACGAACGGGTATTTCTGGAACGGATGGGGCGACGGCAATTATTCAAAATATACTCTTGAGCACGCCGGCGATGCCTCTCATCCGCGCCTTACCTACAATAAGGTGAACAACAACTACCAGCTTTCGGACTGGTGGCTCACCGACGGGAGTTTCTTCAAGCTTCAGGCGGCGGAGTTCGGCTACGAGCTTCCGGTGAAGCGGCTGAACATCACGCGGGGAATCCGCGGACTGAGGATTTATCTGCGCGGGAACAACCTTCTTACCCTTTCCGGAGTGAAGGACGTCGATCCGGAGGCGCTCAGTTCCGGTCTCACCGACTATCCTCTGATGAGGACCGTCGTGGGAGGAATAAACATCACGTTCTAAAAAAAGCGACAAGATGAAACAACAAATCCATATAATAATCGCCGGCGCCGCCGCTCTGGCACTGACGGCTTCCTGCGGCTTCCTTGACCCCTACCCGAGCGCAATCCGTTCGGAGGACTATGTTCTTGAGAACGCCGTGACCATGCAGGGGCTTGTCGATCAGTGCTATGAATATATGCCGAAGAGCTATGACAACAACGAGGGAGCCTATCTCGACTGCCTTACGGACAATGCCGTCATGACCTCGCGGACCGATGTTATAAGCCGCATGGCCATAGGAATTGCAAGCCCCGCCAGCGACCCTTTCCAGACCTACTGGGATAGGGACTACAAGGGCATCTACAACGTGAACCTGTTTCTGAAGGACGACAATGGCCGCAAAATCCGCTATATGCTCAACGAGCATTATGACGAGCTGCTCAGGAACAGGCTCTGGGGCGAGGCGCACGCGCTCCGGGCATGGTTCTACTATGACCTGCTGATGAAGTTCGGCGGGCGCGGTACTGACGGTAAGCTGCTGGGCGTTCCCCTGATTCTGGAGCCGGTCAATCTTCAGGAAATGACTCCTGAGGAACTTGCGGGCATGGAAATCAGCAGGGCGTCATACGACGAGTGCGTGGAGCAGATTCTGAAGGATTGCGACGAGGCCATCAGTTATCTTCCCAAGGCTCATCGGGATTTTCTTGTGACGAATGCCGACGACCTCAGGATTCTCGGGTCGAGGTGCTACGGCAGGCTCGACGGAATGACCATGACAGCTCTGAAGTCCCTTCTCTACCTGACATGGGCGAGTCCGCGCTTCAACCCAGGCAACGACCTGTCGCGCTGGGAGAAGGCTGCGGAATATGCCAAGGAAGTAATTGATTTCAAGAAGGATGTCGATGGTGGCGTGAGCGGGGGTTTCAGTGTCTCTCGTGCAGTTGACTGGTTCGATCCCAATGATCCGTCCATCATCTACGCCTCAAGATACATCAGTTCCAGCGAGGCGATGGAGAAGATGTTCTATCCGGCGGGATTTCAGGGCAAAGGGACCATGGGCGCGACTCAGGACCTGGTCGATGCCTTCGGAATGGCGGACGGCTACCCGCTCGGGCAGTCTCCGACGTATGAGTACGACCCGAAGAATCCCTACGCGAACCGTGATCCCCGGTTCTACAGCACAATTTTCTACAACGGACGGACGATAGAGACTGGAGCGGTCAGCCCGAAGAAGAAATACACTTTTGAGAACTGGTCGAACGGGGGCAAGGACGCGGCGCAGGCTAGCTCCGGGAACTCGCTCACCAATTATCACATCAAGAAGTTTGTCTATAGCGGGCTCAACTGGACGGAAAGTTCTGTGAACAGGATGCCGCGCAGCAAGTATTTCATACGCTGGGCTCATGTCGTCCTCGCGTTCGCCGAGGCTGCCAACAGGGCGGTCGGCCCGACCGGGAAGATTGACGGGCTTTCGGCGAAGGAGGCCATTTCCTGGCTCAGGAGCCGGCCGACCTGCGATGGGGCGGAAGGCATAGTTTCCGACCCCTACCTTGAAGAGATTTCCCTCGCGGGCACTGAGGCCTTCGACAGGTTCCTCCGTAATGAACGGCGGATTGAGACCTGTTTCGAGGGAATGCGTTTCTTCGATCTGAGGCGCTGGTCCACCACGCTCGGCTCCCTGAACGTGGATGTCCACGGGGCGGAGATTCTCAGAATAGGGGAGGGCGATTACGAATATGACCTGAATCACGTCGTGGAGACGCGCTCCTTCCGTTCCGCATATCTTCCGATTCCATATAAGGAAATGCTGAATGTCAGCGGCCTGGTTCAGAACGAGGGCTGGGAAAGCTGGCAATAACATCTGAATGACAACATACAATGAAAAAGAGAACTTTACTGATTATCGGAGCGTCGCTGCTGTCGCTGACCTCCTGCTATGAGGATTACATATCGGACTCCAAGTCTCAGGGAGTGGGTTTCGCGAACAGGACTGACGTCAGGTCCGTCGTGGTGGGTGAGGGACTGGAGTTTTCCACGGCCGTAGCCCTCGCGGGCGTAATCTCCAACGGCGCGGACAGGACCATAGACTATTCCGTTGATGCGTCTTTAGCGAACGGGGAGACGCTGGCCGCGATGAAGATAAATTCGCTCACCTATATATCCTCTCTTGCAAAGCCGCTTACGGAACTCACCGCCCTTCCGTCGGAGGAATACACGCTTGTGAATGAGGGCGGACGGGAAGGCTGCACGGTCATCCGGAAAGGAACTCACTCCGGGAAAATTACCGTAAGGATTGACTCTGCCGCCTACTTCGCCGGTTCCGCAAGCCTGTCGCCACGCTTTGTCATCCCTCTGAAAATCACGGACGGCAACGGCCTTGGGGTGATTGAGGGGTATGAGACCACGGTCATAGGCGTGCGCTATGAGAATATGCTGTTCGGAAACTGGTGGCACGGCGGCAAGGCCGTTGTCAAGGACTGGACCGGCAAAGTGGTGGAGGAAATATCCTACAAAACAGAAATCCCGCAGTCAAACAACAAAGTCTGGACTCTGACGACGGTGGAGCCGCATTCTCTGACCGCCAATGCCGTTGCCGACGCGCTCAACACCTCCGCCGCACAGATGAAGCTGACGCTGGAGGAGAACGGCGCGGTGACGATCTCTTCCGTGCCGGGTGCGGATTATGTCGTTGAACCGGACGGAGAGAGCAGCTACAACAAAGCCCGCCTTCTGCAGGACAGGAAGATTTATCTGAAATACAAGTTCGCTAAAGACGGGAACATCTGGCACGCCACGGACACGCTGACTTTCCGCAACAGGATACGCGACGGGGTGAACGAGTGGCAGGATGAGAATCAGGAGAAATACAACTAAAACAGAATTGAATTGATATGAAACTCAATATTATGACTGCTGTCGCTGCGACGGCGCTGCTCCTGTGGCAGTGCGGCCCTCAGGCGGAGCCCCTTCATCATACGGAGCCGCAGGTCAGATTCCAGACCGAGGCCGAGTCTCTGACCGCTTCGGTCGGCGAACCGATTTCTCTGAAGGCCGAGCCTGT
This sequence comes from Bacteroidales bacterium UBA6346, assembly GCA_002438905.1. Taxonomy (GTDB): domain Bacteria; phylum Bacteroidota; class Bacteroidia; order Bacteroidales; family UBA932; genus Cryptobacteroides. The sequence goes on from DJSA01000139.1 coordinate 19,838, forward strand.
GAGCGGCGACAGGCTCACGATAGGGTGGTATGTTGACGGCGTGCTCGAATCCTCGTCCGATGAGTTAACGTTCACCTTCACGGAGCCGGGCGAGCATGAGGTGACATACAGGGCGTCAAACGGAGCCGGGGCGGTGGAAAAGAAATATGCCGTCACGGTGAGCGACATCCTCGAAATGCATCTTTCCGTCGGCGATTCCTCGGAAGTGACCAGAGTGGAGGAGAGCACGATGAAATTCTACGCCATAGTTGACAGGGGCTCGGATGTGGAGCATTCATGGTCGGTTGATGGCGTCAAGGCGTGCGACAAGGCTTTTTTCGGAACATATTTCATCAAGGGCACAGCTGACCGCACGGTTCTGTACGAAGGCCGCAACTCAGCAGGCTCGTTCAGCAAGTCTTTCGTGGTCAAGGTCTCCGAGCGTCCGCTTGCCATACGGTTTTCCATCACCTCACCGACTCTCGCCTACACCAAGGGTGATGTCCTGAAGATTTCCGCCGAAATAATCTATGGAGGGACCGGCGCGGTCCACAAATGGATCCTCGGCTCGAAGGAGGTGTCCGACAAGGCTGAACTCTCGTATGTCCTGACTGAGCCGGGAACATTCGATCTCAGGTACGAGTGCGTCAACGGCAAGGGCGAGAAAGTTGAGCAGTCTTGGACTGTCAATGTATCCGACCGTCCGGAGGTTGTGTTCGCTGACTTTGAGGGCGGCCTGAAGGTTATGTTCAAGGAGGGCGGCGGAGGCTCCGTGCTTTCCATTGTGGATAATCCTAACCCATCGGACCTCAACCCGAGCTCAAAGGTTCTCAAGGCCGAGGCCCCGCTGTCGAAGAGCACGTCCGGATATTTCACGATTCTGCGTGCCGAGATAGAAAAGATGGGCATCAACCTGTCCGAATACAAGGGCATCAGGGTCAAGTTCCTGTGGCTGGGAAGGACTCAACTATGGCCGAGGATGGACATAGGGACGAAGAACCTGCCTAAGGGCGAGATTCTCTTCAACGGCGACTGGGAGACGCTGGAGTACGACATAGACTTCAGCACCCTCAAGAAGGATCCGCAGCCGCGCCCGTTCCTCACAAAGGACGGCAAGAACATCAACACCACCGTGATGGGCACCCGTGTGATGTATTTCGACGATTTCACACTCTATAAGAAGTAAACGACTTATTATAACCCGTAAATATTTGATATGAAGAATCATAATCCCTTCATCGGCGCAGTCTCGGCTGCCGCGCTTGTGGCCTCAGTCTCCGCACTGCTCGTCTCGTCGGAGCCGGCCCGCGCATCGGAGCCCTCTGTGGGCGTCGCACCCCAGATAGTAAATGTTCAGTCACGTTCCACATATTCTCTGGACGGGCTCTGGAAGACGATAGTTGACCCTTACGAAAATGGCTATTACGACTATCGCAGAATGCCGTTGAAAGACGAGAGTTCCTATTTCGCCGACAAGGACTTCAACGCGGACAGGACGAAACTGTACGAGTACAATTTCAACACAGACCGCACCCTGCTCGTTCCTGGGGACTGGAATACCCAGCGCGACGAACTCTACTATTACGAGGGAACTGTCTGGTACAGAAACCGTTTCCGGTATTCTCCGAAAGAGGGCAGGAGAACGTTTCTCTATTTCGGCGCGGCCAACTATGAGGCAATCGTGGGACTGAACGGCAAGAAACTCGGCCGTCATGTCGGAGGCTTCACCCCGTTCAATTTCGAGGTCACGGGCAAACTGCTTGACGGGGAGAACTCTCTTGTGGTCAAGGTGGATAACAAGAGGTTGCCCGAGGGCGTGCCTACCATCAATTCCGACTGGTGGAACTATGGTGGGCTGACGCGCAGCGTGATGATTGTCGAGACTCCGATGACATTCATCCGTGACTATAGCCTCGGCCTGTCCGGCGGCTCCTTCAAAGAAGCCTCCGGCTGGGTTCAGCTGGACGGGGAGAAGGTCGAGCAGGATGTCGTGATAGAGATTCCGGAACTCAAGGTGAGCAGGAAGGTTCGCACCGACTCGAACGGCTATGCCTCCTTCTCCTTCAAGTTCGCGCCGGAGCTGTGGTCTCCGGAAAATCCCAAGCTGTATGACGTCACCTTCAGGGCGGAGACCGACTCTGTCAGGGACAGAATCGGGTTCAGAACCATATCCACACGCGGCACAGACATACTTCTGAACGGCAAGAAGGTCTTCTGCCGGGGCGTGTCCATACACGAGGAGGCTCCGTACGGAAAGAGCGGCAGGGCATATTCGGAAGAGCAGGCCCGCATACTTCTGGGCTGGGCAAAGGAGATGGGCTGCAACTTCGTGCGGCTTGCCCATTATCCGCACAACGAGGCCATGGTCCGCGCTGCCGAGGAGATGGGACTTATGGTGTGGTCGGAGATTCCGGTCTATTGGACAATCCAGTGGGAGAATCCTGAGACATACGCCAATGCCGAGGCACAGCTTGTCGATATGATTACCCGCGACAAGAACCGCGCCTGTGTGGTGATATGGTCCGTAGCCAACGAGACTCCTCACGGGGATGCGCGCCTGAAGTTCCTCGGTTCTCTGATTGCAAAGGCACGCGAGATGGATTCGACGAGGCTTGTGAGCGCCGCCATGGAGAAATCATACTTGGCGAAAGACCTGCTGACAGTCAAGGACGACCTTGCCTCTCTGGTGGACCTGATAAGTTTCAATCAGTATGTCGGTTGGTATGACGGCACGTCGGAGAAATGTGACCGCGTGAACTGGACGTTTGACATAAAGAAGCCGGTGTTCATCTCCGAGTTCGGAGGCGGCGCGGTATATGGCCGTCACGGTGATGTGCACGAGCGGTTTACTGAAGAGTATATGGAGGATATGTACCGCCGCAGCGTGAATATGCTGGACCGCATGCCGGGTCTTGCGGGCACCACGCCTTGGGTCCTCAAGGACTTCCGCTCCCCGCGCCGGCAGATGGTCGATATTCAGGACGACTTTAACCGCAAGGGGCTAGTGTCCGACCAGGGTGGGAAGAAGAAGGCGTTCTATGTTATGCAGGAGTGGTATGGCCACAAAGCCGCGGAATAATGTCGTCCGGCCTCCCGGCTCATCGTTTTTCAGGCAGATGGATGTAATGGGTTTCTGCAATTTTTGAAAATATCTCCGTGTACGTGCACGGGGATATTGTTTTATTTATTATTTTTGCAGGTCGTAGTGTCTCGCGTTATTGACGGACATACCCGCCGTTTCGGCAAATTGTTGATTCTATATAAATTATAATGATATGGCAAAATACAATAAGATTCAGGTAATCTCGGCCGCGGTTTCGACCGGGCTGGTGCCTGTGTTCTACAATCCGTGCGCGGAGACTTCAAAGAAGGTTCTCAAGGCGTGCTATGACGGAGGCATCCGTGTGTTCGAGTTTACGAACAGGGGCGACTTCGCCCACGAGGTGTTCTCTGAATTGGTGAAATACGCAAATGCGGAGCTTCCGGGAATGATTCTCGGAGCCGGTTCGGTCATAGATGCCCCGACGGCGGCGCTCTATATTCAGGAAGGCGCAAATTTCATCGTGGGCCCGCTCTTCAACCCGGCAGTAGCCCCGGTCTGCAACCGCCGCTGCGTCCCTTACATCCCCGGATGCGGTTCGGCGACCGAAATCGGAATGGCTCAGGAGGCGGGCTGCGACATCTGCAAGGCCTTCCCCGGTGATGTTCTCGGCCCCGCATTCGTGAAGGGCGTCAAGGCTCCGATGCCGTGGACTCAGATTCTCGTGACCGGCGGCGTGAAGCCCGAGGAGGAAAACCTCAAGGCCTGGTTCAAGGCCGGCGCGTCCTGCGTGGGAATGGGCAGCAATCTCTTCCCAAAGGATGTCATCAAGGCAGGCGACTGGGCAATAATTACAAAACTCTGTGCCGACTCTCTGAAAATCATCGCTGACGTTCGTCAGTAGCAATCGTGGCACGGGACAAGAAAGCGCCCCGTGCCGCGTTTTTTACAAAACATAGAAACGTGAAAAGATGACTCTGATCGTTTTTTCATGTTACATAACGCATAAAACTATGGCCAACAAGGACAAAATGACCAATTTTCGGTGGGTAATCTGCGCGATGCTCTTTCTCGCGACCACCGTCAACTACCTCGACCGTCAGGTGCTCTCCCTCACATGGGACGAGTTCATAAAGCCGGAGTTCCATTGGGACGAATCCCACTACGGGACGATAACATCCATATTTTCAATAGTATATGCTCTGTGTATGCTCTTTGCCGGACGATTCATCGACTGGATGGGCACGAAGAAGGGCTACCTCTGGGCCATAGGCGTGTGGTCTGCCGGTGCGTGCCTCCATGCCCTCTGCGGCATGGTCACGGAGAGCGTCGTGGGGCTGCACAGCGCGGCGGAACTCGTGCAGGCTACGGGAGACGTGGCGGTGCTGATTTCGACCGTGAGCATGTACTGCTTCCTTGTTGCCCGCAGCGTGCTCGCGCTCGGTGAGGCCGGCAATTTCCCTGCGGCAATCAAGACCACCGCGGAGTATTTCCCGAAGAAAGACCGTGCATTCGCTACTTCAATCTTCAATGCCGGCGCGTCCATCGGTGCCCTCATAGCCCCGCTCACGATTCCTCTGCTCGCGAAGGCCTGCGGCTGGGAGATGGCTTTCATCATCATCGGAGTCCTGGGCTTCATCTGGATGGGGATCTGGGTCTTTGTCTATGAAAAACCGGAGAAGTCGAAGTTCGTGAATGTCGCAGAGCTTGAGTATATCGAGCAGGACAAGTTCATTGAAACAGAACCTGTGGCGGTGGTCGATACCGTCGTGGAGGCGACTTCGGAAGATGTCGTCACCGAGAAAATCGAATCCGTCGTGGAAGTGGAAAAACCGGTGCCGCAGGATTCCGCGAAGAAAATCACCATCTGGCAGGCGCTGAAGTACCGTCAGACCTGGGCGGTCATCTCCGGACGCTTTATGGCCGATGGCGTGTGGTGGTTCTTCCTCTTCTGGACCCCGTCCTACCTCAACACTCAGTTCGGCATCAAGACCACCGAACCTCTCGGCATGGCTCTGATTTTCACCCTCTACGCCATCACGATGCTCTCCATCGTCGGCGGCAAGCTCCCGACCCTTTTCATCAACAAGGCGATGAGCCGAGGCGGCAAGTTCGACCCTTATGCAGCGCGTATGAAGGCCATGCTGATTTTCGCGATATTCCCGATATGCGTCCTCCTCGCGCAGCCCCTCGGCACCATATCCCCGTGGTTCCCGACCATCCTCATCGGCATCGGCTGCGCGGCGCACCAGTCCTGGTCCGCGAATGTCTATACGACCGTCAGCGACATGTTTCCTAAATCCGCAGTCGCCACAGTCACCGGCATCGGTGGCATGGCGGGCGGCATAAGTTCGATGATTATGCAGAAGTCCGCCGGCGAACTCTTCGTTTGGTCGGACAAGGTCGGCCTCCAGTTCCTCGGCTTCGAGGGCAAGTCCGCCGGCTACTTCATAGTCTTCTGCATCTGCGCCTTCGCCTACCTGGTCGGCTGGTTCCTCATGAAGGCCTTCGTCCCCCGCTACAAGGTCGTTGAGGTCGAGTAATCCGGCAACAGCCACTTCCAGACGGGGACGACATGTATGACCTTTCCTGAAATTTCAAGCGTCTTCTCTTCATCACGGGTGATTATGAGCAGAGTTTCGCTCTCCAGGACAGACGTTGCCTTTAGCAGCGATGTCATCTCCCTCACGAATGTGTCACTGTCGGAGAGAGAATAGCACACCTGTACGGCAAGCTTCGCTTCAGGGACATAAAAATCCAGTTCGATGCCGTGATTGTAAAAAAATACGGCATCCTCTCTTCCGTATTTTCTGAACAGCGTCACCGCGACGAGGTTTTCCAACAGAGAGGTGTTCGCGTCCAGAAGAAAAAGATTCAATATCCCGTTGTCCGTGAAATAATATTTCGGTGACGTTTCTTTTTTCACAATTTTTCCGGCTATGTTCCTGACCGGAGTGATGAGCCATGCATCCTTTGCGAAATCGATGTAGTTTATTATCGTGGCGGTACCGATTTTTATCCCCGTTGCTGCTATTGTGTTCGCGAGGCGGGTGTAGGAAACCGGCTGTTTCAGGCTTTCCGCTATTTTCCTGAACATCATCCGCAGTGCTATCGTGTTCTCGATTTTGTGCCTTGCTGCGATGTCCCCCAAATAAATCTTTTGATAGACACTTGTCAGGTAGTCCCGTTTTGATTCCAGCATGCACCCTTCAGGAAATCCTCCGAACCTAAAATAATCGTCGAAGACGCGTTGAAATCCGGCCTTCTGTTCCGTGGAATAAAAGGATGCCGGCGTGACGGTGACGGATTTTGCCCTGAGATATTCCTCAAGTGAATACGGATACACATCTACGTTTATATATCTTCCGCCAAGCGTCGACTGGATTTCCTTACTGAGCATTTTCGCGTTGCTTCCGGTGATATATACCCTGTATTTGCTGTCGGCAAGGCGTCTCGCGAACTTTTCCCATCCGTCTATGTTATGAATCTCGTCAAGGAACAATATCGGACGCTTCCCATGCATTTCCATATGCGTCTCCAGCAGCAGATTCAGCTCCATTGCCGTCATTCCGCCCAACCGCTCGTCCTCAAAGTTCACATAGAGCATTTCGTCCCAGCCGGTTCCTGATGCGAGAAGCTGCCTGATACGCTGGAACAGCAGATATGACTTCCCGGCGCGGCGGATTCCCGTGAAGACATAATTCCCGAATTCCTCGAATCTGAAATCACGTTCCATGACTTCACATCTCATGACATCATTCTGATTGTCAAATAATATGGTTTTCAACAATTCTTTGTCCATATATCCCTGATTTTTGACAAAAATAATGATTTTATTCCGTTGACAAAACAAAATCATATCATTTTTATTTTGTCGGCAAAACAAAAGTGGCTAAATTCTATTCTGTGCGCAGAACGCTGCCGACTAATAGAACCGGCAGTTGTAGCGGGATAGGAGGTCGATGGAGCTGAAGTTGTCGGGGTGGTCGGGGCGCTTGCCGAGGACGAGGAAATCGGTGAGGACGGTGACGGCCTCCTGGGCGTCGCGGTCGGAGTGCTGGGCGATGAGATATTTCACGTAGCCGTCCTTCAGGGCGGACATGTTCCTTTCGAGAATGTCGTAGCCGATGACGTTCCATCCCTTGAGACCCCGTTCGCGCAGATAATCAGCGACAAGGTAGATGCGGGAATTGAGGGTCACGATGTTCGGGCATCCGGTGACATCAGCGAATGCATCGTCCATAGCCTTGTGCGCCTCCTCTGGATTGTTCGGGTTTATGACGACGTTCCGAACCTCCGTCTCCGGGAAGTGCGCGGTGAGATAGTCAATGAAACCCCGACGGCGTTCCTGCGATGGGTCGGAGAGACCCTTAACGTCGCGTTCGATTCGCACGAGATAGACCATGCCCCGATTCGCCGGAGCCGAGCCCGACATGAGCATATCCGCACAGAACGCCCCGCTGTCATAGATGGGCTGCCCGAAATAGGCCAGATGACCATACACCCCGCTCACGCTTGTGTTCAATATGACATAGGGTATGTCAGCCGCCTCCATCTCCACGGCAATGGTGCGCGTCGCATCGAGGAACATCGGGGCTATTATCGCTCCGGAATATCCCTCC
>DJSA01000139.1:27550-29044 GCA_002438905.1 Bacteroidales bacterium UBA6346
CCGGCATATTCCCTCGCCTTCTCGACGCCTACGTGCGCGAGTTCCCAGAACTCCCCCGCCTTATATTTCGGGAGCAGGACGGCGATTCTGTGCGACTTGTTCCTCGCTAGCATCGACGCGTAGACGTTAGGCTGATAACCGAGTTCCTCGATGACCCTGAGCACCTTCTCCCTCGTCTTTTTCGACACCTCGCCCCTCTCGTGCAGCACCCGATCGACAGTCCCGTTCGTGACTCCCGCAGCCTTCGCCACATCGCTTATTGTAACTATGGAATTTTTCATATCTTCATGATTTCTGAACAAATAATGCGCAATATACGAAAAACATCGGTTTGACGCAAAATGAGGGAAAATGTTTCCGTGTTCGTGCACGGAAAATCGAAAAACATTGTTAAATTTGCGGACGATATTTCCCTTGCAGGTGATATTTTGCCGGATTGGAGAATGTTTTACCATATAAATTAGGATACATTATGATTCGAATGACCGAAAGCTGGAGGTGGTATGGGCCGAATGACCCCGTGAGCCTGAGTTACATCAAGCAGGCTGGAGTGACCGACATTGTCCACGCCCTGCATCACATTCCGAACGGGGAGGTGTGGACCGTCGAGGAAATCAGAAAAAGACAGGAACTCATCGCCGGGGCGGGGCTGAAATGGAGCGTCGTCGAGAGCGTGCCCGTGCATGAGCACATCAAGACCCGTGAGGGAGAATATCTTAAATATATAGAGAACTACAAGCAGAGCATACGCAATCTCGCGGAGTGCGGAATCCATGTGATTACCTACAACTTCATGCCGGTAATCGACTGGACGAGGACCGACCTCAGCTTCCCTATGCCCGACGGCTCTCGTGCGCTGCGCTTCGAGAAGGCTGCGTTCATGGCGTTCGACCTTTTCATTCTCGGTCGCAAGGCCTCGTTCGATGAGTGGTCGCCGGAGGAGATTGCCGTGGCTAAGGCCCGTTACGAGAAGATGGATGAAGCTGAGATTCAGCTGATTACGAGAAATATGATTGCCGGGCTGCCGGGAAGCGAGGAGAGTTTCACGCTGGAGCAGTTCCGTCAGGCGCTCTCCCGCTACGACGGGGTGACCGAGGAGCAGCTGCGCGAGAACCTCATATTCTTCCTGCAGCAGGTCTGCTCGGTCGCTGACGAGTGCGGTTCCGTGATGGTGATTCATCCGGACGACCCGCCTTATTCTTTGCTCGGGCTGCCGCGCATTCTTTCCACGGCCGAGGACTTCAGGAAACTGATTGCGGCCGTGCCGAATCAGTCGAACGGACTCTGCCTCTGCACCGGCTCGTTCGGGGTGCGGGCGGACAACGACTGCGTGGCGATGATGCGCGAGTTCGGCGACAGGGTCGGCTTCGTGCACCTGCGCACGACCAAGCGCGATGCCGAGGGCAACTTCTACGAGGCGAACCTGCTTGAGGGTGACGTTGACATGTACGGGATGATGAAGGCGCTGCTTGAGGTCGAGCAGAGGCGCGGGGT
>DJSA01000139.1:29128-30363 GCA_002438905.1 Bacteroidales bacterium UBA6346
TATTCCTGCTACGGGCGTATGCGCAGTCTGGCTGAACTCAGAGGACTGCAAGAGGGTATAATCCGAAGTTAAAGGCTGAAGCGGCTTGCTGCGTTACGCTTCGTCGTCAAAATCCTCACAACCATCAGGTTGCTGCGGTTTTAACTCCTCGCAAGCCTTGCAATCCATCTTCATCTTTAACTTCGGCGGCTCAGATTTTTGGTTGAAGATTTCTTGGTGTAGAAAAATTGAGCAATGTAGAAAAATGAGGATGCAGAAAAATGAAGATGCAGAAAGATGAGAATATAGAAAGATGAGGATGCAGAAAAATGAGGATGCAGAAAAATGAGGATATAGAAAGATGAGGATGTAGAATAATTGAGCAATGCAGAATAATAAAAATTGAATGATATGACACAGAATCTTTTTGACATTAAGGGCAAGGTCGTGGTGATGACCGGAGCCTGCGGCGTGCTTGGAAGCACAATCGTTAAATATTTCGCGGCTCAGGGCTGCAAGGTGGTGCTGCTCGACCTTGAGAGAGCGGCGGCAATAGGCGAGAGTCTCGTTGAGGCAATCCGCAAGGACGGCGGCGAGGCCAGCTTCTTCCCGACAAATGTGCTCGACAAGGCAACGCTTGAGCATAACTATGAGCAGATTGTCGAAAAATACGGAAAGATTGACGTTCTTCTTAACGCGGCCGGAGGCAACATGGCCTCTGCAACCGTTCCGCCGGACAAGACCATCTTCGACCTTGACGTGGACGCCGTGAAGAAAGTCACCGAACTGAACCTTTTCGGAACAATAATCCCGACAATGGTCTTTGCCAAATCGATGGCCGAGGCCGGCAAGGGCTCAATCATCAACTTCGCCTCCGAGTCGGCTCTTCGTCCTCTCACCCGCGTGGCCGGCTACGGCGTGGCAAAGGCGGCTGTGGCGAACTGGACGAAATACCTCTGCGCAGAGTTGGCGATGAAATTCGGCGAGGGACTGCGTGTCAACGCCATTGCTCCGGGCTTCCTGCTCACGAACCAGAACCGCGCGCTTCTCACAAACGAGGACGGCTCCCTTACCCAGCGCTCGCACACCATCCTCGCTCACACGCCTATCGGACGCTTCCTTGAGCCGGACGAGCTTGTGGGCACTCTCCACTACCTCGCTTCCGATGCCTCAAAGGCAGTGACAGGAACCGTATGCGTTGTCGACGGCGGATTTGACGCATTCTCGATTTAGAAACCTTCAAAAAATAACCTGCA
>DJSA01000139.1:30464-30628 GCA_002438905.1 Bacteroidales bacterium UBA6346
GTTTATTCTTTTCATGTTTCTTAATTGAGTATCTTTGCGGAATAGCATTCGGGAGCGGCTTCGACTCTTGCCGAAGCTTCTCTCGAATGCTTTTTTAGTAACATTAAACTCATACACAGACATTTATGACACTGAAACATCTCGCGGCGTCATCTGTAGCCGCC
>DJSA01000139.1:30698-32854 GCA_002438905.1 Bacteroidales bacterium UBA6346
AGAAAATCACTCAGACGCAGTCTATGCTGCCAATTTCCGCAGACGAAATCAAGATTCACGCTTCTTCCGATGAACTCAAAAGTCTTGCAAACACGTGGGCGGAATCCATAGTGAAGCCATACGAAGCCGGAGACTACTGGACGGAAACGAATTTCCACCGTATTGTTTCAGACGTTGTGCTTCCTAAGGCCGTTCTTGAAAAATCGGCGAGGAAGGCGGATGTGAAACTCTCTGTCGACAAGTCGCTTGCAGAAGAACAGTATAGGCTGACCATTGATCCGAAGAACAGGATTTCCATCGTCGGCGGCTCGGCCAAAGGCGTTTGGTGGGGGCTTCAGAGCCTTACCCAGATTCTCATAGAGAGCGCTTCCAAGGCCGAGGGTGGGCAGCTGAAGCTCGCCGGACTCGAAATCGAGGACTGGCCGGAGTTTGCCTATAGGGGAGCGATGCTCGACTGCTGCCGCCACTTCATTCCTTTCGAGGACGTGAAGAAGTACATTGACATAATGGCCCTTCACAAGCTCAACACCTTCCATTGGCATCTCACAGAGGATCAGGGGTGGAGAATCGAGATAAAGAAATATCCCCTCCTTACGGAAGTGGGCGCGAAGCGTGAGGACACGCTCATCAGCCATCTGCGCGACAAGGACAAAAAGTATGACGGCCACACGCACAGCGGATTCTATACCCAGGAACAGTGCCGTGAAATTGTGGCGTATGCCGCAGCACGACAGATTACTGTGATTCCGGAAATAGAGATGCCTGGTCACGCCATGGCTGCTCTCGCTGCATATCCTTACCTTGGATGCACGCAAGATGGCTATAAGCCGCTCCCATATTGGGGTGTCATTCCGGACGTTTTCTGCATAGGACGCGAGACTACATTCCAGTTCCTTGAGGACGTGCTTGACGAGGTTTGCGAAATTTTTCCGAGCGAGTACATCCACATCGGAGGCGATGAGTGTCCCCGCGACCGCTGGAAGGAATGCCCTGATTGCCAGAAGCGTATGAAGGACGAGGGTCTTACGGAAGTGGGACAGCTTCAGACCTACCTGCTCAAGAGGATCGAGAAGTATCTCAACGACAAGGGCCGCCACATCATCGGCTGGGACGAGATTCTTGAGGCGGGCGCGACCCCTACGGCGACGGTTATGTCCTGGCGAGGAGCTGAAGGCGGAATCAAGGCCGCGAAGATGGGCAACAAGGTCGTGATGGCTCCGAACAAGTACTTCTACCTTGACTACTACCAGACGGCAGATCCTCAGGCGAACGGGGAGCCTCTCGGCATAGGCGGTTATGTGTCCCTCGAAAAGTGCTGGAGCTTCGACCCTTACGACCAGCTTAACGAAAACGAAAAAAAGTGCATCTACGGCATTCAGGCAAACACTTGGACTGAGTATATGCGCGGAATCGACCGCGTTCAGTTCATGGATCTCCCACGATTCTGCGGTCTTGCCGCTGTAAGCTGGAACAAGGACGCCCAGACCTATCCGGGGTTCCTTGCTAAAGTGAAATCATCTATGGTTCCGCTATATCAGTACTACGGGCTCATCTACGCTCCGTACGCCTTTGAGGAGTAAGAGCCCTCAATTCATGGAAATATTGCCGGTCAGTGCCTCTTCATTGGTGCTGGCCGGATTTTTATTCTATTCCCTTGATGCGGCGCATCATACGGACGACACTTTCGAGGTGGGAGATGTCGCGGCGCTGGGTGTCGATGACCCTCTGGAGACCGGAGATTTCTTCGCGAAGCTTGGCAAGACGGGTCTCATAATCATCGCGCATGGTGTTGTAACGCCTATTTGCCTTGTCCATGAAGCCTCCGTTGAATCCATAGCCCACAGCCTCGTCTTCAAGGGAGAAGTCCTGTTCCTTCCTGTTCCAGGAACCGAGAAAGAGGTAGCCGATTCCGATCTCAAGGACTTCGGAAATTCGTAGGACTATAGGGTTTATGATGGCCGTTGCTCCGGCTTCTATGCTGCGGTAGTGGGTTACTGATATGCCGCAGCGGGTGGCGAGTTCATGTTGTGTTAATCCGCGTATTTTCCTTATTCTTCGTATGTTTTCCTTGATGGAGTTATTGTCCATATCCCATTAGTTTCAATACGTCAAAAATATGACATAATCTGAAACGAAAAAAGCAAACAATAGTTGCG
>DJSA01000104.1 GCA_002438905.1 Bacteroidales bacterium UBA6346
TGTCTATGCCTGCTCCAACGAAGCGTATGGCTGCGACTACAGGGAGACCAAGTTCGTGAACCTTAGCAGAAAGAGGCGATAGCGATAAGATCGCAGGTGTTGATTATGTTTGATTTTCGTAAATTTGGAGAAATATGGGACTACAAAACAACATACAGGAACTTCAATCTGTATTTGACGGAATCCGTCACCAAGGTGCTGACGGAAGTGAATACTGGAGTTCCCGAGAATTTTCTGATGCACTAGGGTAAAAAGCAACTTTTTCTTCAACAATTTTAGGTAGTTTTCATTTCCGCGGATTTCGGCAGTCTGTATTCGGCATAAGGTTGGTCATTTTTTTTGTTCATTATAGTTTAACGTCAGTGTTGTGACGGCCGTCACAACACTGACGGATCGAAGTTCTGATTATACTTTATTGTGTGTTTTTAGAAGGGCATCTCATAACGACTGGACGTTCTTATCATACACGAGTCGATTTCCTCAGACTTGTCCAGAAAGATAAGTTCCTTTACTGTGTCATATAGCATCTCGTATTGGTGTTCGAGATCCGAGAGGAACTTGTCGCGCTCTTCATCATCAAGGCCGCCCGTGCGCCGGTATTGTTTTAGTTCATCTATCCTTAAAATGATGCCCGTCAGTGTCTGATGGAAGAGTTTAGTCATCGCCATGCCCTCCATTTGTTTTTCCCAGGAAGCCGGAACGGTTTTCCATACGATAGGATGTCCGCAATCCGCATCTCCAGCTAGTCGAAATCCCGGCGCCAGCTACCGGATGGAAAACAGACAAACAATACTTAAAAAAGAAACTAAAAGAGGACGCCCGAGGAAGAATCCCGCCAATGAATAAAACAGGGAATTAACTTTGCAAAAAAAACAGGGAGACCCATATTGCATATTACAGTTTCCTAATCAAGCGGGACGACACCGAGCCTATCCACGACCATTATGCCTTTCTGCTATTCCATAATCGAACCATAATCTTATGAACCACGAATATACAAATTTCCGGCCTTTCCACAAAGACCGGAAATATCCTTGTTCCATCACGTTGATGGTCTTGAGCTGCTATTGTTTAAATATTATACCCGCACTTCTCGGCAATCCTTTATTATTTTGCCACATCTTCCAGAACTGTTCTTAGTGATCCGGAAAATGCCTCTCCTAAGTTTATTTCCACGATATTCAGTAACTCCGTGAGCTCCTCCTTGGTGATGCCAAGATGCAGGCAAATGCCCATGTGTGCAGCCGCCATAGGTTCCACATTGCCCACACCGGCAAGGAACGAGACAGTCGACAACTCTCGCTCACGATATGAGAGCAAGCCGCGCTCGAAGATGTCGGCAAAGAGATGCTCTTTCAAGAACTGGTCAATAGCGGGGGCGAATGCTCCATAGCCACTCTTTGGATGAGCGGAGTCCGCGCCGGATAGTGTTTCGAGAATAGCAGCCCCACGGTCGTACTTATCGCCATCTTGATTCGGCATCGTCGCTTCCTTGCCCATAGTATCGTTGATACCTTGAGACTTGCGATCATCGAGCACCTTCATAAAGGTCTGAATGGCACGAAGGCTGCGCGGAAAACCGCAATAGGCATAAGCCTGAATCAACACTTCTTTGATCTCGTTGACGGTCATTCCATTTTCAAGGCCTTGTACCAAAGCCATTGGCAGATGTTCCAAATCACCTTTGCCCGTGTAGGAAGCGATGGCGACAATGGCTTGTTCGCGTGCGGTCAGAGCCTGGTTATCGTAAACAGATGTCGTGGCATTGACGGATGACGTATATTCTTCATCTGTCACGGGTTGCAGCCAAGTAGGCTTGTTGGTGTCCGGATTGCACGAAACGGCAATATGAGCGAACCAGCTGTCCGGGGCGGCTCCATGCCAGTGCTCCACACCAGGTGCGATTTCGACAATGTCGCCCGGGAACAGACGACGTGCCGGTTTCCCATTCTCCTGATAGTAACCGATTCCTGCGGTGGCTATAAGGATCTGCCCGCCCGTGTGCGAGTGCCAACTGTTCCGGCAGCCAGGAGCAAAAGTCACATTTGTCATCGGCACGTTCAATTCCTTGTGCTCGCTCAACGGGGCAAGCCATACTTCGCCCGTAAAATTGGGGTTAGGAGATATTTTGTCTCCCAATGGATAAGGCTGACGGAAGTCTTCTGCGGTCTGGGCCTGTATCCCGGAAAACGGCAATGTTGATAGCATAACCATAAAAAATATATTCTTGATTTTCATTTTCAGATTCGTTCATTTTATAGATTCTTCCCGAAGAATTCCGTGAGCTTGCCGACGGCCTCTTTCTGACGGGCGGCGCAGGCATCGGCGAGCCTCTGGCTGTAAGCCCGGCGACCTGCTCCTTCACACCTCCGTTAGGATGTGCGACCACAGCCGTCATAGACAAGTCCCCAAGGATTGCCGTTGTGAGTATCTTTTTCATATTCAATAAGAACTATGTCACAAAATTATAGTGTTCCCAGTTATTTTACATTACCTCAATTTCGGAAACAAGTGCCTTTATTACTGCTTTATCGTCGAGCCGCCGAAGACATCGCTCATTACCATCGAGTCGAGCTCGGTGTCAATGCCCCATAGTTCTTCTATGGACAAATGTATGTCCACGGCCCAGGCGTTTTCCTTCAGCCGTGAGAGGTGCCTGGTTCCTGGAATCGGGACAATCCACGGATCTCCGGATTGTCTCCGGCCTCGAATCAGGTATGAGCTTGTGAGGGCCTGCCGCTTCCGGAGCGTCAAAGGTCAGTCCGGCGTGCCATATACTTCCGTTGTGTCGAAGAAGGTGTAGCCCATGTCAACGGCGTATGCCAGCAGTGTGCAGACTGTCGAACGAGGCGCTTGCATTCATCTTTTAGTACCTTTCTCATTGAGTCTGCGGAGTCGAAATTCTTACCGTGGGTACTGTTTGTACGGCAGGTTTACAATTCCAATGAGTTGTCCTTCAAAAGGAAATCCCGTTATTTCGCAGAGAAATGAGTTCGTCCAGATATTTTTTTCGTTCAATAGTTTTCATCACTAATCGAATTTTGCGTCACCATGTGACAGAGTTTTCGATTACCCAGTTTTGAGCCTCCTTGTCTAGGTTCTCCTTATTGCAGCGGAAAGATTTATAGCATATATTTTGACGAATGTTCTGTCCAATGAGATGTAAAAGGAGTTCCAGAGGAGTGCCGTGTTCCACGTGCAGATTCTGGTTCGGTCTGATGTGAGGATAAGAAGGCCATCGTCCAGCCAAGTTGTATATGGTCTGGCTGGCTGTTTCCTCTGTCGGAGAACGTCTGGAGGAATGGCAGCCTCCTGCCGATGGCGAGGCGGAGTCCGAGGAGGGCTTTCAGCATAAGGACGGTTTCGTGGTGGAATGGCATAGGTGCCATAGGAACGGTGATTGTCGGGATCCTATTTTTTCCATGAGCCCTCCACATTCTGGAGGCTCTTCTTCATCACGACTTTTATTCTTCCATCAAAGATTACGCAATAATCACAATGCAACATTTTTCCGGTCAGCCAGTATGGAGTCGAAGTTCTCTATTGCCCAGCCGATGAGCGAGTCAAGATGAGGAAGGAGGCTGCGGCCTCGGTCTGTTAGGGTGTATTCAACCTTGGGAGGGACTCCGGCATAAAGGGTCCTTGATATGAGTCCGTCTTCCGTCAGAGTCTTCAATGTGGCCGTAAGCATCTTCTGGGATATGTCAGGAATGCCGCGGTACAGATCGTTGAAACGCAGTGTGCCTTTCTGTTCGAGGGTGTAGAGCACGAGCATTGTCCATTTGTCGCCTATTCTTGAGAGGATATTGCGTATCGGACATTTCGGAAACGCGGCATCTTGTATCATTTTTCTGTCCATATTTTATTCCTGTTCGAATCAATACAAAATTAGTGAATATGCACGAATATCAAGCCATTCTCCGACAAAATGATGTAATATGCAATATGGGTCT
>DJSA01000084.1 GCA_002438905.1 Bacteroidales bacterium UBA6346
TTTTTAACGAAGTATTGTAAAAAACAACATTACATTATTATGAGAATATCCTCGAAATTCAAGGTCCGCTCGATGGCCGGGCAAAACGTTATCATAATGCAGGGCAAATACGGCGGAGACATGACCAAAATAATATCCCTCAACGAGACGTCGCTTTTTCTCTGGAATAAATTCCATGAAATTGAGTTCACACCTGAAGACGTCACTGCTGCTCTTATCGAAGAGTATGGAATCGACACGCAACTCGCAAAAAAAGATGGGCAGGCATGGTGTGAAAAAATCGCGGAGTGCGGATTGCTTGAAGACGAAAATCTGACGAGGGAGGGCACAGCCGATGTCAGATAATCGACATTTGGAATCGACGATGCTGTCAATCGCCGGATTCAGATTTCTCTTCTCTGGAGCCTACCTGTGCTGTTTCATCAAGGCGATGCCCTTTTTCAAGCCATTCGTCATCTCCGGTGCAGATAAAGAGGATTTTGTTGTCTCTGAAGAACTTGAAGAGAAGGACACAGCAGAACTTGCCGGCGAATGCAAGAGGATTGGAAGTTATTTCGATGTTTCCTTCGAGGACATAACCTGCCATTTCTACAGAAATTCAGACACACTCATTTTCCACATGAACGAGGAACACTCAGGGAAGGAACTCTGGGAGACATGGAAAATCGGAGACTCGACAGTGCGGACATCCATAGTGAGAGCCACGGCTACAATGTATAGGTATGCCCTATGGACAGCCGTTAACTTCCTCACCTGTGGACACGGATGCGTTGCTATCCACAGCTCAGCCAACGTCTTTGACGGAAGAGGGGTAATTTTTCTCGGAGAATCCGGAACTGGGAAAAGCACTCATACTAGGCTTTTGCGAGAGAGATATCCGGAGTCGTTTCTGCTGAACGATGACAGTCCGTTCGTGAGAGTCATGCCGGACGGGAAAGTTATGGTGTTCGGCTCACCATGGAGCGGGAAGACACCATGCTACAAGGCTGAGTCATATCCCCTTGCAGCGATTGTACGCCTGAGCCAAGCCCCGTATAACAGGATTCAGAAACTCAATCCCATACAGGCAATAGGCGCGCTGCTGCCTTCTGCACCGCCTGCGCTGAGCTACACGGAAGAGACTTCCGATGCTGTCTGCAATTACATTTCCGATGTTCTGGCTGAAGTTCCGGTGTGGTCGCTTGAATGCCTCCCGAACATTGAGGCTGCGGAACTCTCTCACGATACGATTCTGTGAGCCAGCTATGGGAGTCGAACCCACGACCTTCGCGTTACGAATGCGATGCTCTACCAACTAAGCTAAACTGGCTTTGGCCTCAATCTGCGGACGATATCCGAAGAAAGGACTGCAAAGATAGTAAATTTTCTGATATTTTTCATTGAATCAAACAAATTTTCCTCGTTAGCGTTTTTTGTCGTGACGATTTATTATGACTTCATGCCTGGAATGGAAACGAACAGATATAGCGACATACTGATTATAGGGGGCGGAGCTGCAGGGCTTATGGCCGCTGTCGGAGCCGGTTCCGCCGACAAATTCGCAGAAGATGCGGACTCACAGCGAGGAAGTGCCACAAAGGTGGTGGTTCTTGAAAAAATGCCGAGAGTCGGACGGAAGATTATGATAAGCGGGAAAGGGCGCTGCAATTTCACGAACATGTCCGAATGGAACGAATTTTCGCAACATGTGCACCCGAAAGCAGATTTTCTCAAGCCGGCGTTTTATGCCCTGCCGCCGCAGAAGATGATGGAAATGATTGAGAATCACGGATGTCCATGTGTCGTAGAGCGCGGAGAGAGGGTATTTCCGGAATCTCTCAAGTCCGTTGATGTTGTTGACGTGCTTTTGAAAATGTCCCAGGAGGCAGGCGCAGAGATTGTCACAGGATGCGAAGTCAGCGACATTGACAGAAATGAAAGCGGGGAATTCATCGTCTCAACAAATCTCGGCGACTTCATCACAAGCAGACTTATAATAACTACAGGCGGACTCTCATACCCTACCACAGGTTCAACAGGTGACGGCTACAGATGGGCACGGGAGTTCGGGCACAAGATTGAAGGATGCTTCCCGGCTCTCACGGCCATTGTGCCCAAAGGCTACAAGGCTGACGGGTCTGATGTCCACTCGGCGGTGATGGATGAAGCTGGGGTGGCGGACAGGGAAGGATACAGCGGCCTGAAAGGGCACATTGACAGAGCCCGTCCGCTCACCGAATGGGGACGTCAGCTTGCAGGAATACAGCTAAAGAATGTGCGGCTCGGCATTGAGATAAACGGAAGCATAGTGGATTCCGAATTCGGGGATCTTGACTTCACTGACGGAGGGATAGAGGGACCGATAGGGTTCAGGGTCAGCCGCAAGGCTGTCAAGGCTCTGCTCAACGGGTCAAAGGTGATGGGGCACATTGACTTGAAACCTGCGGTCGAGCCGCGGCAGCTGGAGCGCAGGATTGACGAGCTGTGGAAAGAAATTACAGATGACAGACGAAGCTACACCATCATACGCGGGAGGCAGACGCTACGCCCATACAAGGATCGATTTGCCGTACTGCTGAGCAAACTGCTGCCCAAGGAACTCATCCGCCCGTTTGCGTCATCATTCCAATCACTTGACAGCCGAAGTCTCGGAAAGGCACTGAAGGACTGGAAACTGCCCATTGCCGGGTATGTGGGCTACGAGCGCTGCGTCATCACGGCAGGAGGCGTCACGCTGGATGAGGTCAACAAAAAAGACCTAGAATCCAAATTGGTTCCAGGCCTTCACTTTGCAGGTGAACTGCTAAATCTTGATGCAGACACAGGCGGGTATAACTTGCAAATAGCGTTCTGCACCGGCTACTTGGCCGGTGTCGGGGCGAAGAAAAAGCGATCTGCATCGTTGGACGTCATGATGAAATCCTCACCATCTAATTGACCCCTCCCGTCCCCTCGAAGGGGAAGTTGTGCTCCGTGCACACTATCGCACAAGGCCCACGCTTCGTTGTTCTCCGCACGATGCTGATGCGTCCTGGTTGGTTGCTGTGGTTTCACCTTTACAATGCTCCTTGCATCTCATCTTTTTCTTCATCTCCGCCTCCAAGTTGCTCTTTACAAGCAATTTTCAAACTTTGCTTGAGGTCTTATCAGAACAGCAGGTCAGTGACTTGGTTGAAGACGTTTTCGGCGGTAAAGCCAAGCTTTTCGTCAAGCACCTTGTACGGAGCGGAGAAGCCGAAGCTTTCGAGGCCGAAGACAGTGCCGTTCGAACCGACAAGTCCCTGAAGTGTCACGGGAAGTCCTGCGGTGAGTCCGAAGACATTTGCTCCGGCAGGAATCACTTCGTCTTGATAGTCCTCGCTCTGGCTGCGGAACAGCCCTTCTGACGGTACGGACACGATGCGGCAGCGGATGCCCTTCTCGCGAAGAAGCGCTGCACCGGCAATCAGGGTCGCGACCTCCGAGCCGGATGCCACGAGAACAACTTCGTTCCCGCCAAGTCCGTGATCATGAAGCTTGTCAGAGCCGGCAACTATATATGCTCCCCTGGAGACCTGCGAGTAGTCATTGTCCTCCGGAAGGCTCTTGATGTTCTGACGTGAAAGAATCAGCGCCGTCGGAGTCTTCACATTCTCTATAGCGAGTTTCCATGCTTGTGTCGTCTCTTCAGAATCAGCCGGACGGAGTACAAGCATCGAGTTCATCCCATGATGATTCTTCAGTTTCTCCATCAGACGAATCTGCGCCTCCTGCTCAACAGGCTCATGAGTGGGACCATCCTCACCGACACGGAAAGCGTCATGCGACCAGATGAACTTCACAGGAACCTCCATAAGAGCGGCCATTCTGACAGCCGGTTTCATATAATCGGAGAACACGAAGAATGTCGCGCATGCCGGTATCACACCCCCGTGAAGTGCCATTCCTATGCAGCAGCAGGCCATAGTGAGCTCAGACACTCCCGCTTGAAAGAACGCCCCGGAGAAATCCCCAGCCTTGAAAGCATGGGTTTTCTTTAGAAATCCATCGGTCTTGTCGGAGTTGGAAAGGTCAGCGGATGCCACGACCATGTTCTCGACCTCAATGGCCAGCGTTCCGAGAACGGCAGCCGATGCACCGCGAGTGGAATCGTCCCTTTTCTGCTGTATCGACTTCCAGTCAATTTCCGGAACTTCTCCGGAAAACCATTTTGACTTCTTTGCTGCAAGTTCAGGGTTCTCAGCCGTCCAGCTAGCCTCAGCAGCCTTGCGTCCGGCCACAATCCCAAGAAGTTCCTCCCTGCGAGCAGCGTAGATAGCCTCAGTCTCCGGGAATATGACGAACGGCTTCTCCGGATCACCTCCGAGAGACTTCACGGTGTTGACATACGCCTCGCCGCCGAGCGGAGCGCCGTGAGTGGCGCAGCAGTTCTCATAGCTTGAACCGTCGGCACGCAATGCGCCCTTGCCCATCACGGTGTTGCCGATGATAAGCGTCGGCTTGCCAACGACCTCAAGAGCCTCGTCAAGAGCAGCGCGAATCTGTTCGACGTCATTTCCGTCGATCTCGATCACATTCCATTTCCACGCCCTATATTTTGCAGCAACATCCTCATTGTCAACGACTGCCGTTTCGGTAGAGAGCTGGATGCGATTGGAGTCGTAAAACATTATGAGGTTGTCAAGCCCGAGAGTACCGGCTATTCGGCCCGCTCCCTGCGAGATTTCTTCTTGTATGCCGCCGTCGGAAATGTAGGCGTAGATTCTCTGATTCATCACATCCCCAAGTCGAGCCTTTAGGAACTTGGCCGCGATTGCCGCACCGACCGCGAAGGTATGTCCCTGGCCAAGCGGTCCGGAAGTGTTCTCGATTCCCCTTTCCACGCAACGTTCCGGATGTCCCGGCGTCGGGCTTCCCCACTGGCGGAACTGCGAGAGCTCATCCATAGTGAACTTGCCGGTGAAGGCGAGAGTGGAATAGAGCATCGTGCTCATGTGCCCCGGATCAAGGAAGAAACGGTCACGGCCGTCCCAGAACGGATTTTCCGGATCATAGACAAGGTATTCGGAGTAGAGCACGTTGATGAAGTCGGCACCGCCCATTGCCCCACCGGGATGCCCGGACTTGGCCTTTTCAACCATAGAAGCCGCCAACACACGGATGTTGTCGGCGGCTCTATTCATATTTTTAACATCATTCTTCATAATGCAAAATGCTTGGAAGTAATGGGGTGCATAAAAGAGGGAGTGCAAGGCTTGCGAAATCTTTTTAACCGGAGCAACCTCCTGGTTGTGAGGATTAAAAAGTTGAGCGTAACGAAGCAATCCGCTTTTAGGCGCCCATCACATCAGAATGACTGAGCAATAGCAATGAAGTCATCAGCCTTCAAGGCCGCGCCTCCGATGAGACCGCCGTCGATGTCAGGCTGTGCAAAAAGTTCCTTCGCGTTTGAAGGCTTGCAGCTTCCGCCGTAGAG
>DJSA01000114.1 GCA_002438905.1 Bacteroidales bacterium UBA6346
ATTTAACGAACTATTGTTATATAAAACTTTCTCATAAACCTAAAAGTTGAGTTATAATATTTTGAGAATCAATATATAACATATAATTATCCACTAACATTTGTTTGATGGAAGCTTCAAGCTCCAAAGAGATGGCGGTAGTTCTGAACACACTTAAGTATAAGCCTATGCCAAATGCAATAATGCCGCAGACGATATCAACTATACCACAATATGGAATAAGGGAGGGAATAAACATGCCTATTAAGAATCCAATGATAAAGGCGACAACCACACATATGATAATGTCAACCAAAATTCCCACTCCAACATCTGTTGTTTCCATAGCTTCTCTTTCAAAGACTTTGAGTGCCACATCCGTGTTAACAACCGCATCTTTAGGAAGTTTATCCAGCTTGACATAGGACAACTTGTCTGAAGCCGTTTTATTATAGAAATCAACTTTTTCGTTTATGAAGTTCTGGATGTCTTTAGCAGACACATCTTTACAGAAATATTTTTGTGCGGAACTTGCTCTTTTTACATCTGATTTAAACCAAGGTTGAAAAATCATTCTTAACAGATTCCAAAATCCGAATCTTTTTTCCACTCTCTTGCCAAAACAAGTTTGCAAGTGTTCCCGTAAATCGGAATCTAATCCCTCAATGAATTCAATTTGCGAAGTCACGTTAGGAATATTCTCCAGAATTACCTCTTCCTCAATATTTAATGTGTCTGAAGAGAACCACTTCTTTGTGGCTTTTGCTAAATCTGAAAAGACTGATGTTGAGATGCTTTTGGTTAATCTGCCTTCCTCCCACTTACCTTCTTGACAAATGCCATTCTCATATAGTTTGCCACGGCCATCGTAGCAGTCCTTATCCCATTCCCCTTCGTAAACAATAAGACCACCTTCCTTGTACTGAATGCCATTTCCATGGCGTTGACCATTTTTCCAAGTTCCATTGTAGATCAGTTCGCCATTCTGATATGCCTGACCCATTCCATTACGAAGCCCTTTTTTGAAGCCGCCTTTATAGGCAAGAAGTCCGTTGCTATATTCTTCTCCGACACCACTGACCTTGCCTTTTTTCATAAAACCGAACAGCAGCGGCTGCAACTTACCATCAACTATTGTATATTCTTGAAAGTTACCTTTATACAAATGACCTTTCTTGAAGTGACCTATTGATACCACATTGCCATCTATCAGGACTCCGAAACCATTGGGGAGTCCTTTTTTCTTTTCACCTAAATAAGAGCCTACTTCTGTTATTACGTATGAATAGTCGGAGACGACACCAAGTTTTGTTGAAATGTCAACACTCTCCTTTAGTTGCCCCTGATCATCATATGTAGAGAGCACTCCTTTACCATCAGCAAAAACGGCATTAGAAGGGCCTTCCCATATCAAATTATCCTTGTCATTAAATTTACCATAAACATATTTTCCATTATTTGTCTGCACCCAATGCGGTTTTGAGCAACCCGTCAAAGCCAATACAATAGTGAGCAGTAATACTAAGTGTTTCATGCAAAGTTACATTTAATTCGACAGATATTTCTACCGTCTCACCCAGCTAACTCCTTTATTGGTGGAGGTGTAGAGGCCTTTGGATGTGGTGGCGAGGAGTTTGGTGCCGTCGGAGGCCAGGGAGAGGAAGTCACCGGCGGAAGAGGTGGTGCAGCGGGGCGCCCAGGAGACACCGCCGTTGGTGGAATAGTAAATCCCCTTTGACGTGCAGGCGAGAAGTTCGCCTCCGAAGGTCAGAAGATCGCGGAAAGTTCCGGCAGCGGTTCCGGTGTAGCGGGGTGTCCAAGAGACGCCGCCGTTGATCGAACGCTCGATGATGTTCTTCGCGGCGTTGATGCGGACCAGCTCTCCACCGCTTGAAATGATTTGTGGCATAGGTTCAATTTTTATTGTACAAAGAAACACAATCCGCCACCGCGAATCAAGTTCATTTTGGTTCATTTGATATGGCGTGCAAATGATGACGCGAAAAGAAGAAATCCAATCGACATCGGCAAGGCTGAATTCAATCACTGCCTCTCAATACATCAAGCCGAAATGCCACAGCGGAAGAGTGCGATAGCTGGGGAAGACGCGAGAACGGAATAAATGTACGTTTTCCTTGCCGTTTTGGCGGAATAAATGTATTTTTGCACCATAGAAAAAACGGAATAAATGTAGGTCGTTATGCTCAAACGTAAGATTTCCAGCAAGATAGAGGAGTACTTAAAATCCGGGAGCAACAGGATGCTCGTAGTCGATGGCGCACGACAAATAGGCAAGTCGTTCATCATCAGGGATGTCGGCAGCAGACTGTTCCCCAACTTCATAGAAATCAACATGGAGAAAGACCGGCAGGGAGGCAGGCTGTTTGCGGAAGCGAAGACAGTTGAAGACTTCTACCTCGCCCTGAGCACATTCGCCGGAGAGAAAATGGGGGAAAAGGATTCTACTCTCGTGTTCATCGATGAGATTCAGGCATATGACCATCTGCTCACCCTTGTGAAATTCCTCATGGAAGACGGCCGGTTCACCTACATAGCAAGCGGCTCCCTTCTCGGAGTCACCCTGAAGAAGACCTTGTCCATCCCTATCGGCAGTCTGACAACCCTGCACATGTATCCTCTTGATTTTGAGGAATTTCTTTGGGCGAATGGAGTAGGACAACTTGCAATGGACGAGCTTCGGCGCTGTTTCGAGGAAAAGTTGTCCCCGAATGACGCCATCCACAGACGGATGCTTGACCTGTTCAGGAAATATCTTCTCGTCGGAGGGTTTCCCGATGCCGTGAACACGTACATATCTGAACACAATATCGCCAAAGTACGTGACGTTCACAGGGAAATCAGGGAACTCTATGCCCTCGACGCGGCAAAATATGAAAAGGAATCCGCCCGCAAGCTCAAGATTATGCGAATCTACGAAATGATTCCATCCAATCTGGAAAACAAAAAGAAACGAATCAAGGTAAAGGACATCGAGGGGAAAAAAGGCAAGCGCACGAGTGACTATCAGGACGAGTTCGACTATCTCGTCTCATCCGGAGTCGCGCTTGAAGCCGATGCAATAAGCCAGCCGTCCTATCCCCTTGTTCAGAATGCCGGAAAGAACCTTCTGAAACTATACCTCAACGATGCCGGCCTCTTTACGGGAATATTGTACGGCAATGACATCAGGCCTGTCCTCGAAGACAAGTGCTCCATAAACCTCGGTTCCGTCTATGAAACCGCCGTCGCCCAAGAACTGAAAGCCCACGGATTCGGATTGTATTACTACGACAATAAGAAAAACGGTGAGGTAGATTATCTGATTGATGACACGAAAAATATGTCTTCCATTCCGCTTGAGGTAAAATCCGGCAAGGACTACATGATTCACAGCGCATTGGACAAGTTCATCGCGAACAAGGACTACGCAATAAGGCAGGCATACGTACTGTCAAACGAAGCAAAAGTCTTCGAAAAGGACGGTGTCACCTATGCCCCGATATACTTTGTGATGTTCTTTGAGCACGATGTCACTCTTGCGCCGGAAGAATATATTTTCTGAGTCTCCGATGAAAAGAACCGTCACATTGCCGGATGCGACATTTCTTCTCCCATCTCCGTACGGAATTGAAAAAGGCCAAGAAAATTTATTTTTACAAGGATTTTATCACCCG
Source organism: Bacteroidales bacterium UBA6346 (assembly GCA_002438905.1). GTDB lineage: Bacteria > Bacteroidota > Bacteroidia > Bacteroidales > UBA932 > Cryptobacteroides. Next base: position 3,654 of record DJSA01000114.1, read on the forward strand.
A
>DJSA01000021.1:0-476 GCA_002438905.1 Bacteroidales bacterium UBA6346
TTCAATTCGGCGAACACCTTCAAGCCGCGCCATCGACTCTCCCTAAACCTAGCCGGCCAGTACGACACTGGGGACTGGAAGTTCTCCCTCCGCGAAAAGCTTCAGCTCACACACTACGCCTACGATCTCAACAAGTTCCAGGATGTTCCCAACGCGCTCCAGTTGAAGTCACGCTTCATCGTGAAGTATCAGGGATTCAGACACATAGAACCTTTCGTCTATGTCGAGCTGCGCAACATATTCAACGCCCCGAAATGTTCGGCGACATGGAGCGAAACCTCGGCGGCCTACACAAACTACAAGTTCCTCGGCTACAGCCACGCCTACCTCAACCGCGTCCGCACCGCTGCAGGCCTCGACTGGAACATCACTCAGTCGCACAGCATAGAATTCACGCTCATGTACAACTGGGTTCACTCCCTCGAAATCGACACAAATAAGGAAGGGACGGTCCTCAAGAGCCTCTACTGGAAGAC
>DJSA01000021.1:549-765 GCA_002438905.1 Bacteroidales bacterium UBA6346
ACATTTCACCGAAAAATTTTCCATATTTCACCGAAAAATTTTCCACATTTCACCGAATTTTAAAACAACTACTTGATTATCAAAATATTTATCTCCATCTTTGTCCAACACAAAAAATTAGATATAGATGGGGACTTTTGAATACAAGAAGCGGATTGCAGATGCACTGCTTGAGAAAAAACTCCACTCCACGGGAGCTGTCGTCATTGAGGGACC
>DJSA01000021.1:874-2004 GCA_002438905.1 Bacteroidales bacterium UBA6346
GACATGGACATCAACTCGCTGCTCGAAGGCGACAAGCCAAGGCTACTTGACGAATGGCAGGCAATCCCACAGCTTTGGGATGCGGTCCGGTATTCAATTGACAGAAGCAAGCAAGTCGGGCAGTTCATACTCACGGGTTCAGCCGTCCCGCTGAGCAGCGATGAAAAGACGAAAATCCATCACACGGGAACAGGAAGAATCTCCAGAATCCGGATGAGGCCCATGTCACTCTTTGAATCCGGGGATTCCAACGGTGCAATCAGCCTCTCCGCTCTTTTCGACAATGCATCAACTGGGGTATTGGCAGAGTGCGCTCTGAAGATAGAGGACATATCATTCCTGATTTGCCGNNGGAGGATGGCCCATCGCGACAAGCCTCAAGCAAGAGTATGCTCTCGAAACAGCCCGTGCCTATTACGATGCCGTTACAGAAACGGACATTTCCTCAGTAGATGGCATCAACAGGAGTCCGTCCAGAACTAAAAGGCTAATGAGGTCTCTTGCGCGGCACCAGGGGACACAAGTACCAATTGTGGGAATCAAGAACGACATGGCGGCCAATGACACGGACAGTCTTGACGAGGGAACGGTATCTTCCTATCTCGAAGTCCTCAAAAAGATTTTTGTAATTGAGGATATGGAAGCATGGAATCCCAATATCCGCTCAAAGGCGGCAATCCGGACAAGCGACACACGCTATTTTGTGGATCCGTCCATTGCATCCGCCGCCCTGGGTCTCGGGCCGTCCGACCTGAAAAATGACCTCAACACTTTGGGGCTGCTCTTTGAAACGATGGCAGCAAGGGATCTTCGCGTCTATGCAGATGCCTTGGACGGCAGTGTCTTCCACTACCGCGACAGCAACGGCCTCGAATGCGATGCCGTGATCCACCTCCGTAACGGCAAGTATGCCCTCGTGGAAATGAAGCTCGGCGGTCAGAAACTAATCGACGAAGGAGCGGAATCATTAAACTGCCTTGAAACAAGAATCGACACGGAAAAAATGCACGCTCCATCATTCAAGATGGTCCTGACAGCCGTAGGAAACATGGCCTACAAACGCAGCGACGGCGTTTATGTCGTCCCGATAGGCTGCCTGCGGCCGTGATGACGATTTTCATAGTTGCACC
>DJSA01000021.1:2014-3628 GCA_002438905.1 Bacteroidales bacterium UBA6346
TCAGCGCAAAGTTCACCATAACAGTTTGCAAGACAGATAAGAATTAAGATATAATTATTATATTTAAGAAAATTTTCGTAGTCCGATGCAACTACCTCACCACCTCCCAGTGACCGCCCTTGTCAGGCCCGATCCTGATTATGACACCTTCTCTTTTTAGATTGGCCAAGTGCCTCTCAACGCCCTTAGGACTTATACAGATGGCTTCAGCGAGCGTGTTCGTAGTCATGTTCGGGTTTTCTCCCAACAATCTGACGATTTTCTCCCTACTTTTTTCTTTTCCTTTGGCTGCCGGAAGCACTTCGCCGGTGGACTCGACGTATGCCTCTATGTCAGCTTTCAGATTCTCAATCATCACCTCAAGCATGAAGTCCCGGAAAACAGATTTGTGGTCAAGTAGACATTTCGGGTGATGACGGGGCAACAGCCAAGTCAAATGTGAGCCTTTAAGGCGAGCTCACATTTGACTTGTGCTGTAGCCGCCGGAGATGCTTTATTCCGGCGGCGGTGCCTAATAATTTCTGGTCAGGTACTCGTCAATCAATTTCTTTCTATGTTCAGCGCTGATTCCGCTATGCACTCTCACCTTTGACTTGATGTCGGCGAAGATACCCTCCATGCCGTTGTTTGTTTTCGGTATCATCCTGTCCTTGTAGGACTCGAATGTCCATAGCCATCGCATGTTTCTCCTAACGCTCAAATATGCGCTCCGCAGACGTGGACGCATGTATGGCGGAGACTTCAGACGACTGTCATGGACGCGCTCGTCCAATACGTCACGGTAGGTTTCATACCATTCAGCCAGCTTGCCCGCGAACTCATCCTTGCACATGCGAGTGATGCTGTTCGCGAGTTCGAGAAGCTTCCTTGACGCCTCTATATCAGGATTTTTCCGTAAGGTAACGACGGACTATGAGCTGTTGATGGAACTGGCACATCTGACATGGATAGCGCAGTGAAAGTTCTTTGAGCAGACCTATCATTCCATCGCAGACCACGCCATATATAGTAAAACCGTTTTCCCTGAGCCATAACACACCATCCACATAATCGGCAATGGTTTCACTCCCGACATATTTGCGCCAGAGCACGCGCTTGCGCAGCGCATCCTTTATCACCATGAGACCGAAGTTGCGGCCCCAGTATGTTGTATCCATCTGGATGACTACGTCCTTATACTTGGATATTTTCTGGACATAACGCATCCCCTCAAGATCTCTGGCAATTGTTCTGACAGACACTTTTTATCTATTTGCCAATTGGGACTGCGTCTGTTTGCCCTCTATATAATCCGTTATCACCTGCGACTTGTCGCGTCTTATACCACCGTCAAAACGCCTTCCGCAGTCCTTGCATTTATAACGCTGGATTCGGCCTCTCAGGCCATTGTAAACCACATTGGATGACCCACAAAAAATACATTTTTTTTGCCATTTTAATGATAAATCGCCACAAAGATAAGAGTTTCAAAGGATTACAAGGATTTTATCACCCGAAATGTCCAACCCGCCCCCAACACGGCTTGAAATCATCCTCGGAGTCTGCCAGAAAGTTGTTGACCGCCATCGGTGTCCGTGTGAGCGGTGACACCATGTTGCGGGACATACACCGCAT
>DJSA01000108.1 GCA_002438905.1 Bacteroidales bacterium UBA6346
ACTTACCCAGGTGCAAAGGTAGTCATTTCTTGCGGAACGGCAAGCAAGACTGCCCCAAATTTTCAAAAGTTTCCCGAAACGTAGACCAATACAGCTTTACGAAACGCCGTCACTTCACGTCTAGGCTGTCAAATATGAACGGAAGCACGCATTCCACGCGGTCGAACTTGTAAACGACCTTGCTGCCGACCAAGATTATAGACATCGGCTGCCCTCCCTTGGTCTGGTACTCTGCCATCACCTGCCGGCACTGTCCGCACGGTGTCGCCGGCTCCTCGCAGAGAATGCCGTTCTGACTCGCCGCAATCGCAATCGCGGTCATGGCCTTGTCCGGGTAATGCGCATTGGCATAGAACATTGCGGTTCTTTCAGCGCAAAGCCCCGATGGATAGGCGGCGTTTTCCTGATTGGCACCGGTTACAATCGTTCCGTCCGACATGCGCACCGCCGCGCCGACGTTGAACTTGGAATATGGAGCGTATGACCCCCCTATCGCCTGCACTGCGGCCTCGGCAAGTTCCCTGTCCGCCGCCGACAATTCTTCGACAGAGCCGTACTGTTCGTATGTTATTTCAAGAATATTCTTTGTCATAAACTATGCGATTTTTGTAACTTTGCACGGCGCAAAGCGCACAAATATATAAATTTAAAATCAAAAAGCGCAGATTTCACGACATTTTTCTTTCAATATGAAAGCGATTTGCGCGGATGGGTGCAAAATGGAAGCGGAAATATGAAAATATGCGTCGGATTGTCAGGAGGCGTGGATTCGAGCGTCGCCGCACTTCTGCTGAAAAGACAGGGATATGACGTCTTCGGGCTGTTCATGCAGAATTGGCACGATGCTTCGACGACGCTCCACGGTGAGTGCGAGTGGGAGGAGGACCGATTCGTTGCGGAGATGGTGGCGCGAAAAATCGGTATTCCGTTCTATTTCGTGGACTTGAGCAAGGTCTACCGCGAGAGGGTCGTGGACTATATGTTCGACGAATACGCGAAAGGACGCACGCCCAACCCGGATGTGCTGTGCAACAGGGAGATAAAGTTCGCTGCGTTTTGGGAAACGGCGAAAAAATTAGGTGCGGACATGGTCGCTACGGGGCACTATTGCCGTAAGGACACGCTGAAAGATGCCGACGGGAATGAAGTCCTTGTGCCGAAGACATGGGGGCTGAACTCCAACGGAAAGCCGGCAGACGGGAGCGAGCTCACACCTATATATAGGATATTTGAGGGCAGAGACCCCAACAAGGACCAGAGTTATTTTCTCTGCCAACTCACGCAGGAACAGCTCGCTACCGCCATTTTCCCAATCGGGGACATCACCAAGCCTGAAGTCAGACGCCTTGCACATGAGGCAGACCTGCCCTCTGCCGACAAAAAGGACTCGCAGGGAATATGCTTCGTCGGCAAGGTCGACCTCCCGACATTTCTGAAACAGAAGTTGGAGCCGAAGGAGGGAAATGTAGTGGAAGTATTTGACGCATATTATGCACAAAGTATTCAGTATCAAAGGATACGGAATATTCTGACATCTCTGTTGCCTGACGGATGCACCGGTGAGGCGAACATGATTTCGGATTATGTCAGCGAGACGAAGACTTCCGCAACGAGGTTCGAGAGACAGACGGGTTCGGCGGAGGTCAAGAATGCAGAGGAGGGCAGGAATGCTGCGGACGAGAGTCTCGGTTGCGCCGGACAGTGTCCGTGGGATTTGAAAAAGGTTGCTGCACTCAGCGATGACGATTTTGACGCAATAAGCCAGTGCATTGACTATTCGGACATACATTTCGAGACGGAAATCTACCGCAGCGGGAAAAAGCACGTGAAGAAAACGCGTTGGAAGGAGAATCCGCTCGCAAAGATTGTCGGGACGCATGACGGGGCGCAATTCTACACCATCGGACAGCGCAAGGGGCTGAATATCGGCGGTCACGGCGACTCGATTTTTGTGATCGGGACTGATATTGACAACAATATTATATATGTAGGAGAGGGTCATCGCCACAAGGGGCTTTCTCGCAGCTGCCTCCGGATTCCGGTGGAAGAGTTGCACTGGATTCGCGAGGATTTGCGGATGGTGCCGGGCGAGGTGCGGCAGTATCGGGTGCGGATTCGCTACCGTCAGCCGCTGCAGGGGGCGACGCTCGTGATGCGGGAGAGGGCGCTGTATGTGCTGTTTGACGAGCCGCAGAGGGGGATTACGCCGGGTCAGTTTGCGGTGTGGTATGATTCAAGTAAAGAGATGATTGGTAGCGGAGTGATTTGAAATACAACAAATATAATTGTAATATTATGAAAAAATTTTTGACACTGATGATTCCGATCATTGCTTTGTGTTCCTGCGGCCAGCGGGAGGGCGCGGTGCCGGGGATTAACCTGGCGGATCTCGACGAAAACGTTTCGCCGAAAGTTGATTTCTACAAGTATGCCGTCGGAGGATGGCAGAAAAATCACCCGCTGAAGCCGGAGTATGCCCGTTACGGATCGTTCGACATCCTCGGGGAGAACAACGAGAAGAGGCTCAACGAACTGTTCCAGTCGATGAGTTCGCTCAAGGCGGCACATGGCACGGTTGAGCAGAAGATTTCCGACCTCTACAAAATGGGGCTGGATTCGCTCCGTAGAAATGAGGAAGGGGCGACTCCGCTGAAGCCTTACATCGACGAAGTGCTGGCAATCGCTGACAAGGATGCCCTGGTGCGTGAAATTGCGGCAATGCACCTTGCTTCTGACAGCCCGTTTTTCGGCACGTATGTGATGGCGGACATGATCGACAGCGACAGCAACATCCTCTATATGAGCCAGTCCGGACTCGGAATGGGCGACCGCGACTACTATGTCAAGGGCTGCGACCCGAAGCTGAAGGCCGGCTACCTGGCATTCCTTACCAAGGTTCTTGAACTCGCAAGGCTTGACAACGCGGAGGGACGTGCCGGCGACGCTATGAAGGTCGAGGATGCCCTCGCGGAGGCCTCGTGGACGAGCGTGGAGTGCAGGGACATGGAGAAGCAGTACAACCCGACCACATTCACGGAACTCGACGCAGAATATCCGAACCTCAACCTCGCCGGCTATTTCGAGGCGCTCGGAGTGAAGCCGGAAGGCAAGATTGTCGTGACGCAGCCGTCTTTCTTCAAGGCGCTTGACGGCATTTTCGCGGTCGAGGATGTCGAGGTGCTGAAGAACTATCTGCTGGCCCAACTTATCCATGGTGCCTGCGGAGCGCTGAGCGATGACTTCTACAACGCGAACTTCGACTTCTTCTCCCGTCAGATGGCCGGCGTGCAGCAGCAGAAGCCTCGTTGGAAGAGGGCGATGGCCGTTCCGAACTCGCTGCTTTCCGAGGCTGTGGGCGAAATGTATGTGGCTAAGTATTTCCCTGCCAAGGACAAGGAGAGGATGGCAAAGATGGTCGCGAACATCCAAAAGTCGCTTGCGGAGCACATTGACTCGCTCGACTGGATGAGCG
>DJSA01000024.1:0-5644 GCA_002438905.1 Bacteroidales bacterium UBA6346
CCGCCGCTCCCTTGCCGCCGCATCCGCAGACCTGATTTGCATACGCGAGGGCTCCTACAATGAACTCAAAACCTTCGGCAAGTTGAAACTCAAGTCGTCGGTGGCACGGCATTTCGAGGGCGGAGGACGACATATTCTCTTGATCCTCAATGAAAACGCAATCGAATATTTCGTGAAAGAAATAAAAGATGCCGACAGTCCCGACAAGTTTAAGGTCTATGTCTTCTCTCCGGGAGACTATGCCTACGATGACGAGTTCATGGATGTCGCTGACAGGGTTGAGCTTTGCGCCGTCCCGTCTTCGATTTACAATGCCTACGAAAAGGTGCTGCCGAAACGGGTGTGTGATGCTGGTGATGAGGAATCCGGTGACGGGGACATTGCTGAGTTTGACGGAGGTAGTGGAGATGAACTTCCTGGCAATGTGGGAAATGCCATGGGCGCGGTGCGGAAGAGCCGGAGCGGAATGAAAATGATGTGGAGGAATAGCCTATGCTGAAACAGGTTAACTATCAGGACAAGGCCGTTGATGAACTTGTCGAGAAGGTCATAAGGATTCTGAACGCTTCCGGACAGCGCAAGAGGCTGGTTTTCAAGGCTCCTACCGGTTCGGGAAAGACCGTGATGGCCTCCGGGATGCTGGCGAGACTGGCGCAGGAACTTCCCGAGAGGACGGACAGCCTCGTGAACTGGGTGGCGTTCATCTGGATTGCGCCGAACAAGCTCCACGAACAGAGCTACTTCAAGATGAAGAACTATTTCACCGAGTCGCGCCTGCTCAGACCGGTGGTCTATGACGAGCTCGACCAGTCCGTTGACGGGTACATCCGCCCCGGGGAGATACTTTTCGTGAACTGGGAGAGCATAAACAAGGACAACGCCCTGATGATTCGGGAGACCGAGCGCTCCGCATCGCTCTATGACATCACGGACAGGACTCAGATCGACAACCGCATTCCCATTGTCGTGATTGTCGATGAGGAACATATGTTCGGAGGCAAGAACGCGAAGAAGTCCGAAAAGGTGCTTGCGCGCATAAACCCGAAACTTGAGATTCGCATCTCGGCGACTCCTGTTGCGCAGGGTGACGAGATGGTGACGGTCTATCGGGAGGATGTCGTGAAGGAGGAGATGATAAAGGAAAGCATAGTTCTGAATCCCGCATTGAACCCGGGCGACGAGAGCCTTACGGAGACTCTGATTCGTGAGGCGCTGGCGAAGAGGAATGAAATCGCGGAAGCCTATAAGTCTCTGAACATCAACATAAATCCTCTTCTGCTCATCCAGCTTCCGAACGACACTAATGAGGCAAACACTGCGGAGGACACGAGGATAAAGGACGAAGTCGTGAAATATCTTTCCGCAAAGGAGGGCATCACCGTTCAGAACGGTCGTCTGGCGGTGTGGCTGTCCAAGGAAAAGGAGAATCTTCAGGGCATCGAAGACCTTGACAACCTGACGGAGGTTCTGCTGTTCAAGCAGGCCATAGCCCTCGGCTGGGATTGTCCACGCGCTGCGGTGCTGCTGATTTTCAGGAAGATGGAGAGTTTCACGTTCACGATGCAGACTCTCGGACGAATCCTGCGTATGCCGGAGCAGAAGTTCTACACGAACCCGCTGCTGAACAAGGGCTATGTCTATACGGACTTGAGCCGCAGGCAGGTGGAGATAGCCTCGGATGACATGGCGTACATATCGCGTATGCGCGCCGAGCGCCGTCCGAAGCTGACGAACATCGAGCTGACATCGACCTACACTGAGCGGAAGAGTTCAGACCGCCGACGCCTCGGGCCGAAGTTCCGGGGGATTCTGAAGGATGCGCTCGCGCGGCAATGGAGCCTGACATATAACCCGACGCTGTTCAGCCTTTTCGAGGATGATGAAGAGCCGGCCGACGATGTCGAGGCATTGAAAGCAGGAAACCGCGTGATTGCGGCACGGACTGTAAAGCTCGATGTGGCAAGCATATCCGTGGAGATTCCGAAGGACCTGGTGATTGCGGATGAACTCGGGACGGTCGAGGTCACGAACCGCGTGAGGTTTGCGAGAACTTCCACTGAACTGAGCCGCGTCTTTGACGACTACTGTCTTTCGCAGCTTTCCGGTTGGGAGAAATACTGGAGCCTGCCGACTTTCGAAAACGCCCTGATAGAGTCCTTTGACGAACTCCTCGGAATAGACGAGCTTTCGACGAAGAAGATTGTCCTTTATCATCAGAACAGGTCGTTTTTCTCTGGCGTAATTGAGAATGCGCTCGTGGAATACGAGAATACGATGAATGAGCGCCGCAAAAAGGCTTCAGAACGGGATTTCATCAAATACCAATGGGAAGTGCCTGAGGAGAGGACTTACAATGAGCAGTCCTGCCACGAGGAGAATGATGTTCATAATCACGCACTTGAGCCGTTCGTGAAGGAAAACCGTGCCTCGAATCCTGAGAATCAGTTTGTGAAGTTCCTTGAGGCCAATACGCAGTACATCGACTGGTGGTACAAGAACGGCGAGAGCGGAATGAGTGACTATGCCGTCCCTTACACGAAGCCCGGCGGCGAGAAAGGCCTTTTCTATGTCGATTTCATCGTCCGTATGAAGAACGGCGTGGTCTTTCTGCTCGACACCAAGGCCAGGGACAGTCGCCCGGACGACCCCTATAAGCACAACGGCCTGATTGACTATATCGCCTCCCAGTCCGGCAAACCCCTGACGCTGAAAGGCGGTGTCCTCATCGAAAGCCGCCACGGCGTATGGCGCTTCTGCCCGCAGAAAGTCGAGAACACCTCCGACCTCGACTCCTGGACTCAGTTCCTCCCGAGCGAATATGCGGAGTAGGCAGATGCTGTTATTTCGATGCTGATTTAACTGATGCAACTTATTTTTTACACATTACCTAATAAAATAATACAGATATGAAGCCTAAGAAATTTTGTTTGCTGGTCTCGACATTGATGTTGTCAGCCTTTCATGTAAATGCTCAGGTTACAGAAGATATGTATTCTGTCAAGAATGACGCTGTTGTTGTAGAAAAGGTCATCCCTTTCAGCGTCTCAAAGGATATGGCCTCAGCAGCTGTGAAAAGTTATTTCCTTACTCAACTTAATGATTCTAACCATACTTTAAAGAACTCTTCCGATGATTATTATGTTGTTAAAATTAGAACTCCAAAGTTGGCTAAGCATTCCATGGGTATGTGGTATACGATGGGGGAATTAACGATTGATGTAAGATTTAAGGCGGATAGAATGAAGGTGCTGGTGTCGTGTAACAATATAATTAATTCATATTGGGAGAATACTAACCGTATTGATTATAATCCAGTTAATGCGGCTCCAATCAGCCAAGAGCACGATTATTGGAGCACTAATGTTACAGAGAAGAAATCTGTAGAAACATTCAATAACCTTGTCTTATATATGGCATCAATTGTTGATGAGTTAAATGTTGCCGTGCAGAATGCCAAAGAGGAGGAAAACTGGTAAACATCGTAACCAAAGGAATATGTTGATTCGATAGATTGTCAGCAGACGGGAAGTGTATTTGTATCGAGATGCACTTGTCCTATAGACAGAGTAGGGCATACCTCAAGTTCATTCGTCACTCATCATCATAGTTAGTCGTGAGATGGCGTACAGCGGACAAATTGTGACATGACGGACAGCATTGTCCGCCAGCTTGTCCGTGTAGTCGAATTTTCCGAAGTTCTCAAGTGAGCAGCGGATTGCTGCGGAAAGATTTTTCTCTCTCATGAATATCCACAGGCTTTTCATGCCTCCCTGAGTCTCCGCCTTAACCTCTATCGGAAGAATGTTGCTGATGTGGCTTGTGACATAATCGATTTCCGCGATGGAATTTTTTGCCTGTCTTGTCCAATAAAACATTTTATGACGAGTGTTCGGACTTTGGTATCTCAATAGCTCCAGGCCTGCGACCATTTCTGCCATAGGACCTTTGTTTACTAATTCCGTTTCGCTGGAAGTCAATATGTCTTTTGTGATTTGTGTCACGTTCCCTATGGACAAGTTCAGTAGCCGCAGCATTATACCTGTGTCCAGAAGCATCATTTTTCGATAGGTCTCATCCTCTTCGCTTCCGAGCGGGAGCCCGTTCGCATCGGTGTGCGTTACCGGAATCAGAATCCCAGCAAGGATGAGCATATCAACTGCCTGTTTGATTTCTTTAGTTTTGTAATTGTCGCCGGCCTGTGAATACACGAACTTTTGCGTTGTCTGCGCTGCCGCACTCCTCATCACTCTTCGTAATAGTTCGGGGGCAACTTTCTTCCTATATTTTGGAAAATCATCCTCATAGCTTGTCACGAGGTCGTCCTGAATTTCCTGACACTTTAGAAAGTTATTGGTTTCCACCCATTTATCGACGACTTCGGGCATCCCTCCGACGAGAATGTAAATACGAAACAGCTGAACCAGTCTGTCATGCAGCGGCTGAGGAAGAGGTGCTTTCGCAGAGCATCTGTTTCTTGCGTCCATAAGCAATGTCTCTCCGGCCGCCTCAAGAAATTCATCGAATGTCATGGGGTACATGAACATTGAATGAATCCGTCCGACACCGAAGGTGGGCAGTTCTTCCAAGGCGAATTCAAGGAGCGAGCCGGCTGCGATGACATGAAGGCCGGGCAGGTCTTCCTTGAAAAAACGGAGTGACATTATCGCTTCCGGGCAGGCTTGAATTTCATCAAGAAACAGCAATGTTGTCCCTTCCTTAATCGAATTGCCGCACATTGCCTCCATGAGCGGAACAATCCGGCCGACATCAAGGTTGTCCTGAAAAAGAGCCTTGTATTCCGGCTGCTTCTCAAAATTTATTTCAACATAGTTCTTGAATTTGGTGCTGAGTTGCCTCACCGCTGTTGATTTTCCAACTTGCCTTGCACCGCGCAACAGAACCGGTTTGTGCGCGTCACTCTCCGCCCATTCCTCAAGGTACTTGTCTATGATTCTTCTGTGATATTGCATAATTCATTGATTATTATGCTGCAAAATTACTGAAAAGAAAAAATCCAAACAAATAAATCATCGAAATCGGAAAAAATCCAAAGAAATAAAATGCCTGTTTTGAGAAAAATCCAAAGAAATACGGCTCGGACAATGTCGCCGGTGCAGCAACTTACAGCAGAAACTCTTCAATACTATCTGGTGTAATGACCTTAAAGGTGGCGTCAGGGTATGCCTTCGTGAATGTCAAAGGAGCCCTGGCGTTCCTTTTCGGGTTGTATTTGAATTCATAGGCAGACAGTTTACCGTCTTCTTCCCGCCATAAATCAGGCGGTGTCTTTCCACAAAATCGCAAAATATCATAATATTTTTCAAATCAATTCGTCAAATATTATAATATATTTCAAATTTACTTGTACTCAGCATATTTTCATTCCCAGATGCGTTATGCCTGAAATATCGAAATCCGAAATTTTCATTAACAAATCGGGCGCATTTTCGTCAATTATGTGGCGCGTCGGAAAAGACAATGAATTTTTATTATTTTTGAGTATGAAACGGATTGTAACTATCTTATTTATCGGATTGGGGCTGCTTATGGCCGGTGCCGCGACTTCTTGTGCGAATGCAAGCGACGCCCCTAAGTCAGAAATCAAAAAGCTTATCAAGGAATTTGACAGGAAAAAAGGCGTTGA
>DJSA01000024.1:5722-6903 GCA_002438905.1 Bacteroidales bacterium UBA6346
ATGACGGCAGTCCGGGCAATGGACAAAATCAGCGGGCTGACCATTGTCGATATGGAGGACAGCAGCAGGGCCGTAAGAGACGAATTTCACAGGAAGTTCACGGCGCTTATGGGCGAGGGAAGTCTTCTGATGAGCGTCAAGGACGAAGGTGAGGACATTCTATTCTATGGCACGAGTTCTCCTGACGGAAAGACGGTTGATGACCTTATTATCTATATGCCGTCTGAATTGAGTCTCATGTGCCTGTGGGGAAGCATCTCCACCGAGGCTCTGGCCGGGCTTGCCGATTCTATAAAGGAATGACCCGGGAGACTTTCATAAACGACTGGCTTCCGCTGCAGGACGGACTTTACAGGGTCGCCTATAGGCTGCTCGGTTCGGAGGCAGAGGCAGAGGATGCCGTGCAGGACCTCTATCTGAAACTCTGGCAGGCCGGGGGCTCGCTCGACAGGGTGCGGAATCCTAAGGCATATTGCCTGACCCTGCTCCGAAACAGCTGTCTGGACAGGCTCAAGAGCAAGCGGCTGAGCGGGCGCTCTTCCCTTGACGGGGTGGAGCCGGAGCAGCCTCCTGAGGATGGGCAGATCGCTAGGCGGCAGAAGATGCAGGCTGTGCTTGAGGCGGTCGAGCGACTTCCGGAGCGTGAACGGACGGTCTTGAAGATGAAAATCATTGACGACCTGTCATACGAACAGATACAGAAGCGGACGGGCATCCCCTACCTGAGCCTTAGGGTTCTGCTGAGCGGGGCAAGGAAAAAACTGAAGAAAATTGCTGATGAATATGAAGACTGATATGAAAATGACAGAGGACATTGAAAAACTGACTCTGGCGGATCTGGAACGCATTGCTGACGATGAAAGCATCGCTGTTCCTGAGCACCTCGGCGAGCGGATTGAAAACCGGATTCTTGCCTCGGAAATTCTCCGGAGCGACTCTCCTGAGATGGCGAATGATGAGCCTCGGGCTGCTTCGGGGAACTATGGAGCAACTGCTTCGGGGAACTCCCGCCGCCCCTCTGTGCGGATTTGGAAAAGGATTGTACCTGTCTTTGTCGCTGCTGCGGTGGCCGCCGTCGTCATCGGCCTTAATCTCCATCATGCATCCGTGACTCCTGCCGACACATTCAGTTCCCCAGAAGAGGCCTACGCCCAGGTGGAAAGGACATTTGCCATGATTGG
>DJSA01000024.1:6943-8101 GCA_002438905.1 Bacteroidales bacterium UBA6346
GCGGCTCTTCCCCACATGCAGAAGGCATCAAGGCTCATCGGCAATGTGCCCCCATCTTCTTCCGAAGGAGGCCTATACTCAAAATAGCCTTCAATATGAGGCAACTTGGGGAGATTCTCTAATTGAATTACATAGACATAAATAACGGTAGCTTTTTAAAAACAGAAAGATATGAAAAGAATAGCAACAATAATCGCGGCGATGCTCGTGTGCGCCGCCTCATTCGCCCAGAGCGGCAAGGACATCTACAACAAATTTTCTGACAAGCCGAAGGTCAGCGCGGTCTATATATCCCCCTCCATGTTCCGTCTTATGGGTAGGCTTCCCGAAATAGATATGCCGGAAGAGGACATAGACGTCGCGCCGGTTGTTAAGGAACTTAGCGGAATGTATATTATTGATAGCGAGAGTAATAAGGTGAATGCGGCCCTCAAGTCGGAGGTTGACAAGCTCCTCAGATCCGGAAACTTTGAGCTTCTGCTTGAGGCCAAGGAGGACGGCGAACTTGTCCGCCTCTACACCATCGGAGACGAAAACACCGTAACTAGCTTCGTGATGACCTCGGTCGAAAAGGACGAATACGTATTCATCTGCCTCGAAGGCCGCATTGGCCGCGCCGACCTTGAGAAACTCATCGCCTCCTCTGTGAGGTGACGGCCGGGATTCTTTCATTGCTAATCGAAATTTATGTCACCAAGTGACGGAGTTTTCGATTACAAAGGTGTCATATCAAGAGGTAACTTGCATAGTCTAAAAATCTTCCGTACCTTAGCGGAAGATACGGAAGATTTTTGGATATGTATTGATGACCTATATGAGACTTACACAGAATCCTATCTTGGCGCTGGCCGCATTCGCTGCGCTAATTCTTGTTTCCTGCGAAAAGAACATTGATTTCACCAACGAAAATTTTCCTGCGGACGGAGTCGTCAGGATTGAAGCCTCTGTAAGTGGATTGATTACTAAAGCCGATTTACCTTATAGCGGATATACCGGCAGCGATCTTGGGTTGTTTATTGATTACGGTGATGGTGATTACTATAGCAAGGACAATCTCCGATGGGTTAATAATAGCGGCACATGGACTCCTGAGAGTCAAGTCCTCTGGAAGAATGCGCAAAGTCCGGTCGGCATATACGCCTATGCTCCGCACATCAG
>DJSA01000107.1:0-15844 GCA_002438905.1 Bacteroidales bacterium UBA6346
GAGGCGAAACAAATTTATTCTCAACTAATTTTGGCATATCCGGAAAAAAGTGCTTACTTTGCATCCCTTATTGAAAAATTGAGCCGTTCCAATTCGGCAACGGAAATGTAAGATAATTAAAAGCATCAAACAATAATGAAAGCATTATTCATAATCCTGACAGTGCTTGTCATCCTTGCAAGCATCCTGCTCACAATCGTTGTCCTCCTCCAGAACAGCAAGGGAGGCGGACTGGCAAGCAATTTCACCACAGGAAACCAGACGTTCGGAGTGCGTCAGACAGCAGACATGCTTGAAAAAATCACATGGGGTCTCGTTGCATTCATTTTCGTTGTTTCAGTGATTACCACTTTCATCCCGCACATCAACAATAGCGGCGACATCACCGACCAGATCGACACCGAGATTCTGTCACCGGCCCCAGACTTCAATGGAGAGTCTGCCGACACGACAAACGCACAGTAGGGCTGCAACGGCAGTACTGACCCACTGACGGAATGAGGTCAAGGAGCGGAGGCTTTGACACTGACAAAATGTCAGTATCGGTGAGATAGGAATATAATTTGAATGTTAGGCAATCGTCTGCTCTTGCGAGCAGGCGGTTGTTTTTTTTGAAAATAGTATATATAGCAATATGGATAACAAGTACGAAAACTTACAAAAATTCGCCATCAACCTCAATGAGAGGGCAGCTCAAGGCAAGCTTGACCCTGTCATCGGGCGAGACGAGGAAATTCGAAGGGTTCTTCAGATACTGAGCCGAAGGACGAAGAATAACCCTATTCTTGTAGGTGAACCGGGTGTCGGTAAGACGGCTATCTCGGAGGGCATAGCCCAGAAGATAGTTGACGGCAACGTTCCGGAGAACTTGAAGAATAAGATAATCTACTCACTTGACCTCGGCGCAGTCATTGCCGGAGCGAAGTATCAGGGTGAGTTCGAGGAAAGGCTTAAGGCCATCGTGAAGGAAGTCGTGGACAGCGAGGGAGAGGTCATCCTCTTCATCGATGAGATCCACACTCTTGTCGGAGCGGGACGAAGCTCTGGCGCAATGGATGCCTCAAACATCCTCAAACCGGCGCTTGCAAGGGGCGAGTTGAGGACCATTGGTTCAACCACTCTTGACGAGTACCAGAAGTACTTCGAGACCGACAAGGCGCTTGAGAGACGATTCCAGATGGTGATGGTCGATGAACCGACACCGGCGGAGTCAATATCGATACTGCGCGGTCTTAAGGAAAAGTACGAGAACCACCACAAGGTGAGAATCGAGGACGATGCGCTGATTTCAGCCGTTGAACTGTCACACAGATACATCACCTCACGGTTCCTCCCTGACAAGGCCATAGACCTTGTGGATGAGGCGGCTTCAAAACTGCGTCTTGAGATGAATTCAGTACCAGAGCCGATTGCCGAGCTTGACAGCAAGATTAAGCAGTTGGAAATCGAAAAGGAGGCCGTAAAGCACGAGGGAGTGTCCCTGAAGCTTGACAAGATTGAGTCCGACCTTGCCGAGGCGCGCAAGCAGCACGCTGAACTTCAGAAAAGGTGGGATGCCGAGAAGGGCATACTCAATGAAATCCAGTCCGACAGGGCTCAGATTGAGGATCTTAAGGTTCAGGCAGCCGCTGCAGAAAGGTCTGGAGATTATGGGAAGGTGGCGGAGATCCGCTACGGCAAGATGGCTGATCTCAAGCAGAGGGTCAGCGAACTCGAAGCTAAAAAGAATGCCATAAAGGATCCTATCCTCAACGAGGCCGTGACTCCTTCCGACATCGCTGAAGTCGTGGCACGGTGGACGGGCATCCCTGTGAACCGTATGCTCGAAAGCGAGAGGGAGAAGCTCCTCAGGATGGAGGACGAACTCCATAAGAGGGTCATAGGTCAGGATCAGGCAATCAGGGCCGTTTCCGATGCCGTGCGCCGCTCGCGTGCCGGTCTTCAGAACGAGAAGAGGCCTATCGGTTCATTCCTGTTCCTCGGAACCACGGGCGTGGGAAAGACGGAACTGGCAAAGACACTGGCCGAGTTCCTGTTCAACGACGAGAACATGATTACGAGGATAGATATGTCCGAGTATCAGGAGCGTCATTCAGTGAGCCGTCTCGTCGGCGCGCCTCCGGGATATGTAGGCTACGATGAGGGCGGTCAGCTGACCGAGGCCGTCAGAAGGAAGCCGTATTCGGTAATCCTTCTGGACGAAATCGAGAAGGCGCACCCGGATGTGTTCAACATTCTGCTTCAGGTTCTGGACGATGGTCGTCTGACCGACAACAAGGGTCGTACGGTGGACTTCAAGAACACCATCCTCATCATGACCTCCAACGCCACTGAGGAGCAGATCAAGGCAACGATGCGCCCTGAGTTCGTAAACAGGATTGATGAGATCATCACCTTCCAGCAGCTCACCAAGGACGACATCCGCGAGATTCTTCATCTTCAGATGGACGCTCTCCGCAGGAAGTTGGACGAAAACGGAGTGGGCATCAAGTTCACCGAAGCTTTCGAGGACTACATGACCAACGAGGGCTACGACCCTGCCTACGGTGCACGTCCTATCAAGCGTCTGATGCAGCGTGAGCTTGTGAACCTCATCGCCAAGGCCATACTTGAGGGCAAGGTGAGCAAGGGCATGACTATCACGGTGGATGTGAAGGATGGTCAGGTCATCATAGGCGAGATTGCCTAAAAAGCGGATTGCGGCGTTGCTCGTCTCGCCAAAATCCTCACCATCTTACCGGCCACTCCCGTCCCCTCGAAGGGGAAGGCAACTTGATTGGGCAATTTGAAAGGCGCGGGCGGCTCCGCACGGAAAGCGCTGGGAATCAGCAATGGTTTCCGGCGCTTTTTGCGTCCAAACTCAATATGATACTATTCAGATGGTTTTTGCCTACAAGCCTGACATCAAACGCAAAAATACTCTTTACAAATATGAGGATGCCTATTCGGGAATCATTGCCTATAGCTTCCTGAGGTTGCAAAGGAGGAGGTTGCCTTGGGAGTCGCGGAGGTGCATACCGTTGCCTTAGCAGTAACTTATCAGTATCCTGCCGACTTTCGCCACAAATTATAGCGAAAAAGACGACAGTCAAGCCAACGGCTTGAAAATAGCCTAAAAATAGCTGAAGAAAGGGAATGCATAAAAGGATGGGATGCCGTCAATATACTAGCTCCATCTTGTCAACCCAGAGCTTGGTCTTGGAGGAGCCGGTGAGGTAGTCACCGAGGTAGCTGGCGGCGCAGGTGACAATGATGTGCGTCGGGCGCTCGGTGAGGGACTTGTATTCGAGCGGAATCTCAACCTGAGTCCAGTCGCAGGACTGGTCGCTTACGCGGTGACCGAAGCCGATGACCCCAAGGGACTTGGAGGTGTAGTAGATTCCGTCCGTAGTATTGACATAGACAGGGGATTCTGGAACACCGCCCATCTTCTTGTAGTCCCAATTTCCGACCGAAATCGCAATCTCGCAGCGGTCGTTGTCTCCAATCTTCGTGTCGTCACCGACAGGGCGCTTGCCGACAATGTCAATCACACCGCTTTGGTATTTGTACCAAACACGCAGCGCCTTAGGGCGTGTGTTCCACGGGCGTCCGTAGTTTACAGCTCCGCCTGTCGTTCCGATAATCTTGGCAAAGCGTCCCGTGAAAAGGTTCCCGCAAGCGAGCACTCCGGCGAGGCTCTTTGACTCACACCTCACAGACCAGTCACCATCCTTTTTGTCGTTGCCGTCTGGGTAGGTGAGCACAAGTCCGAGAGTTCCGGTGCCGGCAACGCCATCCTTGCCCTCGCCGTTTCCGCATGCCCACCAGATTTCGCGGGACTCGGGATCATCGCAGGCAGGGTCATACCACTTGTAATAAGTCGCATCAGTCACAAGACTGAAATGCTCGAAGCTGTTGTTCGGGAACTGACGGTCAGGGTCGGTAGTGAACTGCGAGGTATCGGTCATATCTTCGCCCGTGTAGGCGTAGAACTCATAAGTCGTGGCCGGCTCAAGTCCGGTTATGTGCGCGGTGAACTGCCCTCCATCGGTAGTGATTGCAGAGCCGCTGACTTCCGTCCAACCGGAGGCTCCGGAAACACGGTACTTGAACCCGTTTGACTGTCCCTCGACACCGACTGCCGTGAGATAGACCTCCTTCGTCCAGACATTCACGCTCTTGACGTTCACGGATATGTCGGAATGCTCGACAAAAAGAGCCCAATATTCCGAATCACCGAAACTCTTCACCTCAATCTCTACCGATGTGGAATTTCCGTCTGCATCGACGAACTTTTTTATATCATTTATATTCAAGGAATATGTACTCACCCCTTTGGGACCAAGCTTCAGCGACTTTACCTTCACGTCCGAAAGGTTCACCATCTTGCTGGCGTATGCTATCGCCCTGCGGTTCTCAACATCCATCACCGTTGCTCCGACCTGCCCCTCAATCGTGAAATAGCGCTCGACCGGACGCACAGCGGAAATTGTCCACTTATAGTCCTGCCAAGTCGAAAGCGTGACCACCCAAGGGGATGTGAGGTTATGAACGCCGGCAATCTCGTCCGATACAGTCAGACGGTTCTCTTCGAGGTCGGTAGTATAGCCATTGATTTTCACATTCTTCAGATCGACGTTTTCCTCAAGTACGATGTTGACCGTCTGTTCATCATTATTGATGTCAACGGACTTCGCACCCTCCGCATCGAGCGCAAGAATGTGGGGCACGACAACGGGATAGGGGATGTCGTTCTTGACGCATGAGAGTGCAAGAAGCGGAAGAATGAATATTGAGAGACGTTCTTTTTTCATCTTGAGGAATATGATCTTATGGACGTGTCTTGTATGCTGGGTCAAATGCTGCTTCTACAAATGAACAGAAAGACCAAAGCCCAGAGAGAAGAGGTCAAGCCGAGCCTGCGCACGGAAAAAATTCCGCTCACCAGTAAAATTCCATTCTTTGTAAGCCTTTGAGTTATTGTATGATATATCGGCAAGACTTACGAAAGCGAAGACCGAAATCGTGTTCATTGGGAAATAGACGATTCCTGGACTAAGGGTAAGACTGAACTTATTGTTTACAGCGTAAGTTCCCTTCGACATGTTTATGTCGCTGCGGGACTTCGTGTAGCCGAGCCCGGTGTCGAGGAAAACTCCGACGCGACCGCGGCTGTCAAGCCCGACATAGGAGCGGTTGAACACGGCTCCGCTGTAGGAGAAAGTCTTTGCCTTTATATCCTTGATGTCGTAGGAGAAATTGCCGAGAAGGTCAAGCGTCGCGGCATCGATGGCGCAGTTGCCGTTTGTGTATTGAAGGCGGATTCCAACGGCGTGATTGTCGCAGTAGGCGAAGGCTCCGTTAAGGGAAATCTTCGCGAGCGACAGGTAGGCGTTGGAATTGTTCAGAAGCAGCAGTAATTCGCTGTTGTCGGCGGAAAGATTCACATATGAGGCCGCCATACCAATCTGCCAATCATGTTTGGGGATAATCAGATGGGTGCGAAGACTGCGTTGGCTGATTACTGTTGTGTCGCGCGCAAGCCTTTTCCCGAGCGCCAGGGTCGTCTTTTTCCCCTTCTTTGCCTCTTTCTTCTTCACAGAAATGCTGTCAGCGGCCTTGGATGGCGCGCGGCGTTTGTTGTTGTCTGAAGCCGCGAGAGCTATAGGAAGCAGACCGAGAACGAGGACAAGTATTATCAGTATTCTTTTCATATCGTGCGCAGTTACAGATAGTAGGCGAATCCCACCGCAATGGAGGCGAGGTTCAGTGAAAAACTTGCGTTAACATTGCTGCTGGAGCCGCCCGTGACCTGATTGTGTGTCTGATCCGTCCAGAAGTAGTTGAATCCCAGAACCCCGATGCTCAGTTCCATCGCGAGATGGTTAGTGATGAAAGCCGTGAATCCCGGATTCACACCAGCTAAAATCTTGTACTGGTTTGTGTATGTTCCCTTGACCTGCGAATCCACCTTAGCCGTGTTCTTGACCCTTCCCGTTGAAAAACCGAGCCCCACCTGCGCAAACATGGAGAACCGTCCGGAACTTCCGATCGGGATGTAGGGGCGAAATGCGAGCGAGCCGCTGAAGCTCTGTGAAAGCCGGTAGTAATCCCGCACGCTCATGCTTATCTCCGAAACCGAAAGATCCGCCGATGCGAGGTCGAGCAGCGTCCTGTCGTAGGAGAGGCTTGCCCCCACCCCGATGTTGTCCTTGATCATATAGAGGAAAGTCGGAGTCGCGGAAACCGTATATCCGCTGGAATTGATTCCATCTACGACGAGAAAGCTGTAGTTGCTCATCGCGTGATACGAGTACCTCGCGTTTCCCCCGAACATGAATGTCCCCTTTGGAGCGAAGACCGGCTGATGGGAATTGTCATATCCCCTGTCATATTTCTGTGCCTCGGAAACTTGTGCACCGAGACACAGGAAAATGACTGCAAGGATATATTTCAGACTTTTTCGGGTCATATTGTTCTAACTGCAAGCATATACTATTCGTAAAGAAGTTCCACACCATCAATCCACAATTTTGAGCTGGAACTGCCGGAGAAATAGTCTCCATACATAGAAGCGGCACAGGCAATTATGATGTGGGTCGGATAGACTGTGGTAGTGTGATAGCTGAACGGGATTGTAATCTGTCGCCATTCAGTTACGGCTACATTCTCCTCCACGGCAGCTCCGTTTAACTGCTGCTTGCCCTCGCCGAAAAGCACGAGTTCGCCATCGGCGATTGTGGAAGCATCGGTACGGTAGTCAACGAAAGTCGATTTATCGGTCGTATTCACCAGAACTGGGCTATCCTTCGTACCGCCATAAGTCTTATAATCCCAGGTTCCGAGAGCAATTTTGATGTTGCCCCTGTCTTTGTAGCCTTTCTTGAAGTCCACTCCTTCAGGAAGGTCCTTAATCATGTCCACATCACCTCCTGAATATTTCACCCACAAGCGGACACCGGTCGGACGAGATGTCCACGGACGGCCGAAGTTGACCTTTCCTCCCTTCGTGCCGACAAGTCCGGCGAACTGCCCTGTAAAGATGTTTCCGGCAGCAAGCATTACAAACGCGTTCCTCGACATCGCACAAACCGAACGCGAACCGTCCTTGGCATCGTCGGAAGGCTCGGTTATAATGAACCCCATACCGGCAGAGCCTTTCACGCCCTCCGACTCATCCCCGTTTCCGGAGCCCCAGAACATCGTCCGCCCGTCCTCGGCCTCGCAATTCGGGTCGTACCATTTGTAATAGCTCTTGCCTGTGACAAGGCTCACATACTCGAAACTTGCGTTCGGAACATTAGGAGCCGCCTCGGTGGTGAACGACATAGCATCTCCCTGGTCTGCTCCAGCTATCACAAGCTTGTATTCATACTTGGTGGAAGGTTTCAGGCCCTTGAGAACGGCGTCGTAAACGCCCTCGGAGCTGCGGACAGCATCGGCTGTCGTCCAGTCTGAAGCACCTTCCGTGCGGTAGGCGAACTTAATGGCGGATGGGTCGCTGAACTCTACCTCGTCCACATCCGCATGAATGGTGGCGTGTCCGGCCCAGATTTCATATATCGAAGACGCTGAAAGCCCTGTGGAGACAGGCTCGAAGACCACGGTGTCGTCAACTATCTCCGTAGCGTAGTCAACAAGGAGGTCAAAGCCGACCTCGCCGTCCTTTATAGTATATTTCACATTCATCGAATAGACTTTCCCAGCCTCAACGGATGGTATGGAGCCGGACTTCGTGAACGCTGAACCGTCCTTTGCCAATTTTCCGGAGAATGTCCAGACGAGCTCAGGCTCGTCAAGGCCGTCGATTATGAAGTAGCCCTCGCTGCCGGACTTGGAAGCGTCATAGACAAGCGAAGACTCGGAGTCTGGACCGATTTTGAAAGTGAAGCCCTCCGCAAAGTTCTCGGCGACTGTAGAGTCGAACGAAATCTTTGACACGACATTGCTCACTGTCGCCTCAACCTGCACCTGAGTGTCCTTTCCTGCAGCTACAGTGAAGTTTTTGGAGCCTTTATAACTTTTTTGTTCCCAGGAAGCCGTTGCTGGAGCATCTTTGGCCGCTTCACCGGCTATGACGTCCACACGATATTCATCGGCAGGGAGATAGATGGTCTCCGGTGCTTTCGAATAAACATATTCACGCACCAGACCGCTGAAATCTCCCATGTAAATCTTCACCTTTGCGGCATTAAGAAGTTCATCGGAAGTCATCGCGGCCTTTGTCTGCGGCAATGAGACGCCGAGCGTCAGTGTCCCCTTTCCTTTTTCTGAAGTCTGTCCTGAGATTTCCGTCTTGCTGCATGACGAAGCCGCTGCAACAATGGCGGCAAGGAAGCAAATTGCAATGTTTTTCGTTTTCATATCCTTTCCCTCCCGTTATTCATTTACAATCATCACGACATCAAACGCGTTCCGGCAGCCCTTGGCATCGACGACATTCATCTTGAACGTGTGCGTTCCGGGGTACACCACAATCGCGTCCTGCGCTGCGCTGAGGTCGAACTGGACTTCAGTCTTTCCGAGAAGCTCCGGCCCATGCGGGAACGGAACGACCTTAAAGATGAGGTCATGCTCCGCAAGCGGGTTGATGAGGTCGATAGTCCTCGCGTTCGCCGCATCAAGGGCGGCAAGGAAGGCGCTACTCGTGGAAGTTATTTCAACATAGAACTTCTTCACCCCGTTAGGAATCACGGACTTTAGGTTGAGGTGGATGTCCTTTTCTGACGGCTTCGGTATGACGATGTTCTGAAGATCAGTAAACTCCGCATCGCAGCCGGCAGCGTAGTCGAACGCGAGGGTGATGCCACCATCGCCCTTAGGAGCGGAAGGGTCGTCCCCGATGATGTTCTCCTTGGCGTCGGCTATGTCGTTCGAGAGTTCGGCATCGTCAATGAGATTGTTGATGACCACGTCAAAGGTGGCATTCCCCTCTTCGTTAACCTTCTTTATGAACTTGACCTGTCTCCACTGCATTGCTTTGATGTCTGTAAAAGTCTTGGTCATTTTCTGGCTCTTTCCCTCAACGTTGCCCTTGAAAGTAACCACCATAGTCGTTCCTGATGCCGCGCTCACGGCAAAATAGCCGGCGCTCTGGTCGTAGGTCGCCTGATTGTTGGCGTAGGTCAGGGCATACTCCAGCGGATGGCCGGAAGTGACCTCAACAGACGCTGTACCCGCTCCAGTGACCATCGCGAGGAACTCATCGCTGTAGCTCACGGTCACCTTACACTGGAGCAGGCGGCAGGTGATGCTGCCAACCGAGGTCGTCTCGCCGGCAGTTATGGAAAATTCCTTAGTCGCGCCATAAACCGGCTGCTCGAATGCAGCCACTGGGACGGCATTCTCCGAAGAACGTGCTTCGAGCCTATAGTTCCCGGCAGGAAGTGAAACTTTGTTACCCTTTTCTTTAATTGCGGAATATGTGGTGGAGACGGCAAGACTTTCTGTCGCTGTGTTATAAATTGAGACCACATAGTTTCCTCCGGCAGCAACTGACGCCTTTGTGTCCACGGTGTCATCGCAGGAAATCTCAAATTCCGCGAATGAAAGAGTTCCGTTGACTTCGCCCTCTGTGACAGTCACTTTCTTGCAGGAAGCAAGCGTAAGTGCGGACAATGCCGCCATTGCAAATAATATCCTTTTCATTGTGTGTTCCTCCCGTTAGTCATTAAGTTCAACGTCTCCGCAGTCAACGGTCGTGACAGTGTCGTCAAAAGTGACGGTGACCTTGAGCCCTCCGATGTTTGAGGCATCGAACTTTATCGTGTAGCAAGTGTTTGCCTCTATGGAATTGTAGTCCTTTGTAAAGGTCTTCTCCGCGCCGCCCTGACTTGTGAACGAGCCGGAGAGCGTAAACTTGTAGGCCTCGATGAAAGCGGCGCGTGTCTCGTCCTTAGGGAAGGCGATTTCTGTCCCACTGCCGGTCTTGAGAGTGAACGAGTAGTCCGTGAAGTAGTTTCTGAAGCTTTCACTGCATTCAATCTTCACGAGGGAGTTGCCGAGCTTCGCGGGAACGGAAACGGAGGTTTTCTGGCCACCATTTACAGCAAATCCGGTAGCACCGGTGAAATATGGTTTGTCGAAGCCCTCGGCTCCTTCCTCGCCATAAGTCGCTGTTACATTGTAGTTACCGGCCTGAAGAGGCTTCGATGAATCCCAGTTTTTAACTGTTCCTTCATAGACCGTCTGGGCATCGGAATTTTTCACCACAATGGCGAAATCAGAAGCGGACGGAAGCGTCGTGAAATCGGAGAGGCTGGACTTGGTGACGAGGGCAATATCCCCGTCATTGTCCACCCCGAAACTCACGAATCCCGTGTCCGCGCTACCTTCTCCGGAAATCTTCACGGAGCAGGAGACTGTGGCAAGCAAAGCCGCCGCACAGATTAAATTCCTGTAGAATTTCATAATAATTTGTTTTGGTTTCCTATATGTTCTTTTGTTTTATCTATTTGGCTATCTGAACCTTTACATTGTCAATGTAGAGCCAGCAGGTGGTGTTGTTCGCCCCCCAAGAAGCTTCCGCTGAACTTCTCCAGGTAATACGGAGAGTTCCGGTAGGAGCGGAATGTATTATCCTTGTGTCTCGATTGGGAGTATTATCGTACGAGCCTGTGTATTCCTTTGTATAGAACTCGTTTTCCTTTTCGAATGTTCCCGTATCATCACTGCTCTTATATCCCTTAGTGTTAGTTACATAACCAATTTGAACAGTCTGTCCGACATCGCCGCCCAAATCATAAGCGTTATTAACGCCATAATCATACGATACAGAAATGTCAGCGGTCTTCTTCAAGGATATTATAGGCGCAGAATCAACTCTCGCGGGATAATTTCCAAATCTTGTCTCTCTTCTTGCGGCTATCCTTATGCACTTGCCGGCTTCTGCACCGACGCGGCCTCCAGTCCATCCATTCAGGAATGATTCTGGAGATTTGTTGCCGGCATTAGACGTTGAATGCTCGTCTCCCGAATTAAAGGACTCGACACCGGAGAAATCCTCATAAAGAAGATATGGCATGGAAGCTGAAATGTCAGCAACAAGAGACGAAGTCATATCCGGCATCCGCACTATCTGCGACGCATCGACATGTTCCGTATCAAAAGTCACCGTTATGTCCTTGCCGGAAAATGCCCTGTAGGTCTCAGTGTCCTTGAACATCATTTCGAAAGTCTCGCCCGTCGTGATTTCATGACCCGGGCGATATTCATAAACTGTAGAACCATCTGCCCAGACACAGCCTTCCGGAGCGGTAAGCCGCACGGCATTCGCATTCTCACCAAGATTGTTTCCGGAAACGGAGAAACGCACCATGGGATCCCGAACATCATCAAAAAGAAGGGGAACAGGCGTTGAATGTCCGGAAGCGAACGTCCTGCCTTTCAGACTTATTGGAGCCGTGACAGCGATTTTTTTCGTGGAATACACCTTTACATTAAAGGAATCCGACGCATCGAATGAGGTCGGGAGAATCGAAGCTATTGCATATTTTTTTTCAGACGAAGAGGAAACCACCAACGGTTCTGAAAGTTTCAGAGTCAGCGAAGACGCGCCATCAGCAAGTTCCGGTGATATGGACGGATCTGTAAAATCCGCAGTCACCTTTCCGACAACAGGCTTAGGAAATTCAAGAACTATCTCCTCTATCGGCTCGCCATCAAGTTTGTCTTTTCCTTCAGGGACATAGAACCTAAACTGATGAAGGATGTGCTCCATCTTTATTCCAATCCGCGGATAGTCTGAAAAATCCGTCACTTCTTCAAGCGGACCATGGAGAGCGGGGGTTGCAATCATTATGTCCGCGCCCCCGCCGACCCTGCCGTCCTGCACCGAGGGAATCGTAAACGTGGCGGTTGTGCCGCTGACGGACTCCGGAACGGGATAGGCGGCAAAATAAGTGTAGCGGTCCTCCGGCATCGGGGAGTCAATCGTCGCGGTGAAGAACGCGCGAGCTCCGTTCGCGCCATAGACTGAGAACGCGGTGTTGTTCAGTGTGTATTCCCCAGCCGAGTTTTTTGCCCATACTGCGAGCTGGTCACCGTTTTCCCATGAGGAGGAAAGCCCGTCGGGATTCATCACGGTGCGCGTCGTCGCATCTCCCGTACAGAACCCGACAGTGTACGAAGCATTTCCGCCGACAAATTCCACCGCGTCCTTCCGGCACGAGGAAAATGCGCAGAGAAGCCCTGCCGCAATGATGTATCCAAGACGTTTCATGGTCTCCATTTGTATGCACGCCTTACCTTGGGGCAGTTTTTACCTCAGGTCAAACGTCGTGATTTTCAATTCTTTCGAGGAGACTTTCAATCCGAAACATCTCCTATATGTGCAATAAATCCGCTGCAAATATAATAAAAATCCAAATAACAAGGATTTTCTGCGTTATATTCGTAGTCAGAATCTTCACAATCGAAAGATTGCTGCGGTTCTGATTCCTCACAAACCTTGAAAAGGGTCAAAAAGAAATCTATACCCGAAAACCAAAGAAAAATCTGATGTTGTTTATTTATTCGTGTTTCTTACCTAAGCAATTCCGTGATGTCGCGGCATGTGTTTGGGTTGATGTTGGCGGCCTGTGCGGCAATCATGCGGGAGCGGCGCTTCGGATCTTCGCAGAGCAGAAGAGCCTGGCGGACTTGCTCATGAACGTCGGTGGTGGCGTAGGAAATGCCGTGGTAGTGGAAGAATAGAGCATTCATGGTCTCGCAGCCGGGGATGGGAGCGGTGTGGATGATCGGGATGTGCTTCGCTGCCGCCTCGGTGCTGGAAAGTCCGCCGGGTTTGGTGAAGAGGACATCACACGCATCCATAAGGTTCGGGATCTTGTCGGTGAAGCCGAGAATGACAACGTTGTCGTTGTGACGGAAACTCTTCTGAAGGCGTTCGCGAAGTTCGGCATTGTTGCCGCAGACGAGAATGATCTCAACGCTGTCACCGCACTTGCGGAGGATTTCCTTGACCGTGTCCTGAATGTGCCCGAAGCCCATGCTTCCGGACATAATCAGAAACCATTTCTTGTCCGCGTCCATGTAGCCGTAGTCAAGTATGCACTGTCCCCTCGACTCGCGCCTGCCTGCAACCGGTTGATGAAATACTGAACGCACCGGGATTCCGAAAGGATGCAGTTTCTCACGCGGAAGCCCCTTCTTGACGCATTCCTCGATGAGGTGCTCGTGAGGCACGATGTAATGGTCGAGTTCAGTATCCTTCATGAACGGGATGCAGGTGTAGTCGGTCATGATGAAGACGGACTTCGCAGAAAGTTTGCCGTTGCGCTTGAGAGAGGTAATGGCTTCCGCAGGGAAGATGTGAACGCACACAATGACGTCAAAGCCCTTCTGTTCTATGTAGTCGTGGAGACGGTCGCAGTAGAGTTTGTTGGCATAATAAACCGGTGACTTCGAAGTCTCGAGCGCATCGCTGACCATGGCTCCGGCACGGTAGGCCATGGCGAAGAGTTTGGTACGTGTCGAAAAAAGGTATATTTCCGAAGAACGCTCCTTCGCCTCGGGGCTAACGAGTCCCATTGTGTCCTGAACCTCAGCCTCAATCCCTTGTGACTGAAGATATTCCAGATAGGCTTTCGCCGCAGAATTGTGTCCTTCGCCTGTCGAACAGGACAATATAAGCACTTTCATGTCAATCTTGTCTAAAGTTACTATAAACCGGCAGATCCCCCAACTATTGCGGCAAATCCGACGACAAAATTAGAACAAAAAATTTATATATCTGCAAACTGACTATTCTATGCCCATCGGCTGTAGACATCGAATGTGAAAGTGATGCCGGTTTTCGGGTCTGTATGCAGAGGTGAAACGCTGTCCTGGTGCCATAGGGAGGGGGATATTTCGGGAAAATGACTGTCGGCGTCGGGAGCCTGTGCGTGGATGCGAGTGATATAGAGTTTGTCGGCAATATCAATGGATTCCGCATAAAGCCTCGCGCCGCCGATGATGAAACAACGTTGCGCAGCATCATTCTGCTCAGCAAAGTTGAGTGCGGACGCTAAATCTCCAAAAACGCAGATTCGTTCATCCTCCATATTTAAAGTTCTTGATATGACGACATTAAGTCGTCCGGGGAGTGGACGCCCGATGGATTCGAATGTACGGCGCCCCATAATGACAGGGCATCCCATCGTCATCTCCTTAAAATATTTCAAATCCTCCGGCAAATGCCACAGAAGACCATTATTCTTCCCGATGGCCCCGTCCTCCGCCACCGCCGCGATTATACATTTTTCCATATATTTTTCCTCATGTGCTATCATCCGCATCGTCCTTCTCAAGGATTTATATATCAAGCATGCAGCATCATAAAATCATCCGCATCATCCTACTCAATTTTATATCAGCATATAGCCCCATTAAATTATCCCATCTCTCTCCTTAATATTTTATATCAAGCACATACCGTCCCATTAAAAAACTAAGCGGAGAAAGGCTTCAAGGAAGCTGGAGGCGAGAAACCCTACGCGATTTTTTCATGAGCGGAGGGTTCTTGCCTCCAGCATGAAGCCGCATTACCAGAATAAAATACTGCTCCGGCCGCAGAAAGAAGCACCAAGAAAATCAGCAGAGCAGAACTTGCCGTGGAAATGTGTGCACCGACGGCATACGACTGCGGCTCGAAGCGCATCACAATCTCGTGCTCCCCGGCAGGAACAATCATTCCGCGAAGCATCCAGTCTCCCCTGAAAATATCCGTTTCCTTCGCAGAAGACGTCGCCATGAAGCGGTTTCCTATCGTCTCGCCCACCTCACCTACAGGACCGATCCAAGCCTTCCATCCATCCGGATAGTATATTTCGCTGAACATCACAGCACGTGGAGACGAAAGCCTGCACTCATAGTGAAGTTCATTCGGCTCATACGATGTCATCCTGATGAAATCCTCCGAATTTTCGGGAACATCCTCAATTCTTGACGCAATATCCTTGAAATCAGGGCCAAGGACCACCGTGTTATCAAGATCCGTATCTGCCAGAAAATCAATCTCTTCGTTCACCGAAGAGGCTATACGGGCATCACTCACGAGCCAGCAGTTTCCGTAGGCAAAATCGTTCACCACCGGAGCCATATCATCGCCCAATATTATATACTTTCCATTCAACATAGACGTCACCCTGAGGTAGGGCAGTTTGTCCTCCAGTTCCTCAACTGTGGAGCATTCGCCCGCTGTCTTGTAGAACTTGCTGATTTCGGGAGAAATGTATCGCTCGATCAAATCCTGATAACGCTGAAGTTTTACAGGACTGTAGCCGCCTATACATTTGTGCCGATAGCTCTGATGTGCGTCGTTGAAAGTGTTGACGCTCAGGTCCAGGACTCTGTAGGACAGGTCTTTGTCCGCAAGTATGCTCTTGTCCACAGGCCTCTCCCTGAACTGCGCCTCCCAATTCTTCGGCGAGATGAAATGGTCGTTGTTCAGATAGCGCTTGCCCACGCTGAAAAGGTCGAAAAGAACGAGAAGTCCGATGACTCCGCCCGCAATGTATGACCTGCCTGCACGGGCAAAATGCTCTTTCTTCCCGTAAATCCAGAGCAAGACAGCTGCCGCAACCGCGATTATGAGAAAACTGCCTCTTGCATCGTTTCGGAGCATTGCCCGTCTGTCCTCGCGCAGCGCGTCCACGAGCACGTCCTGCATCCCCGCATCACTAGCCGCGCTGAAATCCCCAGCAATTCCCGGGAAAAGAGCCATCAGAAGGCAGAAGCCACCGGTTATACCGGCAGCCCAGAGTACTGAACGTATGATTTTCTTGTGGTTATACTCTTCCTTGATAATCTTGTCGAGAGTGAGAAATCCGAGCAGAGGGATAGTCACCTGGAGCACCGTCAGCGCCATGGACACCGTCCT
>DJSA01000107.1:15871-38934 GCA_002438905.1 Bacteroidales bacterium UBA6346
AACTTGCTGTACATCGGCGCGTAGTTGAACCACAACTTTGTGAACCACATGAAATGGTTGCCCCAAGCGAGGAAAACGGCAATGAGGGTAGCCACGATAATCCACCACTTGTCCTTGCCCTTGAATAGGAATAGTCCGAGAACAAAAAGGAATATGGTGACGGCACCCAGATACATCGGTCCCGCCGTAAAAGGCTGCGGCCCCCAATACATAGGCAGCTGCTTGACTGTCTGCTTCACGTTGGGCTGCCCTGCACTTCTGAGAAGCTCCTCCGTGGCGCCGTGCTTAAGGTGCGGGTCGCAGGCCGAAGCGCCTCCGTTAAAATTAGGTATCAACAAGTTAGGCATCTCGTTTATGCCGTATGACCAAGCCGTTGCGTATTCGAGATCCAGGCCCTTGGCCGCTGCCTTTGCCTCCTTCACCGCCTTGGCGTCTCCGGCGTGCTCTGCCTTGTCGGCTGCGAGTTCCGAGCCTCCGCGCATGGTGTACTTCGAGTATTTATAGGTAGGAATCAGCTTGTTGGCATTCGTTGCAATCCCCACGCACCCCACGACAAGCAGCAGAGCCGAAGCCGCAAAGAACCTCCGGAGCCTGCGCCCGCGCTCTTCCTTTTTCACACACGCCCAGATGAACAGAGTCAGCGCATAGACAGAAATCACAATAGCCAGATAATAAGTGATTTGCGGGTGATTAGCCTTAATCTGAAAACTCAGTGCGAGGGCAAAAAGCACAGATGCGAGCACAGTCTTTGGCAGCCACGACTTCCAGCCGCCTTTCAGCCCCGCCATCGCGCAGCGATAGGTGTAGACCATCCCGGCAAGCACCCACGGAAAGAACGCAATCGCTTGCATCTTCGTGTTGTGTCCCACCTGGATAATCTGCATATTGTAGGAACAGAACGCAATCGCAATCGCTCCTCCGACCGCCGGCACGAGACCGCAGCCAAAAGAAAGCATAAGCAGGAATCCGCCGAGCAGAGCGATGAAGAAATAGGTTGCCGGACGTCTTCCCGTAAGCAGCAGACTGTACATCCACTTTGTCCAGTCTCCGCCGAAATCGTCAATCGTTGCAGTCGTCGGCATCCCCCCGAACATCGAGTTCGTCCACTGTGTCTTGTCATCCGGATGCTGTGCATTGTAGGTCATAGCCTCATTTGCCATACCCTTCCACGATGATATATCTCCCTGATTCACAATCTTTCCGCTCAGCACCTGAGGCACGAAAGCATACGACAGAACCACGAAAAACACGACAATTCCAAGATAAATCAATATCTTCTTCACAACGTCGCCGTTAACTTTAATCATATTCATCTTATATTCAAATACCTATTTCCACACTCTCTCCTCCTCTCCATACTGACAATATCCGCAGTCCAAGGAGCGAAAGGCTTTATAAAAACGCGAGGAAAAGACCCGATGCGATTTTTTCATGAGCGGAGGGCTTTTGCCTCACGGCATAAAGCAGTCAATTCCGTGAAGACAACGAGTCGAACAGTCGTGCCATCTGCTGGGTGAGCCGACGTCTGGAGTAGCGCTCTATATCCTCGTTGTTGTCGTTGAGCTTTCCTTCGCGGAAAAGGGACCAGCAGCGGAGGATTTCAGCCTTCATCCCGGCGGCATCGTCCCAATCGAACGTCACTCCGGCATGAGCATCGGCAAGCACCTGCGCCATGGCCCCGTCCGTCTGGCCGATTCCGAGCACGGGACGGCGTGATGCCAGGTACTCGAAAAGCTTGCCGGGAAGTGTCGCGCGGTACTCCGGTTCCTGCCGCAGCGGAAGAATCAGAATTGAAGCTCCGCACTGCTCCCTCACGGCTTCATCGTGGCTGACATAGCCGAGATTCACAAGATGTTTCCCGAGCCCGGCATCAACTATCGAGTCAACTATCTGAATGTCAGTTTTTCCCGAAAGACGTATGCACAATTTTGAGGCAAACTCACTGTCGGAAGCCGCAATCTCGGCCAAGACCCTCCAGAGTCCGAGAGGATTACCATCCGCAGCGAACAAACCGGTGTGAACGACATTGAAGAGTTCCTCGTTTTCGCTTCCAGTCTCCTCCTCAGAAACCCTCATCTCTTTATCAGCGTCATCGAAGTCGTCCTCATCATATCCATTGGTAATCAGCTCTACTGGGGTGTCCGTCAGTTCCTTGAACTCCTCTTGGACAAGCGGCGAGACCGCCACCACCACGTCCGCCCCGTCAAGAACTCCCTTTTCCAGACGCTCATGCTTGCGTTCCGCCCAAGGAGTGAGTTCCAGATGCTTGAAATAGAACATCTTGGTCCACGGATCACGGAAGTCCGCCACCCAAGGAATGCATGTCGCCGCAGCGACTTTTTGCGCTATCAGATGCATCGAATGAGGCGGCCCGGTGCTGACGATTACATCAACTGGATGCTCCTTGAGATATTTCTTGAGAAAATGCACCGAAGGACGAATCCACAGACAACGCGGATCCGGAATAAAGAAATTGCCGCGAATCCACAGCGAAATCTTCTGCCCGAGGCTCTTTTCCTGGGCATTTATCGGATTCACTTCCGCGACTTCCGACTTCCGTTCCTTGATTCGGATGTTTTCCCGGATATCGGCAGCGTCTTCTCCCGCGACAACCGGGACATCCCCTTTGCCGAACAGTCTGCGATAGATCCCGTATGGTTCAAAAATCGGCCGCTTAAGGATGACAGCTTCCTCGGGAACGTCATCCTCCAAAGTCCTGTCTATAGTTGTAAATTCCGGATTCTCAGGAGTATATATTACCGGCTGCCAACCGTTCTGCGGCAGATATTTCGCAAACTTAACCCATCTCTGCACGCCCGACCCCCCGGACGGCGGCCAGTAGTATGTGATAATCAAGACCTTTTTCATATCCGCAAAATTATAACATTTTTCCCATTTTGTCAGCCATTCGGTAATACCAAATTTCATGTTTTATTATATTTGCAGATTAAGAGTTTTGATTATTATGAAGGCTACAGCACATTTGGTCAGCCTCGCCGTGCTTCTCCTCGCGCAACTCACAGGAGCGGCACAAGGGACACGTTTCACGGGAAAGGTGACAGATCCCGACGGAGAACCGGTAATCGGAGCAGGGGTCGTGTCAATGGAGAAAAAGTCCGAAGGAACAATCACCGACATGGACGGAAAATTCAGCTTCACACTGCCTGAGGGCACGAAATCGGTGCTGTTCTCGTCTGTGGGGATGAAGGATGTCGTCTACAAAGTGAGCGGCGGCAACACGACGGGCGTGAAGATAGTCATGGAGTGGGACAGCACGCAGCTCGACCAGGTGGTCGTCACCGGCTATGCCCAGACATCCGTAAAGAGAATAACTGGGTCGGTGGCGGTCATAGGCTCGGACAAATTCGAGGCTAAGGCCCTCTCTTCAGTCGACGCGCTCATGCAGGGCGAAGTAGCCGGAGTGGCGGTGTCCGCGACTTCAGGACAGCCGGGAACACAGTCGCGCATCAGAATCAGGGGCGCGAACAGCATGACCGGAAGCGGACAGCCCCTTTGGGTCGTTGACGGCGTGCCGATGCAGAGCGAATCGCCTTCACTCAGCGCAGAACAGCTTGCGACAGGAGGATTCGATGACATCTTCGTCAACGGCATCGGAAACATAAACCCAAACGACATCGAGAGCATCACCATCCTCAAGGACGCGGCGGCAGCGGCCATCTATGGGTCGAGGGCCGCCAACGGAGTCATTGTCGTGACGACGAAAAAGGGCGAGGCTGGGAAAATGCGCGTCAGCTACAACAACACCTTCACCGTCTCGTTCAGACCGCAGCGCACGCTTGGGTTGATGAACTCAGCAGAAAAACTCGCATGGGAAGACGAGCTATGGAACGAGTTCTCCGCAGCAAAATATCAGAAGTCGCTAACGGACAACACGGTGATCTACCCGGTCGTGGGCATAGTCGGCCAGATACGCGCGGGACTCGGGGACTTTGCCTCTCTCAAAGGGAACAGGGAGGCGCAGGACGCATACATAGAATCGCTCAGAGGCATCGACACCAACTGGTACGGGCTACTATTCCGGAACGCTTTCTCGCAGGGGCACCATCTCTCGCTCAGCGGTGGTTCGGACAAAGTCACTTATTACATCGCCCTCGGACTTAACGACGAGAACGGAATGCTGATAAACAACGACTACAGGCGCTACAACATAAATTCCAAGACGTCACTCACCCCGACGGACTGGGTGCGCATCGACCTCGGGCTTGAAGCGGCAAGGCAGGAGTCGAAGATGCCGTATTCCAGCGTGGATCCATTCCTTTACGCATATTTCTCTAACCCATACGAGAAGGCTTATAACGATGATGGTTCATACGCGGCCGACAACACGTGGTTCACGCTCGGCTACTACAACGGGCGCGGGGCGGAACAGGTGATGCCGAAGAACGGATTCAGCATACTCCGCGAACTCAATTCCAACTACAGTTCCACCACAAACACCAATGGGACGGCGAGAGCACAGGTTGACCTGCGAATAATCGAGCCGCTCCACTTCATCGGTCTCGTCTCCTATTCCTTTGCCAACAACGCCACAGACAAGGTCGTCGACAAATACACATACTCCGCATTCCGCGACCGCCTCGGCAGCGATGACCGCTCGCAAACCAATCTCTACGGCAGCATATCCCAGAACAGAATGAATCAGGGAAGCTATGTGGCGAGGGGACATTTCGCGTTCAACAAGACATTCGCGGAACTCCACACGCTCAACGTCCTCGCCGGCGCGGAGCTCAGGGGTTCGGACGCCAACACCATATTCACGAAAAGGTATAACTACGATCCGAAGACAGGCACGACCTCGCTCCCGGCAATCAGCGGTCCTCAGGACGAATGGACGAGGGAAGTCGAGAAGCTCAACGGAGAGTATTTCAGCAAGACCCGCTACGCGTCATTCTACGCATCGGCCGACTACTACCTTGGCAAAACCATAGTCTTCAACGCCTCTTTTCGCACCGACGGCAGTTCCAACTTCGGCAGCAACAGGCAGTTCAACCCGACGTGGAGCGCAGGTGCGGCCTGGCACATAGGCGAGGAGAAATGGCTTCAGGACGCGATGCCCTTCGTCTCCCACGCGACCCTGCGCACAGCCTACGGATTCACCGGAGACGTAAACACAAGCACCTCTCATCTACTTGTGATACAATACCTTCAGCAGCAATATCGCTACTTCGGCGACGAGACCTTCAACCTCGGAACAATCCCTTCGGCCCCGAACCCCGACCTCGGATGGGAGAAAACCCGGGACGCCAAGGCCGGGCTCGACTTCGGGCTCTGGAAAGACAGGCTCACGGTGAACGCTGAATACTATTATAGGTTAAGCACCGACGTCGTGACCTCCTCACCCGTCCAGAGCACCAACGGCTTCACCAGTGTCTATTTCAATGCCGCAGACATAATGAACAGCGGAGTCGAGCTCACGGTGAACGGGAAGATTCTCCAGAAGCGGGACTGGACGGTCGGCGCCGGAGTGAACTTTGCCTACAACTACAACAAGGTTCTGAAGTATAACCCCGTGTCCAAGAGCGGGATAACCTCCAAGGACCGCTATGTCGAGGGCTACCCGACAGGTGCAATCTTCAGCGGCAAATACGGCGGAATCGACTCCACCACCGGCCTCTACCAGTTCGAGCTGCGTCCAGACGCCGAGATCTCCACCGCCGCCGACCTCAACAAGCCGGACAACTACCGCTACTACCTCGGCACGACCATAGCCCCCTACACCGGAGGATTCAACTTCAGCGTGGCATGGCGCACTCTCAAGCTCAGCGTAAGCGGGATGTTCTCCCTCGGCTCGAAGACCTACGAGAAACTGCGCTACCCTGCCTCCTACAGCAGCGCCCAGCACAGCGGGGCCAGCACCGAGCCCGTACAGTCCCAGTTTAGCGACCTCTACGGCAATCACCTCAACGTCAGCCGTGACCGCACGGACCGATGGACCCAGACGAACACGACCGGCGTGAAATATCCCCGAATCTACGACTATTTCGATGCGAAGTACAATTTCTCCTCATACAACCCTATGGACATGAGCATCGTCGATGCCGTGTACCTGAAGGACAATTCATATATGAGGATAAAGTCCATAATCCTCACCTATTCTCTTCCGCAGAAGGCTGTCAAAAAGCTGAGGATGAGGAATTTAAGTTTCAACCTGTCGCTAAACAACTTCTTCACGTTCACGAAATATGACGGGCTTGACCCTGAGATACCGGGGGCGACATATCCGACGACCCGAAGCGTTACGGGAGGTTTGAGCCTGGAGTTTTAGAGGTTTTTGATATATGAAGACATTATGAATATGAAATTTACGAAATATGCGATTGCGGCCTACGTCCTGATGACGGGGCTTTCCGGATGCCGCAACTATCTGAACGTCCAGCCCCAGGGCGAAGTCATTCCGACAACGGACGAGGAGTTCGCTTCCATCATCCACAACCGTCTTCGCGACATCGAGGGCGGGGGCGACGAGTATGTCATCGGGAATATGGACGCGCTCAAGCACCTCGAAGGCTGCGCCGACGATCTTGACGCAAACATAATGACGGGGTCGAGCCTCACGTTCTTCGCTGGAGAGGAGATCACGGCTAGGCAGAGGGCATACGAGGACAGTTGGGAAATTGTCCGCGACTGCAACATAGTCATAGAGAATCTCACCGGCAGGGACAGCGACGTCGCCCGCGGAGCGCTGTCGGCGGCATACGCGATGAAGGGGATAATTTACTACAACCTCCTGCGCGAGTTCTGCCAGAGCTGGTCGGACAACGAGGCTGGTGAACTGCCCGGCATCCCTATTGTGGACCAGTTCAGCATCAGCGACAAGCCGACTCGCGGGACACTCAGGCAGACATACGACTACGCCCGCTCCCAGTTAGACGCAGCCCTTGCCCTGAACCCGCAGGATCCGAAATACATCTTCACGGAATGGATCATCAAGGCCTACGAGGCCAAACTCGACTTCTGGTGTTGCAAGTGGGACAGGGTCATCGGCCTCTGCGAGGACATCATTGCCCACAGTGGAGTGACGCTCACACCGATTTCCGAATATGCGGAAATGATAAACTCGCAGTACGAAGCAAAGGGAGAGGTGCTGGTGCGTTCTCACATCAACAACTCAAGCGAACTTGATTGGTATTTCAGCTACACGAAGACCTACCTCGCATCACGCCCTGCCTGCGCCGCACTCATACGTCTTTTCGGCAATGAGCCTCAGAAAGACGTGCGCTACGGGGCTTCGTTCGATAAGAAGCGAATGAATGTGAAGACGCCGGAATGCAAGGTGCGACTCTCGGAGGTAGTTCTGATGCTCGCCGAGGCGTACTGTCACAAGGGAGATTCAGAGAAGGCCCTCAAGTGGCTGAACGAACTGCGCAGACACAGGATTGAGGGGGTCTCCGACCTCACCTTAGGAGCACTTCCTGAGGTACGTTCCGGCGACAGGATTGCCGTGGACTGCTACGGGAAGCCTCTTACACCGCTGCTTCAGGCCATCTTTGACGAGAGGAGGAAGGAGATGTATATGGAAGGCGACCGCTGGTACGAGCTCAAGCGCAACGGCCGTCCGGAATGGTGGGTCATCAGCAACGGCCTGAAATACACGACGAAAGCCTATCTCTACACCTCACCTATTTCAAAGGCGGATGTGGATCTGAATCCGGATTTGGTGCAGAATCCGGGATATGTCTATTAACGCCTACGGATGAAGATTGCGGCTTCATTGGTTCCCGCTTATTGGATTGAACGGATTACAATTTCTAAGAAAAATGAGAACAAAGAAAAATATTTTTGCTATATTAGCGGTCGCTTTGGCTAGTGTAAGTGTTTGTGGCTGCACGTATAATGAACTTCCCCCGAAGACTTCTGACGCATCCAAAAGTTACATCAAACCGAAAGGGGAAGTCCCCACGGCGGAGGAAAGAGAGATTGTGAAGGCGGCTAAGGCCGAGTACGAAGCGGCCACGAGCGAAAAAGACGGAGAATAAACTTACAGTTTATAACCGAATTGGTCTTTTTCGCCTACATTTTGAAAGAAAGATTTTTAGAAATAGAAGAAGAATAAGTTGCCTCTGATTGGGGATTTATTTTTTTGAAGATTTCTTAGTGGTATTATAGTGTTTAATTAGTTAGGTGTAATGTTCAGGAAATTTATGACATTTGTGGCAGTGGCCGCTGCGGCCCTGTCACTTGCTTCCTGCGAGAAGGATCCGAATGCCCTCGGGGGGGGGCGGAAAAACCCCTGTAATCGAATTTGAGAAAACGCTTTACACGGTTTATGACAACGGAACCGTAGATGTCGTGATAAAGTCGACTCTGGCCGCAGCCGAACCGGTGACAATTCCGGTGACTTTCAGTGGAAAGGCCGAAAAGGGCGTGGACTACGAGGTCGTCGCGAGGGATGCTGAAGGCAAGGAGATTCCGGCAGAGGATGCCGTCACGATTGAAGCCGGAGAAGCGGCCGGTGCGATAACCATAAAGAACATTTCGCTCACCGAAGAAAAGAACGTCAGCATCTCGTTCACGGTGCCGGAAGGATATGCGGCAGGAACGAAGAAAGTTGCGGTAGTCTCCCCTGACACACAGGAGGCATTGGTGTATTCATTCCAGATGGCACGCGGCTATGCACTCGAAAGTTTCGTCACCACGATTGAGGTTGTCGGGACGGTCAGCGGCAAGGACTTCAATGCTGCCGAGGACATCATCATACCGCTTTCTCTCACGGGAGAAGGCGCATCGGTGCTCCAGTTTGTTGAAGACAAGGAGACAGAAGGCGGCGAAACGGAGGGCGGTGATGGCGAGACAGAGGACGGAGGCGCAACGGTCACGTCAGTCGCGGCTCCGGCAGCAGGACCGTATGCAGTACTTAAGGCCGGTCAGGCCAAGGCGACCGTAAAGTTCACCATTCCGGAGGGTTATTCCGGAGACAAGGAAGCCCTGCTTACGGTTGACACCAACGCTGATTCACGTTTCATCGAGGGCGGCGACAATGAGTTCGTCTCCATCGCCGTGCGCGGCCTCCAGACTCCGGACAAGCTTGTCGGAACTTGGAAGTTCAGCAAGGTGTACTCGGAGGAAGAATTGATCAGCAACTGGGTGGAATTGTTCGAAGTGGACGAAAGCGAGGTTCCATGCAAGAATGACGGATTCACACTCACTTTTACAAAAGAGGGCGATGGTTCTGTGAAGCTCAGCCCATCCGGCAATGGAGATTTCGCAAACTTCTTCAGAGAAGCGACAGTGACGCTTGGCAGCCCTATTAACCAGACAAAGCCAAGCACGACCCTTGGCGAGCATACATCACTTGACTGTAACATGTTCATCCAGGCCGACCCAGATGGGACTCCATACCAGTTTGACACCTACTACAAGCTTTCATCTGCGAACAGGGCATTCAGTGCCGATACAGAGTCTTTGGGAGAGTCCACTATAATCTTCAACCTCACCGAGAAAGGCCTCGTGATGGAATTCAGGGATTACGAAGGTGATTACGTTGATCTCTATGGAGAGTTTGATCCAGATTTCTTCAGCATCCCATCCCTCTTCGTGAAAGAATAATCAAAAATCAAAGCCCAAATTTATCCCGTAAATCAGCGGAAACCCTATCAAAAATGGTCGTTTCCGCTGATTTACGGGATANNTAGAGAAGTCGGTGTGGAGCCTTGAAAGCGCTTCAGAACTCCACACCGACCCTAAAACCGGTATTACATTCACTTTTGAGGTCTATTCCCGCTAAATATTCGGGGTGTCCCAAATCTTTGTTTCAGTGCAGCGGACGAGAGCCGTCTCGGTGCCCGCCTGAAGGCGGAAATCGCCCTCTTCAAGGGTCCAGCGGAGNNGCTGATTTACGGGATAAATTTTAGTCCTACTCTATTATTCCGAGATGTTCGGGGTGTCCCAGACCTTTGTCTCGGTGCAGTGAATCATGGCCGTCTCGGTGCCGGCCTGGAGGCGGAAGTCGCCCTCTTCGAGAGTCCAGCGACCGTCGAAACCGACGAACGCGAGACGATCGGCAGGGAGGGAGAACGTCACGGTCTTCGTCTCGCCCAGCTGAAGTTCAATCTTGGTGAACTCGCGCAGACGACGGCTTTCAGGAATGACGGAGGCCACGAGATCGCTGCTGAAAAGGAGAACGGACTCCTTGCCGGCTACCTTTCCGGTGTTCGTGACATCGACAGAGACGGTCAGAACATCTCCGGCGCTGAACTCTGTGCGATCAACCTTCATATTGCTGTAGGCGAAAGTCGTGTAGCTCAGGCCGTAGCCGAATGCCCACTGAACGGACACCACGGCATTGTAGTCGTAGGCACCCTCCATCTTATCGACCTCCTCGCTGACCTTGTAGTCGTAGTTGATGAGAGAATTGATTTCCTTAGGGTAGGTGAACGGAAGCTTGCCGCTGAAGTTCACGTCTCCGGCAAGAAGATTCGCGAGCGCGTCACCACCCCTGTTTCCCGGAAGCATAACGTTCACGACTGCGGCGGCCTTCGGCACAAGCTCGGAAATCAGGCGCGGACGTCCCTCGTTCAGAATCAGCACCACAGGCTTGCCGGTTGCCTCAAAGGCCTTGACGAGGGTCTTCTGGTATGAGGACAGGTTGATGTCCGTGAGATTGCCCGGAGTCTCGCAGTAGCTGTTCTCCCCGATGCAGGCTACAATCACGTCCGCATCTCGCGCGGCAGCCGCAGCCCTGAAACCCACCGGGAAGTTCTCTTCGTAATATTTCCCCGTCTCATTGTAGGTGACACCCTGCTCAAGCCTGACGTTTGAAGCGCCGAACTTGTCCCGGAGAGCCTCGTAGATTGTGTTGTAGCGTCCTGCAAACTCATCGGCCTTATGCCCCTGCCAGGAGTAGCTCCAGCCGCCGTTCAGGCAGCGCATCTGATTGGCGTTCGGACCGGTCACAAGAATCTTCATCCCCTTGCGCAGCGGAAGAATGCCCTCGTTCTTCAAGAGCACGGCAGACTCCTCGGCCGCATGAAGCGAAGCCTCGGAGAACGCATCGCAGCCGAAGTCCGGATAGTCGGCAAGACAAGTGTCAGGCTTGTCGAACAGACCAAGGCGATATTTCAGGCGAAGCACCCTGCGCACAGCATCGTCAATCCTCGACATCGGCACCTCGCCTTCTTCCACGAGAGACTTCAGCGCATCACAGAAATCGCAGGAATATGGAACCATCGACATGTCAATTCCGGCATTTATTGCGAGTTTCACGGCTTCCTTCACATCAGCGGCGACCTTCTCGCGCTTGTAGAGATTGTTTATGTCGGCCCAGTCGGTGACGACCATGCCGTCCCAGCCGGTCTCGTCCTTGAGCCATTGAGTGAGCAGAACCGGGTTGCAGTGAACTGGAGTGCCGTTGATTGAGGCGGAGTTCACCATAATCGTGAGAGCCCCGGCGCGGAGAGCCTCAAGGTAAGGGGCGAAATACTTGCCGCGAAGGTCGAGTGGCGAGATGTAGGCCGGAGTCCTGTCCTTTCCGGAGAACGGTGCGCCGTAGCCGAGATAATGCTTCACTGAGACGGCCACATGCTTGTCGTCTATATGGTTAGGGTCGCTCCCCTGCTCTCCGAGAATCGTGGCCTTGCCCATCTCCGCGTTCACATACCAGTCCTCTCCGTAGTTTTCCCAGAACCTCGCCCAACGGGGGTCACGGCCAGAGTCAAGAGTCGGGTTGAACGACCACGGGACATCGGCTGCACGGGATTCATAGGCGGTGATTTCGCCAGCTCTGCGCGCGATCTCCCGATTAAATGTGGCCGCAACGGCTATCGGCTGAGGGAAAAGGGTCCCATCACTGATATAGGTCGTGCCGTGGATGTGGTCAAGACCGAACAGCGTCGGTATGCCCATGGCTTTCAATGACCTGTCATTCAAAGTTTTGACAAGTTTATTCCATTCAGCTGCAGGCATCGCCTTGCTGATTGGGGTGTTCAGGAATGAGCCCACCTTGTACTTGTCTATGTACTCCGCCAACTTCTCCTCTTTGAGCGTATAGGAGTTTCCGTCCGCAGACTTTTCGGAAGCTGCATCAATGGTGATCTGGGCCATCTGCCCGATTTTCTCGTCCAGGCTCATCCGCGAGAGGGTCTTCTCGACCCGCCTTTCAATTTCGGCATCCCTCGGAATCTCCGGTTTCACATCATTGCCGCAGCCCGCGGCAATCACAGCGACGGCCGCAGCCGCCACAAAGTTCAATCTATTTATCATAAATCTTTTATATTTTAACAATCCGCCTCTTCTCACACGGCGACGGGGGCTTTGATTGGCGGATACGGATCATACCCCTCCAGCTTAAAGTCCTCGTACTTGAAATCAAATATGTCCTTCACATCCGGATTCAGCACCATCTTAGGCAAGGCACGAGGAGTGCGCGAAAGCTGCTCGGCGACTTGGTCGAAGTGGTTTTTGTAGATGTGCGTATCACCCGTTGTATGGATGAACTCGCCCGGCTGAAGTCCGCAGACCTGCGCAATCATCATAGTGAGGAGCGCGTAGGAGGCGATGTTGAACGGCACACCGAGAAAGACGTCAGCGCTGCGCTGGTAGAGCTGGCAGGAGAGTTTCCCGTCCGCCACATAGAACTGGAACAGCGTGTGGCAAGGAGGCAGCGCCATCTTCTCCACTTCCGCGACGTTCCACGCTGACACAATCATCCTGCGAGAGTCAGGATTGTTCTTAATCGTCTCTATCACCTGCGACAACTGGTCAATCGTCCGCCCGTCCGGAGTCGGCCAGCTGCGCCACTGATGCCCATAGACCGGCCCGAGGTCGCCGTTTTCGTCCGCCCATTCATCCCATATCGACACGCCGTGATCCTTGAGGTATTTGATGTTCGTGTCCCCGGCGATGAACCACAGGAGTTCATATATTATCGATTTGAGGTGAACCTTCTTCGTCGTCAGCAGCGGAAATCCCTCCGCGAGGTTGAAGCGCATCTGGTAGCCGAACACGCTCTGCGTCCCCACTCCAGTGCGGTCGTGCTTCATCACCCCGTTCTCACGGATATGTCTCAACAAGTCAAGATATTGCTTCATTATATTCTATTATTTCAGCTGTCTTGCATAATTTCTTCCAACTCTCTGTCCCGCAACGCAGCAGATCGCCTTTTATTTGGTTTTGAATGCAAAAATGATTGCCTGCCCATATGTCTCGCCCGGCCGGAGCACAGCCGACGGGTACTCCGGCTCGTTGGGAGCGTCCGGGAAGTTCTGGCATTCGAGAGCAACGCCGTCGTAGTCGTTGTAGCTGCGCCCGCACTTGCCCTCGGGACAGCCGGCGAGCCAGTTTCCGGTGTAGACCTGAATGCCGGGCTGGGTGGTGTAGACCTTTAGCACACGTCCCGAGTCATCGGAACTGAGTTCCGCAGCCTCCTGAATCTGTCCCGGCTCACCGCCGTCGATGATCCAACAGTTGTCGTAGCCCTTGCCGTATTCGAGCGCTATGAAAGGCACATTGATGTCGCGCCCGAGCTTCTTCGCGATGACAAAATCCATCGGAGTCCCCGCAACCGGAGCTGACTCTCCGAGGGGGATGAGAGATTCCGTCGTAGGCAGCCATTCGGAGGCGTTCAGACGCAGCTCGTGGTCAAGCACGCTGCCTGAGCCCTCCCCGTTCAGATTGAAATAGGTGTGGTTCGTGAGATTTACAATCGTCGGCTTGTCGCACTCTGCCGTGAAGGTCAGCCGCACCTCGTTCTCCTCAGTCCACTCATAGCGGGCGACGGCCTTCAGAGCGCCGGGGTAACCCATCTCCCCGTCTGCGGAGTAGTAGAGGAACTCCACTCCGTCTCCCTCAATGCGGCTCTCCCAGACCTGGTTCTGGAAGCCCTCCGGACCGCCGTGGAGATGGTTCGGCCCGTTGTTAATCGGGAGTTTATACTCCACACCGTCAAGAACGAAACGCCCGAGCGCAATACGGTTGGCATAGCGTCCCGGCACCTTCCCCGCACACGGGCCGTCGCCGAAATAGCTGAGAGGGTTCGGGTAGCCGAGAGCCACGTCCGCGAGCTTCCCGTCACGGTCTGG
This sequence comes from Bacteroidales bacterium UBA6346, assembly GCA_002438905.1. GTDB lineage: Bacteria > Bacteroidota > Bacteroidia > Bacteroidales > UBA932 > Cryptobacteroides. The sequence continues at coordinate 29,908 of DJSA01000107.1, forward strand.
CACGACTATCGACACGATTCCCGCCCCGACGCTCGATACCTGAATGTACGCGCCCGAAGCGTTCTTGAGAGTGTAGCGGAAGATTTCCTTCCCGTCCGGAGCCTTGCCCCAAAGTTCTTTGGTTATTGTTGCCATATATAAATGTGTTTAAATATCGTCTTTAAGAGATCCGCCGACAATTTTTAATGTCCGAATATCGCCGGGAGAACTTTCTCGGTCGGGGCGTCCTTCATGAGGACGGTCTTGTCGCGGCTAAGGAGATAGAGCGAGGGGATTGCGCGGACGTTGTAGAGCCGGTCGGTGCGTATCGCGTAGTCGGGGTCATAGCCGTTGTACCATGAGGTCGGGTATATCGTCATGTAGTTGTACCACTCACCGAGGTCCTCGTCGATGTAGATGTTCAGCACGGCAAGTTCTCCGGAAGCTATCATCGGTTCCATTTCCGGATAGGCCTTGAGAGACTCGATTATTGACTTGCAGGCTTGGCAGCCTGGGTTTGAGAAAAAAAGGAGGGTCTTGGCGGCATCTATTCCGTAAAGTGAAAATATTCGCCCTTTTTTGTCGGAGAAACGGAAGTCCATCGCCTTTGTGCCGACCTTGTTCAACGAACAGTTGTGCGCTGTCACAGCATCAGCTTCGCGCTGTTCCGGGGACACAAGTGCGGATTGCGAGCGTGCCTCGACGAACGGGCGGTAGTAGTCCTCGTTGCGCAGAGGAGAGTTGGGGTCATAGAGGTATTTGTCCGCAATTTCGTTCATCCGCTCGAAAATGTTTGAAGCCGTGTCCGCGACCTCGCAGGCGGCAATCCTGTCAAAAAGATGCTCAGAGGCCTTCTCAGCGGTCTCCAGCGGCACCATGTCCAGCAGTCCGCACCATGAGGCGAACGCCTGCTCCAGCTGGTCGGACGGCACCCCGGCGATGTGGGTCGAGTCGCAGAGGTATTTCACGGAAGCGACTCCGCCTTTCCCAGAGTTTCTTCCTCCATGCATACTGCGGCCAGCTCCAGAGGCCCCGCCGTCAGCGCCGAAGTCCGCCGTCTTCGTAAACGGGTCGAAGTAGTGCAGCGCGGCATATTCCGCCCTCTCCTCCGGACTTTCCATCATCGCTGGCACGCTCACCTGAGGAAAGGCACGCACCTCCCCCGAAGCCTCGCCGGCCTTCTTCCCGCCGCGTCCACCGCAGGCGGCAGCGACCACGACCGCGACCGCCAGAGCGCTGACCTTCAGCATATTCCCGACAAAACGATTCATTTCCTCATCCTCTTTCCTTCCGGCACGACGCACAGCGAACCCTAACGCATATTCCCGGAAGCATATTCTCTACAAATTTAGCAAACCTAATCGGCAAATCAATACGACGGAGCTAAACATCGTCAGAATTAGTCGTTCCCTCCACCCTATAAATGAATCGAACCGCTTTTACTTTTATCAACCGACCTCAAACAAAAAACGCGACAGAGATACGCCTATACCTCTATCGGAATGCGTTACCATCCGGTGCAAAGGGCATGCGCCCGCCTTCGGCTCATTCGAGCACCGCACCCGCATTGCCTTCAAAGGGCTGGGCAAAAGCATGGGGAAGCAGCTTTCAGGGATGAGGTGAGTTGCGCAACATCACAGTCCTTCCCTATAGCGCTTTATCTCTTCATTGATTTCATCTAATGTCATGTCCGGGAAGGCACCCCCATCCGCAAGAGCACGAATCTATTGAAAAGCCTTATAGCCATCGACCCGAGCCGATGTCTTATCTCCACGAATCTCAAATGGAATCCGGCCACGCTGCACAACAGCTTTTGCAAATTTATATTTTTATATCAAAAAGCAATAAATATGCGTCATTTTGCAGCAATACAGTACATAATACAAATCAATTAGCAGAACACATCAAAACTATGAACTGGTCGCAATTTGCGACCGGGAGAGTCAGTAGGTTTGTGAGTTCAGGATTTTTGTCCCATCTTTGCATAAAACAAGTCTGGTTGCCGTAAGCCCAGAAGGATTTACAACGCGATAGGGGTATAGTCGTACCGCTGTCGCGTTGTTGGTTAATCAGATTATTGCGCAAAAGAAAATCCGCAAATTTGCGGATTTTCTGAAAAACAATTACATTTGCAAACAATAACGATATGATTGTAGTATTTGGCAAAGACTATCTGAAAGAGCTTTACATGACGGGGAAAAGCGACAAGAAACATCGTTTTCAACCAGACATTGTAAGGAGATACAAGCGAAGGATTGACTATCTAAAGCAGGCAAACAATATCGAAGAGTTATTTTTGCTTAAATCTCTCAATTACGAAGTTCTGTCAGGAGACAAGAAGGGGATTTCTTCAATACGAGTCAACGATCAATATAGGATAGAATTTATTGTTGAAACGGCAGAAGAACCGATTATAACCATATGTAAAATCATAGAGTTATCAAATCATTATAAATAAAGACATTATGAGACAATTAGAGAATATGGATACAAATATGGTCGCAAACAATCTAAAGCCATTCGAACCGACGCATCCGGGAGAACTGCTGAAAGAAGAAATCGAATGCAGACACATTTCCCAGAAACAACTTGCTGCGGACATGGGCGTGTCCTACACCGTTCTCAACGACATAGTTAACGGCAAGCGCTCTGTCAACATAAAGTTCGCGCTGCTCTGCGAAGCCGCGCTGGGAATACCGGCGCATATCCTGACCGGCCTTCAGGCAGAGTATGACATACAGACAGCGCGACAGGACAAGTCTTTCCTCAAGCGTCTTGAGGGGGTCCGCAGGATTGCGGCTGCTGTTCTTTGAGTCTTCCTGAAAAGGATTTTATTTACCACTATTCTCAAGAACATCAAGCATTTCCGAAGGAGAGACGAAAACTCTTGTCTTGGGAAAATGTCTGGCGTTGCCTGTTACAAGATAAGCATCGTCTTTCGACAACGCGACCTCATAGAAGACTCTGTCATCTGAGTCAGGGAAGTACTCATTTGAACAAATCCGCTCCGATGAGACTCCCTGCTTTTCAATCTGATCAATTACGGAAGACACAAGGAGCGGCGGAAGTCTGAATTTCTTTCGAGCAAGCACTTCTCGATATTCCGACAAGATTTCCGAGTTATACATCGGAACTATCCTTTTGGAAAGAACGGCATTCAACACCTTGATAACCGAAGAATCCGAATTCTTGGACAGCATTGCAGACACTATGACATTGGTGTCAATCACAGCAAAAATCTCCATCACTCCCCCTGTCTGTAACGCCTTATTTCTTCATTGATTTCATCTAATGTCATGTCAGGGAAAGCGCCCTCATCCGCAAGAGCACGAATCTGTTGAAAAGCCTTATAGCCATCGACCCGAGCCGATGTCTTATCCCCACGAATCTCAAATGGAATCCTGCCACGCTGCACAACAGCTTTTGCAAATATATTCATTGCCGTGTTTGCACTCATCCCGAACTGCGAACACATTTCATCAAAAGAACTTTTGAGTTGCGAATCCATCCTCACCGTCATTGAAACTTGTGCCATAGTATTGTACTTTTTGCAAATTTATAACATTTATGTCAAAAAGCAATAAATATGCGTCATTTCGCAGCAATACCGCACATATCATACATCATATGGCAGAATGCAAGACTATGAACCGGTCGTAAATTGCGACTGGCAGAGTCAGTTTTTCAAAATTTCAAAGGATCAGAACGCTGGATGAAGAACTTGGCTGTCTTCCGTGAGGGGGACAAATTGTCCCTCCCACCAATTTATTTATTTCAACAATGTGCGCCAAGAGACATCTGCAGTATTGCCCATAAAACAAAACAGGGCCAACATTCTGAAGAATTTGAACCCTGTTGTTGTTTTTGCGAAATAAATGTCAATCCCCGCCCGAAGCGGTTGGCTGGGGCGGGGATGTGCTTCATTTTACTCCTGGTATGTTATTGTGATACTCTTAAATTTGGCTTGACTTGAATCAGAATTCGTAATAGTCAATTTGTTTGTATTCCCAGTCCAGCTCTTGTTGTCTGATGCCATAGTGCCTGAATCAGCAGAGAATTTTTTGACGGTTCCCGTGAATTCGACTTTAGTTATGGTTGCACCACTTATTGTAATGGTATTGCCAGCATAAAACCTCAACTCCTTATCTTTGGCATGTTCATTAGGTGCATTACTACCCTTATCACCCTTATTAGCAACTATTGTCAATGGGGCTGGTGTCCATGTCAGACCGTCTTTCTGTCCGGCGCCGCCATCAAAAGTAACGGTGATTTGTTTTCCTGAAACGGAAGTAACCTTATCATAGTTGAAATTCAGCGGCTTGATGTGGCCGGCGGTGAAGGTGATGTCCTTGTCGAGGGTGATGGTCTTCTCATAGCCGTTGACGGCGAGCTTGAGAGTGGAGCCGCTCTTGGCTGTGAATGGTTTGATTGCGATGTAGAAATCAGCTGATGAGCCATTTGCGATGGCTTCGCCTTTAGAGACTGAGAGAGAAGCCGTTGAAGAAACATATTTGTCTCCTGTTGATGCATAGGCTATAGGAGAATCCGCAAAATTGATGTAGTATGTTCCAACGATGTCTTCCGTTCCGGTGAATGAAACACTGTTGATGGTCAAGTCCTTGCCACTGTTGTTCGTGACAGAGACCTTAATGACTGATGTCAGGTGATTCATCGCAATGGACGGGGTTTTGTCATAAGCGACATTTGAGGCAATGCCATAAAGAGGGCAAGCTTTGCCGGAGAGATGTGCACGGCTGTTGTTGCCTGTCTGAGTTTGAGATTTTCCACCGATAGTCGTATATCCGAATGTTTCTCTTGAAACACCTGCAGGAGTCTTGTTATACTTGCTATACGGATAGAACGCATACCAGTCGTAGGATTTGGAAGCGTCCAATGTCTTTATCGTTCCGTCAAAACTGCCGGTCTCGGTGTTCTTGACGATGAACTTGCCATCGCTGACGTAGGTCGTAGCACCGGCCTCAGCGTGGAATACATTGATAGAGTCTTTCGCAACCCACTTTGTTTCAAGGCCCTCGTTGGCAGTCTTGGTGGTGACAGGATGCGCAAAAAGTTCAAAATTAGTTTCTGATGCCGGGGATTCCTGCTGAATGGATTCCTTCTGGCAGTTCGTGAGGGTGAGGGCGAGGCAGATCAAACCCGCTGCATAGATAAATGACTTTCTCATAGCTTTAAAGATTTTAGGGTTAGAAGTTGAGAGAATCCTGGTCGTCTTCCTCAACCCAAGGATTGATTGGACTGCCATTAACGCCTGATGATGATGCGAAGCCGGACTCGGCTGAAACCTCGTGCATACGCACTTGGGGTGCCTCATAATGCTGAGGCATAGAGTTTTTTGTGAACATAGTATTGAAATTATAAAGGTTGTTTGTTTTTTATTTTATGCGCCCTGAGAACTTGCGTTCCCAGATCTAACCGCTTCCCCGTCCACTGGGAATTGGATGTATATACGACGAAAGGGTACCGGTGTCTCACGACATCGATACCCTTCCGGATATTTCTTCCACAATATTTATTTCAAGACCGGAATCAGCCGAGTCTGATCTTAACCAATGTTCCCCCCCCCGCCTTTCTAGAGTGGTCACAAAACTCTGATTATCAATCAAATCAAGTCTCATCGGCTAAACACTATCCTAAAATTCCATCTAGGGACAAATTTATAGACTATTCTCCGAATAAGCAAAATTTTCTTAGAAGTTGTTTGAGTTTTTGGCCCGACGACCTATTTTGATTCCTGTCTCAACGACAAGATGAAGCATAGTCATCTCCCCGTTTTCGTACATAATAATACTATGTTGTTCTGTGGTCCCAGCAGGGCATGATCCTGCGACCCCCTGATTATGAGTCAGGTGCTACTAACCAACTGAGCTATGGGACCGAGTCTTTTTGCGTATTTTGCGTTTATACTGCGTTAGACTTCGCATCGTCGGGCGATCATTACCTCAAGGTAATTCCCTTCCTCCTCACTCATCTGCCTTGTCTAAACACAAAATCCATCAAAAAGTATCCAACTTTTTGCGCCACATTAAATTGCCGCAAATGCCTTGTTGAACTTCCTATATGGAAGATTCAAAGAACTTATAAACTTTGCTGAGCCGCCGTTTTTTCAGACGGCTCTGCAAAGGTATGAAATCTTTTTTGAATTTCAATTAGCAAACCTTAATCTCGACATTGACACCGCTCGGAAGTTCCAGCTTCATGAGAGCGTCAACTGTCTTCTGGGAAGACTCGTAGATGTCGATGAGACGGCAGTAGGAATTGAGTTCGAACTGCTCACGGGCCTTTTTATTGACGAATGTCGAGCGGTTGACAGTGAAAATCTTCTTGTTGGTAGGGAGCGGAATAGGACCGCTGACACGGGCACCTGTAGAAGAAACTGTCTCAACGATCTTCTTTGCCGACTTGTCAATCAGCATATGATCGAATGATTTAAGCTTAATTCTTATTTTTTGGCTCATATCGTTATTGTATAACCAATTAAACTTTCTGTAATTATTCCTCCTCAGGAACCTTGTAGCCGGACTTCTCGATGATGTCCTTTGCAAGACTTGCAGGAACCTCAGCGTAGTGGTCGAAAGTCATCGTGCTGGTTGCACGTCCTGATGAGATGGTACGGAGAACCGTCACGTAACCGAACTGCTCAGCAAGCGGAACGAATGCCTTGACGATGCGTGCACCGACCGTAGAGTCCATTGCAGTAACCTGACCGCGGCGACGGTTGAGGTCACCAACGATGTCACCCATGTAGTCTTCCGGAGTTACGACCTCAAGGCTCATGATAGGTTCAAGAAGAACCGGCTTTGCCTTAGGGCAGGCGTGACGGAATGCCATGCGGGCGCAGATTTCGAATGAGAGCTGGTCAGAATCGACAGGGTGGAACGAACCGTCCTTGAGGGTAACCTTGAGCGAAGGAACCTCGTAGCCTGCGAGAACACCATTTGCCATGGCTGACTTAAAGCCTTTCTCAACAGACGGGATGAACTCCTTAGGCACGTTTCCTCCCTTAACTTCGTCCACGAACTGAAGACCTGTGACTCCCTCATCGGCAGGGCCGATCTCAACGATGATGTCGGCGAACTTACCGCGGCCACCGGACTGCTTCTTGAACACCTCGCGGTGCTGAACAGTCTGGGTGATTGCCTCTTTATAGTTAACCTGAGGCGCTCCCTGGTTAATGTCGACACCGAATTCACGGCGGAGACGGTCAACGATGATGTCGAGGTGAAGCTCACCCATACCGCTGATGACTGTCTGGCCGGTCTCGTGGTCTGACTTGACGGTGAAGGTAGGATCCTCCTCGGCGAGTTTCGCGAGAGCGATTCCGAGTTTGTCAAGATCCTTCTGTGTCTTAGGCTCGACTGCGAGTCCGATCACAGGATCTGGGAACTCCATTGACTCAAGGGTGATAGGATGTGCCTCGTCACAGATTGTGTCTCCTGTGCGCAGATCCTTGAATCCGACAGCAGCGCAGATGTCTCCGGCCTCAACAAAATCTATAGGGTTCTGCTTGTTGGAGTGCATCTGATAGAGACGCGCCACACGCTCCTTCTTGTCGGAACGGGTATTGAGCACGTATGAGCCCGCGTCAAGATGTCCTGAATATGCCCTAAGGAATGCAAGACGTCCCACGAACGGATCGGTCGCAATCTTGAACACGAGTGCGCAGAACGGCTCTTTTGCACTTGGATGACGAACTTCCTCCTCGCCTGTCTTAGGATTGACTCCCTTGATTGAAGGGATGTCGAGCGGAGACGGAAGGTAGCGCATCACGGCGTCAAGAAGGAACTGAACTCCCTTGTTCTTGAATGAGGAACCGCAGCAAGCAGGCACGATTGACATGTCGATAGTAGCCTTGCGAAGAGCCGCGATAAGTTCGTCCTCGGTGATTGAATCAGGATCCTCGAAGAACTTCTCCATGAGAGAGTCATCGTAATCGGCAGCTGCCTCAACGAGTTTCTCCCTCCATGCGGCAGCCTCTGCCTTCAGGTTCTCAGGAATGTCCTTGATATGGTAGTTTACAAGCTCTTCGCTGCCGTCATAATAAATTGCCTTGTTGGCGATGAGGTCAATGATGCCCTCGAACTTGTCCTCCGCTCCGATAGGAAGGCAAATAGGGACAGCTCTTGCACCGAGCTTGGTCTTGATTTCCTCAACGACAGCGAGGAAGTCTGCACCGACACGGTCCATCTTGTTGACGTACGCAATCTTAGGAACGCCGTACTTGTCAGCCTGACGCCATACGGTCTCGGACTGAGGCTGTACGCGGCCAACTGCGCAGAACGTAGCGACTGTTCCGTCAAGAACACGGAGTGAACGCTCTACCTCAACGGTGAAGTCAACGTGGCCCGGAGTGTCGATAAGGTTAATCTGATATGTATCCCCTCTGTAGTGCCAGAAAGCGGTAGTGGCTGCAGAAGTGATGGTGATGCCTCGCTCCTGCTCCTGAACCATCCAGTCCATTGTGGCCGCACCCTCGTGAACCTCACCGATTTTGTGAGTCTTTCCTGTGTAGTAAAGAATACGCTCCGAGGTCGTGGTCTTTCCGGCATCAATGTGCGCCATGATACCGATGTTTCTGGTGAATTTAAGATCTCTTGCCATTTTTCAATGTCTCTTTGGGGATTAGAATCTGAAGTGGGCAAATGCCTTGTTGGCCTCTGCCATTCTGTGCATATCTTCTTTTCTCTTGAATGCCGCACCCTCGCAGTTGTACGCTGCGATGATTTCGGCACAAAGTTTTTCGGCCATGGAGTGGCCTGAGCGCTTGCGGGCGAAGACTATCATATTCTTCATAGAAAGTGAAATCTTCCTTTCAGGACGCACCTCCATCGGCACCTGGAAGTTAGCTCCACCGATACGACGTGACTTCACCTCAACCTGAGGGGTCACATTTTCGAGAGCTTTCCTCCAAATATCGAGAGGAGCCTTGTCAGAATCTTTCATCTTCTCGCCTACCATATCAATGGCATCGTAAAAAATTGAATACGCGATACTCTTCTTCCCCTGCAACATAAGATTGTTCACGAAACC
>DJSA01000069.1:0-3884 GCA_002438905.1 Bacteroidales bacterium UBA6346
CGTAACAGGTCGGGCATTTGTTGGCCGGCACTCCGACTGCATGGCACTTGGAAATCTTGTTGCGAATCATGAAAATGTGTGTATATATGGTGCCCCGAAGAGCGGGAAGACGTCTTTGGTGCATCAGACTTTGATAAATATCCGGACTTCAGGGCGCGCCATCACTGTGCCCATGTGTGATCTTTCCGGTGTGCGCACGGCGGGTGAATTCGCGATAAATCTGGTTTGTGCCGTCATGAAGCAGTTTTGCGACGGGCCTTCCGATTGTGCCGGCTTCATCGAACAGTATCTTTCAGGCACCGGTTTCGGTTTTGATGAGTCAATGTATGAGGATTTCGGAAAAATTGCAGTGTTGCATGGACGCGCCTCCGCTGCTGAAGTGACCTCTGCGCTGATGCTTCCGTACCGAGTCGCTTCAGAACGTTCATGTGACATCTGTGTGGTGTTTGATGAGTTTCAGAATGTGCTGGAAATTGATGAATACGAGTCCATTCTGAAAGAAATGGAGAAAATCTCAGCAGGTAGCGCAGGTTCTGGAGTCAGCAGTGTTTTTTGCGGTTCGGCCGTGAACGCGATGAAATGGATATTTGAATACAAGAAATATTTTTTTCGAAATGTGGCTGTTTTACCATTGTCGGTGGTCAGTGAGCAGGATGTGATTGACCATATTGTCTCTGGGTTTCGTCCGACAGGAAAGGTAATAGAAAAGGATCTGATACAGATTCCTTACCGCGTGTTCCGTGGAAATATGTGGTACTTGAACCAGATGTCCTTCTTGTGTAATGCGCGCGCGATAGGATATATAAATGAGCGTACGATTGCGGATGCCGTGGAGACGATAATCTCACTCAATGTTCCTCGTTTCCGGATGATTGTTTCGGATCTCACGGTGTTCCAGCTGTCCTTCCTCAAGGCAGTTCTTCGCGGTGAGACTCGGTTCAGCGCATCGGATGTGATTGAAAAATATGATCTTCACTCCTCTGCGAATGTCAAGAGGGTCAGGGAGGCCTTGATGAAGAAGGAGATACTTACGTTCTCGGAGAAGGATGAACCGGTGATCATCGATCCTTTGTTTGAATTCTGGTTCAGGAGGGAAATGCTATGAAAAAGAAAATAGTTGTGCTTACCGGTGCGGGGGTGAGCGCGGAGAGTGGCATCAGCACATTTAGGGATGCAGGCGGATTATGGGATAACTATAATGTTGAGGATGTCGCATCCATTGAAGGTTGGCATAGGAATCCTGGCCTTATGCTGGACTTTTACAACGCCAGGCGTTCCGAGCTGAAGGACGTGACCCCAAATGCGGCACATCTCGCCATTGCCGGTCTGGAGAAGGACTTTGACGTTTCGGTGGTTACCCAAAACATAGACAATCTGCATGAGCGAGCCGGATCATCGGATATACTGCATCTTCACGGCGAACTGACCAAGGTTCGTCCGGAGGATTGTTACAATGAGGCGGATGGTTTTTCCACGAAATACGTGTCTGACATAGGTTATTCGGCAATATACCTTGGTGATGTGGGCGTGGATGGGGCTCAGTTGCGACCTCATATAGTCTGGTTCGGTGAGCCTGTTCCAAACATCGGCAAAGCAGCAGCTGAGGTCGAAGAGGCCGATGTCTTGTTGATTGTCGGGACATCTCTGCAGGTCTATCCAGCGGCCGGCCTTTACCGATATGCGGCTTCTGGTACGCCTATATATATCATAGACCCATCGCCTCTTAAGGTTAGCGACCCAAGACTGATTCATATACAGGAAGTTGCGACTTACGGCATGGAGACATTCAAAAATATTTTGAAATCAAAATAATATTCGTATCTTTGCACGCTCAAAAATCGGAGGGGCTTCCGTTTCGCGGGAGAAACTGTGTGCTTTGGGATGATTACTAGGAAAAAAGGGGGTGATTTTAGTATGATTATAGTACCTGTTAAGGAAGGTGAGAACATCGAAAAGGCATTGAAGAAGTTCAAGAGGAAATTCGAGAAGACCGGAGCGATCCGCGAACTTCGTGCTAGGAGAGAGTTCGAAAAACCGTCAGTGAAGGCAAGAAAGGCAAAGATGAAAGCCATCTATGTTCAGCATCTGCATCTTCAGGACGAGCAGTAACCCAGACTTTATTTTTTATGGCTGTCAAGCTCCACGAAGAGCCGGTGTGTATGAGTCCGGCCGCTTGCAGTTGAAACGCGGAATCTGTCCGAGAGGGCAGTTCCAAAATTTTAAACAATATGTACGCAATCGTAGAAATTGCAGGTCAGCAGTTTAAGGTTGAGGCTGGCAAAGAAATTTTCGTGAACCGTCTTGCGGAGGCTACAGGCACTGCAGTCGAGTTCAGCAAGGTGCTTCTTATCGACAACGATGGTGACGTCAAAGTCGGTGCACCGTATGTGGAGGGCGCTGTTGTGAAGGCTACCGTCCTCGACGATTCCTGCAAGGGCAAGAAGGTTCTTGTATTCAAGAAGAAACGTCGCAAGGGGTACCAGAAGTGCAATGGTCACCGTCAGTATCTTTCAAAAATCCAGATCAACGAGATCGCTTAATTTAGAGGAGAATCAATTATGGCACATAAAAAAGGCGTCGGTAGTTCAAAGAACGGTCGTGAGTCAGAAAGCAAACGACTTGGCCTCAAGAAATTCGGTGATCAGGCTGTAAAGGCAGGCAACATCCTCGTACGTCAGAGAGGTACGGTTCACAATCCGGGTCTCAATGTCGGCATGGGTAGGGATCACACCCTTTACGCGCTGATTGACGGAAGAGTAAAGTTCTGCAAGAAGGCAGAGAACAAGTCATTCGTCTCGGTTGTTCCTTTTGAGAACTAACTCGGGGATTGTATGCTTTGGAATAGTGGGTTGTTGCTCCGAGTTGAGTGGCAACCCATTTTTTTGAATTTTGCGAGAAAAAGCAATCTGCGGCGTTGGACTTCGATAATTGAAATTTTTCTCATCAAAATTCTCTCAGAAATTTAGAAGTGGAAAAAATTTAAAAATTAAAGATATGCTTACACTTAAGTTGCTTCGTGAACAGCCGGAGTTTGTGATTAAGAAGCTGGCTGTGAAAAACTTCGATGCGAAGGAAATCGTGGAGAAAATCAATGCGCTCGATGCGGACAGACGTGCACTGCAGACTGAACTTGACGCATGCCTTGCAGAGCAGAAAAAAATGGCCGCAACGATCGGTTCTCTAATGAAGGAGGGAAAGAAGGAGGCTGCGGAATCTGTAAAATCTGAGGTTGCTGCCCTCAAGTCCCGTTCAACTGAGATTGACGCAAAGGCACAGAAAACCCAGGAAGACCTCATGTCCCTAATGGTTCTTCTGCCAAATATCCCTTGTGACGCAGTCCCTGAGGGAAAGACTGCAGCGGACAATGTTGTTGTGAAGAGGGGCAATGAGATTCCGGATTTGGGACCGGACGCGCTTCCTCATTGGGAACTTGCGAAGAAGCTGGACATCATTGACTTCGACCTCGGAGTAAAGCTCACCGGAGCCGGCTTCCCTGTATATAAGGGCAAGGGAGCGCGTCTTCAGAGAGCGCTCATCAACTATTTCCTCGACATTAACACAAAGGCAGGTTACCTTGAGGTTGAACCGCCTGTAATGGTGAATGAGGCGTCCGGTTTCGGTACAGGTCAGCTTCCGGACAAGGAGGGACAGATGTATCACGTCACTGTCGATAATTTCTATCTCGTTCCGACGGCCGAGGTTCCCGTTACGAACATCTATCGTGACGTGATTCTTGGACCTAACGACTTCCCGGTGAAGATGACGGCGTATACTCCTTGCTTCCGTCGTGAGGCAGGCTCTTACGGGAAGGATGTGCGCGGCCTAAACAGACTTCATCAGTTCGACAAGGTTGAGATCGTGCGCATCGAGAAGCCGGAGAACTC
>DJSA01000069.1:3931-4283 GCA_002438905.1 Bacteroidales bacterium UBA6346
GTGAACAGCCTCGGTCTTCCGTACCGGATTCTTCGTCTGTGTGGTGGGGACATGAGCTTCACTTCCGCAATCACCTACGACTTCGAGGTTTACTCCGCCGCTCAAGGGCGCTGGCTTGAGATTTCTTCAGTCTCAAACTTCGAGTCCTATCAGGCCAACCGTCTGAAACTTCGCTATAGGACCGAGGACGGCAAGACCGAGCTCGCTCATACTCTGAACGGGTCTTCACTAGCTCTTCCGCGTGTGGTTGCGGCACTGCTTGAGAATAACCAGAAGGATGGGAAGATTATCATCCCTGAAGCTCTCAGGCCATATACTGGCTTCGATGTGATTGACTGACGGGGCGAATAAA
>DJSA01000101.1 GCA_002438905.1 Bacteroidales bacterium UBA6346
GCCCCGTCATCGTGGATGTACGAATTGGCGATTTTCACATACATGGGACGGCAGCGGGAGAAGATTCTTCCGAACTCCTCTTCCGTCAGTTCCCTGATATGAGCGTCATCGCCTTTCATTGCATCCCAGAACGCTGCTTTCCGCGACAAATATAGCGTTTCATTTCAGAATCTGACCAATATTTACATAAATTTGTTCTTCCCGTTGAAATTTATTCATAAAATCTGTAAGGCCGGATTATTCACTCGTCTATAAACCGATAAAAAATGAAAAAAGAGACAAAAATGATGACTGACGAACTCTTGTTCCGCTATTTCAGCAACGAGGCTTCCGCTGATGATGTCGCGCTCATAGAGCGTTGGATGGAGGAGAATCCGTCACATCAGAAAGATTTTGACGCAGCGCATTTCCTTTTCAACGCCACCGTGCTCAGGGGAGATGAGATGGCTGCATTGCGTGATTCGGAGAAGGACAGGAAAGTCCGCCGGATGACGGTCATCCGCAGGAGAGTGCTCCGCTATGCCGCTGGCGTGGCTGCGGTAGTCGTTGCAGGTGTCACCGGCGTTCTCGTTGAGAGGGAACTTTCCTACAGGGACATGATTGCACAGACAAACGTCATAGAGGTGCCTTCGGGACAGAGAATGTCGATTACGCTGAACGACGGCACGAGGGTCTGTCTGAACGGGAACTCTCGAATCGAATATCCTGCCCTCTTCGGACGTGGCGAGAGGCGCGTGAAACTTTCGGGCGAAGCTTATCTCGACGTCACCCATGACGAGAGGCATCCTTTTGTCGTCGAGACATATATGTCCGAAGTCGAGGTCCTCGGAACCAAGTTCAGCGTCTATGCCGACGAGTCCGACGGCCGTTTCGCGACAACATTGCAGGAAGGCTGCGTGAGGGTCACGACGACCGGGGATGACAGATACTCCGAGCAGGTAGTGCTTTCTCCGAACGAGAAGGTTCGCTTCGAGAACAACCATCTGGTAGTGAGCGACGTCGATGCCGAGGAGTCAATGTCGTGGACCGACGGATATATAAACCTTCGAGGAGTGAGCTTCGCTGAACTTATGGAAAGGTTTGAATACACTTACGGTGTGAACATCGTCATCGACAGGGACGAGATGCCGCAGATAGGCTACCGCAGCGGAAAAATCCGTGTGTCCGAGGGCGTCGATTTCGCGCTGGGGATTCTCCAGAAGGCCTGTGACTTCACCTACACTACGGACTACGAGTCCAACACTATAACGATAAGATAGAGCCGCTCTTGGAGCCGGCCGGCAATGCGGCTTGAGATCCGGGAGCAGTGCGATGAATATAAATTTATTTGATAACCAACCACATAGTTGATATGTGCAAGAAAGTATTATCCAGAATTACAGGCTTGCTGCTCGCGGCATTTCTCCTTTCGATTGGCACGATTACGGCCTTCGCTCAGACGGAACGGAAGGTCAGCGTCGATGTGAAGGACATGAAGCTGGAGCAGGTGATGCGGCAGATTGAGAAACAGACGGGCTGCGTTTTCCTCAACAAGGATGCGGACGTGGAACAGAAGGTTTCCGTGACCATTTCGGACAAGCCGCTCGACGAGGCTCTGAACATCCTTTTCAGCGGCCGCGACATTGACTGGAAGGTCGAGTCCGGTCACATAATCATCTCACAGAGAGAAATTTCCGCACCGGGGGGGCAGAAAGCGCCGGTTCATCCACAGTCTCCGGACTTGTCGTCGATGAGGAGGGACTGCCGGTCATCGGAGTCGGGGTCATAATCAAGGGCACTGCAATAGGCGCTGGGACGGACCTTGACGGAAAATTCGCCTTCACCCTCCCCGAGGGAATGGAGAACTCGGTGCTTGAGTTTTCGTGCCTCGGCTACACCACGCAGGAGTTCAGGATAGGCTCCCGCCGGGTGTTCAACGTCACGATGAGCAGCGATGCAATCGTCATGGAGGGGACCGTGGTGACTGCCCTCGGAATCAAGCGTTCCGAGAAGGCCCTGAGCTACAATGTTCAGCAGATAAGCGCCGACGAGGTGACTGTAAATAAGGACGCGAACTTCATCAACTCCCTGAACGGAAAGGTCGCTGGGCTCAACATCAACGCATCCTCGTCCGGAGTCGGCGGAGCGTCCAAGGTCGTCATGCGCGGTCAGAAGTCCATCTCTCAGTCCTCAAACGCGCTCTATGTCATTGACGGAGTCCCTATGTACACCACCGCAAGGGACGGGGGCACGCAGTTCGCCTCCCAGGGCGCGACCGACCCCATCGCCGACATCAATCCGGAGGACATCGAGAGCATATCCGTGCTCACGGGAGCGGCCGCTGCGGCTCTCTACGGCTCCGACGCCGCCAACGGTGCGATTGTCGTGACAACAAAGAAGGGAAAGGCAGGCAAGCTCACTGCCACGGCGTCGGCTTCAGTCGAAATCATGAACCCTTTTGTGCTTCCGCGTTTTCAGAACCGCTACGGCACGGGAGACCTCAACTCTTCGATAGGCTCGGACGTGCGCAGCTGGGGAAGGCCGATGAACGAGGCGAACACCCCGGCTACAATCCGGCAAAGGACTATTTCAAGACCGGCGTGACGCACAACGAGAATGTTTCGGTGTCCATGGGAAACGAAAAGAACCAGAGCTATCTTTCAGGCTCTGTCATCGACTCCTACGGGATAGTTCCGAACAACGCATACCGACGCTATAACTTCACTTTCCGCAACACGACATCGTTTCTCGACGACAGGCTTCACCTCGACGTCGGGGCCGCGTATGTCCTCCAGAAGGACCGCAACATGACCAATCAGGGAACCTACAACAACCCTCTGGTCGGCGCGTACATCTTCCCTCGCGGGAACAGCTGGGATGCGGTGAAGATGTTCGAGCGCTATGACGTCACACGCCGCCTTTCCACCCAGTGGTGGCCGATAGGCGATGCGGGAATGACGATGCAGAACCCTTACTGGATCAACTACCGCAACCTCCGCGAGAACCGCAAGGACCGCTTCACGCTCAACGCGCAACTCTCCTATGACATCCTTGACTGGCTCAATGTGTCCGGCAGGGTGAAGATGGACCAGTCAGCCACGAAATACACCGAGAAGTTCTATGCATCGACTTTCACGCAGCTCACGGAAAGTTCGCAGAACGGTCTCTACGGCATCTCCGAGATGACCGACAGGCAGATTTACGCCGATTTCCTCGTGAACGTGAACAAACGCTTCGGCGAGGACTGGAGCCTTCAGGTGAACCTCGGCACTTCCATTTCCGACATGTACTATGACGCTCTGAAGAACCGCGGCCCGATTGCGGACGGCGAGATGTCCGACGAGCGCGCCGGACTGGCGAACGTGTTCAATGTGCAGAACCTCAGCAACTCCACCAAGACGACGAGGCTTCAGGAAGGCTGGCGCGAGCAGACCCAGTCGGTCTTCGGTTCGGCCGAGGTCGGCTACAAGGGCGCTTACTATCTGACCCTCACCGCCCGCAACGACTGGCCTTCACAGCTTGCAGGCCCGCATTCCAACAGAAAGTCGTTCTTCTACCCTTCCGTCGGAGGCTCGGTGGTGCTGTCGCAGATTATTCCGAATATGCCCGAAAATCTTGAATATGTGAAGATTCGCGGCTCATACGCATCTGTCGGAACGGCCTTCGAACGCTACATCGCAAACCCGATGTACCAGTGGAACGCGAGCGGGCTGAGCTGGAACACGCAGACGCAGTATCCGGTCTATGACCTCAAGCCCGAACTCACCGACTCATTCGAGGTCGGTCTGTCGCTGCGGTTCCTCAAATGGTTCAGCCTCGACGCGACATATTACCGGACGAACACGAAGAATCAGACATTCAATCCCCAGATTTCCACGGGTTCAGGTTCATCGGACATATTCATCCAGTCCGGAGACGTCCTCAATCAGGGAACAGAAGTTACCCTCGGGTTCGGCAAGACATGGGACAAGTTCACATGGAACTCCAACTACACATTCTCGTTCAATCAGAACAGGATCATGTCCTTGGCGGACAATGTGATGAATCCCGCTACGGGAGAGACTTTCTCCGTCTCGCAGCTTGACATGAACGGTCTTGGCCTGGCGCACTTCATCCTCCGCGAGGGCGGCACGCTCGGCGACCTCTATTCGCTCGCGGACTTCCAGTACGACACGAACGGCCGCATCGTCGTGAACGAAGACGGCAGCGTTACCCCGAAGACTTTCAGCAGCAGCGACGACTACGTGAAGCTCGGCAGCGTCCTTCCAAAGTCGAACATGTCCTGGAGAAATGACTTCAGCATTGGCGGATTCAACTTCGGATTCCTCATCACGGCACGAATCGGAGGCATCGTCTATTCGAGCACGCAGGCCATACTTGACTACTACGGCGTGTCCGAGGCCTCGGCGGAGGCGCGTGACAGAGGAGGCGTGCTGATTAACGGCGGCGACCTGATTGACGCGAACCGCTGGTACAGTTCCGTCGGAGGATCCAACCCACTTCCGCAGGAATACACCTACTCCGCGACCAACGTGCGTCTTCAGGAGGCGTCGATAGGCTACACCATTCCCAAGAAAGTCCTCGGCAATGTGTGCGACCTCACTCTTTCTGTCGTGGGACGCAACCTCTGGATGATTTACAACAAGGCTCCGTTCGACCCTGAATCGATAGCGACTACGGGCAACTACTATCAGGGAATCGACCATTTCATGATGCCGTCGCTCCGGAGCTTCGGGTTCAACGTGAGGATGACATTCTAATTATTTGGAGGAATATAATTATGGAAAACAATACAGAAAAAAGATTTCTCAGCTCACTTCGTTCGGTCGAAATGACAATGGAGTCCCGTCTGTCATTCCGAGCGAAGCCGAGGAATCTTTGCGCAGGGATAATCCCGGCTCTTTTCCTCGGGCTTGTCGCTGCCTCTTGCACAGGAAAATATCTGGAAATCAACACCAATCCCTACGAGGTGAACCGCGACCAGACCCTCACCGACGGCTATGCCATCTCTGCCGCCATCTCAGCGATGGGCGGAGCGGTGGTCTCGACGGACGTGAACACGGCTCAGTTCACTGACTGCCTCCTCGGCGGCCCCATGGGCGGCTACTACTCCACCACGGGCGCGTTCGAGAAGACCATAGATAACTTCAATCCGACCGACGACTGGACGAGGGTGCTTCTCGCCAGCGACAAGATTATCCCGACTCTCTACTCGAACCTTTCGGAGCTCCGCAGCATAACGGACGACCCTCTCACCCTCGCCATAGGCGACATAATCAAGGTCACGGCTATGCTCCGCGTCACCGACACCTACGGCCCGATTCCATATTCACAGATCGGTCAGGGCGGGAAAATTACAGTGGCCTACGACTCGCAGGAGAAGGTCTATGACACGATGTTCGCCGAACTCGACGGAGCCATAGCCTCGCTCACGGAGAACCGCCTCTCAAGCATATCCCCAAAGGCGGATCCGGTCTATGACGGCACTGCGGTAAAATGGTGCAGGTTCGCCAACTCGCTGAAGTTCAGGATGGCGATGCGCATCGTGTATGCTGCTCCGGAGAAGGCGAAGAAGATGGCCGAGGAGGCCGTGAACCACGAAATAGGGTGCTTTACGGACAATTCCGACAACGCCATGCTCCGTCCGGTGGCATTCGGCGAAAAGGGCAATCCGCTCTACACTGCAATAAAGTACAACCAGCCTTCAGGCTCAGTGACGGGCGGCGACACCCACGCGGCTGCGGACATCATCTGCTACATGAACGGCTACAACGACCCGCGCCGCGCAAAATACTTCATCAAGTCCGAGTTCGAGGGCATCGACTGGGCCGGAATCCGCGTGAGCGTGGAGAAGCCGTCCCTCAACAGCGTGGGACGCAAGTATTCCGGAGTGAATGTCTCCACCACCGACCCTATCGTGTGGATGAATGCGGCCGAGGTCGCTTTCCTCAAGGCCGAGGCAAAGGCGGTGTTCGGATTCGACATGGGAGCGGGCACTGCGGAGGAGTTCTACAATGAGGGAATCCGTCTCTCCTTCGAGCAGAACGGCGTGGCCGGCTACGCGGACTACATCGCGAACGACACCGACAGGCCGTCCTCCTACACCGACCCGGCGGGGCTGAACAGCTACGCCACGCCGCTTTCCGACCTTACGGTCAAGTGGGACGAGTCGGCGACGACGGAGCAGAAGCAGGAGCGCATCATCATCCAGAAGTGGATTGCGAACTTCAACAACGGCATCGAGGCATGGTCCGACCATCGCCGCACCGGCTATCCCAAGTTCTTCCCGGCAAGCGACGCCGGCAACAAGAGTTCCGGAACCGTGGATAATGAGTTCGGGGCGAGGAGAATGCCCTACCCGCTCGCGGAATACTCCAACAACGGAGAGAACGTGAACGAGGCCGTGGCCAATTATCTCGGAGGCCCGGACAGGATGAGCACACGGCTCTGGTGGGACTGCAACCCGGCGCTCGGGACGAAAAAGTGAGTGGCTGGGAACGCTTTAGAAGCTGTTTGAATTTTTGTTCAGTTATATCGTGAAGCAGAAACTGTAATATGAAAGGATTTGTAAAGACATCAATAATCGCCCTCGCGGCATCGTCGCTCGTCGCCGTCTCCTGTGCCAAGTGGACACAGCCGGAGAGCCTGGACTTCCGCCGCGAGACCCCGGAGCAGATTGATCCGGCGGGGTATGAGACTCGGTTAAAGGCAGTGCGTGAGTGGAAACGCACTGTCCATAACATAACTATAGCCACAATCAGCGGGACATCATCAACTCCTTCGTTCCGTTGGCAGCATCCGAAAGACATTCCCGACAGCGTCGATTTCATCTGCATCAAGGATTTTTCCGGACTGCATGAGAGTCTCGCGGACGAACTTGCCTATGTGCGTGAAAAGAAAGGTACTGCAAGCCTCGCATACATTGATTATTCCGCGATTGCAGAGTCCTGGTCACAGATTGAGGATGAAAATGAGGATTCCATGCTCACTGACGCGGACAGAGACGAGTATTTCAAGGAAAATGTGGCCGCTCTGTTGGATTCGGCGGAAAAGTCAGGCTTTGACGGTCTGATGGTTTCGGTGGAGCAGATTGAATATGCCTCAGACGACGTTTTCATCAGTGCCGTAAAATCTTGGAAAGAAAAGCGTCCGGATGCCCCGGTAGTCCTGCGCGGATATGCCAAACACATCTCAGATACGGAATTTGCATCGTCCTGTGCGTACTATGTAGTGGTCGCGGGTGAACTGTCGTCGCCGGGTCAGCTGATTCTGGAGACCACGAGATGCATCGGAAGCGTTCTTCCGTCTGACCGCGTACTCCTTGAGGTCTCCGTCCCTTCCTCCGAGACTCCAGAACAGACTGGAATCGCTCCGGAAGCTGCGGCCGAGTGGGTGCTTGCACAGAAGGACAACAGAAACTTTACGCCTCAGGGGATTGTCTTCGGCAATGCGGAGGACGACTATTGGCGGAATGACAGAAATTACGGGTCGTTGAGGACTGTTATCGAAATACTGAATCCACAAGTTAAATAGGCCATGAGAAATCGTCTGAAGACAATAATAATGACGGCACTGGTTGCCGTGTCCTGCGTAACCGAGCAGGATTTGCTTGAAAACCGCTTGTTTTACACATCCGACAATCTTCGCAGCGAGATAAGGGTCGCTGTTGACGAGGGGATCTATGAGGCCGTCCGCACTGTATCCGCCTCGGTTGCCTCCCCGCTGAAGGAAGATTTGACAGTGGATTTCATAAAATCTCCGGAACTTCTTGAAACTTACAGACAGGCATATTACTCGCCGGCCGCGGAACTTCTGCCGGATGAGTGCTGCGACATCGCGGGCCTCAGTTCCAAGATTGTAAGAGGCTCCGTTGAGTCTCTTCCTGCTGAGATTCATTTCAGCGGACTTGATGCGCTTGACTTGTCGTGGTCAAAGGAATATGTACTTCCCGTGACTCTGAGGTCAGACGGCGTCGATGTTCTGGAATCGGCAAGGACAATGTATTTCGTCATACGCAAGGCGTACCTTGTCAACATGGCCGGGAATATGTCCTCCAACCGCGCATGGCCGGTGTGGGACAATTTCGACAAGGTGAAGAACCTTGAGGCGTTCACGCTGGAGGCTCTCGTCTATAACAACGGGTTTGACAACGGGATGGTCGTTGATGGAGCCGAAACTTGGAATGCCGACGGAATAAACACCATTATGGGGGTGGAGGATCATTTTCTTGTCCGGATAGGTGATTCTTCCATACCGTCGAACCAATTGCAGGTGGCGTGTGCATACAAGGATGAGGCAGGGAACACGACATACAGGAAGGCGGTCACATCTTCTGCCTGCCAGCTGAAGAAAGACCGGTGGTATCATATTGCAGTGACGTTTGACAGGGGGCTTGTCTGCATATATATTGACGGAAAACTGAAGGCCTCGGAAAATGTGAGGGCGATAGGGTACGGGACCGACAGCGATGGAAAACAGTATCCTGTGGAGTTCACTTCCGTGAATTTCGGAGCTCCGCATTCGGAGGAGGATGACGGCAAGCCGCGCTGTTTCTGGGTAGGGTATTCTTATCAGCCGGCACGCTATCTTGACGGAATGCTTGCCGAGGTCCGGCTCTGGGACAAGGCTCTGTCTGTCGGGGAAATAAATGCTTCCGGGCATTTCTATAAGCTCTATGCATCGGATATTGACGATAGTCTGCTTGCCTACTGGAAGTTTGACGACGGGGCTGGCAAGACGGTGAAGGATCATTCTTCCTATGGCTATGACCTGACGGCCCAGCGCGACATCGCATGGTATCCGGTTGAATTGAAATAAGTTATCTACAGTTTAATAAACACTAAATTTTTGTTCATGAAAAAGATTCTTTATTTTGCCACTGCGGCAATGCTGTTGTTCAGCGGCTGCAGCAAGGAGACTCCAAAGCCGGAGGATTCAATCTCTGTCAATCCGACGGAGAAATCGTTCGGCCCAGAAGGGGGCTCGGTTGAGGTTACGGTGAAAAGTTCCGGAGACTGGCTTTTGGACGGGGATTGCGAGTGGGCTTCTCCGAGTGCCGTTTCAGGCGCGGACGGTGACGTCGTCACATTTACTGTCAGTCCGAACGACAAGCATGAAGCCCTCAGCACGGTCTTCACTTTCATTTCCGGAGACAAGAAGGCCGATTTTGAGATAAGGGTTGCCGAGCACGCGCTTCCTGTATTCAAACTCACTTCAGACCCGAAGGTGACGGCGATATGCACGGAAAGCTTCTTCGATGTCAGCATTGAGACAGATCTCAAGTTGAAGGACATTACGGTGAAAATTGATGAAGCCGCAGCATCATGGATTAAGTTCTATGCCGTTGAGGGCGGCAAATACACCTTCAGGGTAAGCCCGAACGGCAATGAGACAGTGAGGACTGGAGGCGTGACCTTGTCTGCGGATCTTTGTGACGACATAAGGGTTGAGGTATCTCAGAACGCTAAGTCCAAGATTGTGCTTGCCGCCCAAAAGTATGAGTGCAAGTCGGAGGCAGGGACTGTGGATGTTGTTGTTTCGGAGACGAACATCGAGTTTGACGCTATCGTCCCGCAGGAGTTTCAGAGCTGGATTTCCGTGAAGGAAATAAAGGGAAACACCGTTACATTGTCTCTGACTGAAGCTGAAGAACGCCGCGAGGGAAAGATTCAGGTCGTTGCCAAGGACGGCACGCTGACCGTCGAGGCCGAGATTGTGCAGCTGGCTCCGGAGCGTGGTGCAAAAGTGACTGTCGTCGATGGAGTGGAATCATCGTGGATTCTGTACAAAGAGCCGTGGTGGCCAAAATTTTTCAACGTCTACGGCAACAGTTTCGCGTACTGGAATCCTACTGATTATGGAACCTCTCCAGCGTATCTGTTTTGGAAGGACACTTCTGAAAGTAATGTAAAGGGTTATGTGAAAGAAGGATTCTATGGCTACATAGACATGTTTGAGGTCAAGCCTATTGTCGGTTTGAGGATGAGGTATCACGAGAGTAGAGGAGACACATCCTTGAAATTCTCCGTTTCCAATGACGGCGAGAACTGGACGGAGCTGGGGACATTCGGCGACGGGACAACCAACAAGGAAAACAGGTATTTCAAGTTCGAAGGTCTTGAGTGCCGGTATTTCAAGTATGAACCTCTTGGACAAAATAACGAGAAACTGCCTATATTTCTCTATAATATGATGTTTTACCATCTATAAAAAATCAATCAATGAAAAGCAGATTGTTTCTATCCCTGATAATTCCGGCGCTCGCCGCCTGTTTCCTTAATTCCTGCACATCTGAGGCGCAGGAGACTCTTGAGGTTTCCCCGGCTTCCATAAGCTTCGAGGCAACCGGAAATGAAAATAAAGTTTTGAAGGTCACGACAAATGCGTCTGACTGGTCTTTTGTGAACTCTTCATGGATTGAGGGTTCAAAGAGCGGGGACGAGCTTGTGGTTAACTGCAAGGACAACACTTCTCTCTCTCCGCGTGAGGGGTGGCTGAGGGTTTCCGCCGGAGCTGCGGAGCCGGTAGTAGTGAAGGTCACGCAGAATGCGGCCGAACCTCAGCAGCCGTCAGGTGAACCTGTGTCACTGGTCAGTGTGAACGGTGTGACTGACATAAAGGTCAAGGACGAGAATGAAATAACGCTTTCGGTTGCGGTTTCTCTTCCGTCTCCGGCAGAAAATTCAGTGACGGTGAAACTTGTCGCGGACTATGACTATCTTGATGCCTTTAACAAGTCTGATCTCTACCATTTCAGAAAAGCCGTCCTTCTCGAATCAGGGCGTGTCACTCTTCCGGAGAATGTCACGGTTACAATTCCTGCGGGAAGGAGCGAGTCGGAGGCTCTTTCTGTTAAAGTCGATGTTTCCGGCTTTGCGTACGATGAGAGACATCTTCTTCCTCTGAGCCTTGAGGTTGTCGAGAATGCCACCGTTTCAGACGAAGGCCGCGCCAATTTTGTGCTTACCCGTCCGAAGCCGATAAAGAATGTCGTCATCTATGAGGTGAACGAGACAAACCCGCTGAATACTCTCGAATACAAGCTTGAAGACGGCTCGTATTTCTTTGATTCCGCAGTGCTTTTCTCTTCCAACATCATCGACAGGGACGGCGAACCCCGTCTCTCCAACAACGCTAATGTTCAGGCTTTGCTTGACCAGTGCGCCGTGTATGTACAGCCGTTGCGCGATGCCGGAATCAAGGTTTATCTCGGGCTTCTCGGACATCACACAATTGCCGGCCTCGGAAACCTGTCGGACAAGGGTGCCAGACTTTTCGCGGAGGAAGTCGCGGAGGCCTGCTACATCTACGGTCTTGACGGAGTGTTCCTCGACGATGAATACACTTCATACCCGGAAACTCCCAAGAACGACAACTACACCGATGCTTCCCTTTATGCCGCAGGCCGTCTCTGCTATGAGCTGAAGAGGGCGATGAAGATGAAGTGCCCGTGGGAGACAGAAGTCTCGTATTGGGTCTATGGGAACTTCAGAACCATTCTTTATCCTGTCGTTGATGATGGCATCGAGCATCATGTAAGTTCGTTCATAGACATCGTTCTTCCGGGCTATGGCGGTGTTGGACGCCGCTATGCGGATCTCACGAATGCCAACTGCGGTGTCGCCGCTTACGAGTTGAATAAGGGCAGCGTTCCTCGCGGGGAACTCGGCTCGGCTGTAGCTGACGGATATGGCTACTGTATGTGGTTCTGCTTCCATCCTTCTGACAAGGGAACCATTTCGAACAATCTAAATCGCTCTCTGGGAGGTTTCCGTGACGCGGCGCAGGCATTCTACGGGCAGACGGTCCTCGACCCGAAGAATTACTATGACAAGCTCGGAGAGGGCTCGTTCGACCCTAATCCGCACGCCTTTTAGGATTCGGTGATTACAACATTTCCCGGTGCCGCTCCCCATTGAGGACTGCAGCGCCGGGATTTTTTGTTCCGCGTCCGGTGCATTTACATTGAGGAAAATTTGCGCTGGGTTGTATTCAGGCATTAAAATACACGAGCCAAAACTATCAAAATTCTGGAGCTATGGCTCGCCAATAATTATAGGTGAGCCACAACTCCTATTTTCTGCGAGTTTTGGCTCACTTATAATTGCATAATAGCATTTTTTGATAGCTCTGCGGTCAAGTAACCATCATACTAACAAGGCTCTTAGCAATAAACTCAATTTGGGAAAAAACGGACAAAATGAGGAATTGCACAATCTCATTGCAGATCGGATCTCGGTTCGCGAAGGGTGCGAAGCGGGTCTCCGGTTCCTATCTGCATTGAAATCCAGAGGGCGAAGAACCTGTCTGTCAGTGAATAGACTTTTGACCTTTCCGTAATGAGGTCCTTGTCCAGAAGTTTCTTCGCCGCCGACTGAACGGAACTTGCGGACGAAAGGCGGTGCTTCAGAATGAAGGCGGCGGAAGTAATCGCCGAAGCCTCCCCGTCAAGCGCTATTGCATAGAGGAGTTCCTTCTGCTTTTCGGGAATGTTGGACAGAATCTCGCGGAAAACCATATCGTAAGAGCCTACGAGCGATTGCAACGCTTCGCATATCGTGTCTGTTGAGCAGACCCCTCCTTTCGGAGTGTCCGCAAACGATTCGTTGAAAGTCTTCTGAACATAGAACGTGTGTCCTCTGAAGAAATCATAGACTGCAGAGGCTTCTTTTTCGGTGATATTCTTTCCGAATTTGCGGAAATTCCCGACGATGAACGGAACATATATATCCCGCGCTATCTCATTGAGTTCAAGCATGTCCGCGCTGCGGTAGAACGGACGGTTCGACGAAAGGAACATCTCCTGCATCATGTGGCGCTCGCTGCCGGCGTATATGAAATTGCAGTTTCCTGATTTCTGGATATGCCCGCGCAGAAGAGCCTCGATGTTCTTTTCCGGGTACTTCGCAATCTGCTGAAATTCGTCGATGGCCACGATGCAGGGCTTGTCGGCCTTGTTCAGATAGTCAAAGATTTCCTCAAGCATAAATTCCGGCCTTTCAATGTCCCCCAGTTCTATGCTGAAGGTCGGAAGACCGGTCGAAATGTCGAATCCGAATCTGCCGCTTATCGATTTGAGGGTCTGAAGAAACATCTTCGCCATTTTCCTGCTGAGCGGCTGCAATGTCTCGTAAATTTCCTTTCCGAGGATGTATGTAAATTCCCGTAGGCTTGAAGTGTGAAGAATATCGATGAAGAATGTGTAGTAATCGTCCCGAATCTCCGGACGTTCATAGCAATAGCGTATCAGCCCCGTCTTTCCCATTCTTCTCGGGGATATGAGAACGAGATTGTTCCCGTTTGTCACTGACTTGACAAGCCGCTCCGACTCGACGACCCTGTCACAGAAATACTTCGCGTCAATCTTTCCCGTAACAACAAACGGGTTTCTTTCCTTAGCCATAGCCTTTCATGATTTTATTGCAAATATAATTATTCGATTCACATAATGCAAATCGAATAAACTAAATTTCTGGAAAATCGGACAAAACCTCGATAAAAGCGTTGAAAAAACGGACAAGACGCTTGCAAGGGGCGGTCAGGAAAGGATGACGAAGACTATCAGCAGGTCGCCGAAGACTGAGCGGAAGACTGCAAGGGCACGCTGAATTTCGGTGGTCACCTGCCTGGTGGTGAGCTGATATTCCCGGGCTATCTCCTTGTAGGTCAGCCCGTCCATACGGCTTTGCAACAAAAATGTCGAAGCTTTTTTGCGGAAGCTTCCGGCGGCACTCGGCAATCCTCTCGTTCAGGTCGGAAAGAAAGGCCATTCCGTTCGAGTCCCGTTCCGCCAGAATCCCGAACATCGCGTCCCTGAGAGCCGTGTCCCTGATTTCCCGGTGCGCGGACGAAAGCATCGACTCCCGCTTGACGTAGTCATAGCTTTTGCTCATCACCACACGGTGGAAATATCCTCTCACGTTGCTTCCCTCCACGAAAATATCCTTCTTTTCGAGAATTTTCACGATGCTTTCGGAATATATGTCTTCCGCGACCGCCCTCTCCCTGACAAAAGACATGGAATGGGCGATGAACCTGCCCCGGTCCTTGTGAATCGAGGCGAGCTCTCCCATGAAATATGTCATGTCTTCGCTTTTCATTCTTGCTCGAAATAGTTAAAAAATAATATTGTCTAGGCTCATCCGCAAATGTCAGCGCCATGCAGCTTGCTGTCGATGCCCTCAAAAGTCAGGACCGGATTGTCTCTGTGGAGCCTCTCCCGGACAACGCGGGCTTCGTGGTGGAATTCGAGAATGCCGGCAAGATAAATGTCTATAACGGAATCGACGGCAAGGACGGAGTTGATGGCAAGACACCTGTCATC
>DJSA01000086.1:0-1404 GCA_002438905.1 Bacteroidales bacterium UBA6346
AACTAAATTGCGGAAGAACCACATATTTGCCCGGAAAATCATAACTTTGCACCCTACTCAAAAATCTGACCCAATGAACGAAACACCCCGGAAGAAAGAATCACCCCGATGGAACAGATTTCGGGACATAGTCTCAAGGGTTTGGTATGTCCTGTTCTGTGTCGTTGTGTGCCTGCTCATCACCGTGTGGGCTGTGGTTCTGTGGCGTGTCGTGTCCGAGTCCCGAGGAAGATGGTGGCTGAACAGATTCGAGTTATATGGTTTTGCCGCATTCTTTGTCCTTCTCGCCATTACATTCATTTTCCGGAAGCTGAAACTCTCGGGCACTGTCTATTCCAACCTGCACTGGGCAATGAGATACACCCACGAAATCACGCACGCCCTCTTCGCATTCCTCTTTTTCCGGAAAATCCACCGGCTGAACGTCGATGGCCGTAACAGTCATGTCCTGTACGACAGCGGTCCGCTGGGCTACCTCTCAATCACGCTCTCGCCCTACTGTGTCCCGATATTCACTCTGATGATGCTCCCGTGGCGTTTCACCATCCCGGACACGGGATTCAGGTGGAAGCTGTTCCTTCTGGTCATCGACGCCATCATCGGCTTCACCTATGCGTTCCACGTCTGGTGCTGGTGCCGTCAGACAAGGCGCTACCAGACTGACATCACCGGCCCGGGAACCGTCCGCTCCGTCCTGTGCATCGCCCTCGTCCACACAGTCAACCTCAGCCTGATTCTCCTGACACCCCGCGCCGGCGTCGCCAACGCCCTCTACCGCGTCTTCATTGAATATCCGGAGCAAGTTCTCGCGATGCTGAAGTAGGCGGTTTCCGCGTCAAGAAACATGAAAAGAATAAACTGCTTCAGATTTTTTGAAGGCTTCTGAAAATACCGCAGTTCATCTTTATAAAACTTGAACACGGAAAAGTACTGAACTTCGGCATTGTCATTCCATTTGAACCAGGCGGGGTTCCTCCAGTTTCTGAAGTTACGGACGAGGTGAATGTCACAGGCCGGTGTGTTTCCTTCCGCAAGCATGACCATTTTTTCTCCCTTTTTGTTCTGAACGACATCAATCACAAATATGGCATGACCATATTTGTGGCCTTTTCTGGCCGGATAGACAAGAATGTCGCCGAGCTGAACGTCTTTCAACGCCCTTGTAGGCAGTTCTTTTGTCAGCGATGCGGTGTTGGCGAACCCATAAACTCTCTTCATGTATGATTCGAACGCCTTTCTGTTGCGACCTCCTAGATAGAAGAAATCCAGGCCGGCATTGTTTGCGAAATGTATCTTCGCATATTTCCCGTGCCGGAAGAGATATTCCGCACGCAGCCTCATGCAGGCATCAGTGCATTGTTCGGCATTGCTCAGGAGCGGCAGGTCAATTACGGCATATTTGTT
>DJSA01000086.1:1484-29587 GCA_002438905.1 Bacteroidales bacterium UBA6346
ATGGAGCGCAGAAATTCAGTGTACTCTTTGTCATTTCCGCAGACTCTTTCATATCCCTTGGGAACAGCAATGTATCCGATGCACTCGGCATTTTCGTAATTTCCGGGAAGCAGTACAGGGAAATAGAAAAATGCCAACATCGCAAAAACAAGCACAGACGCAACTGTGATGCAGATTCGAATAACAGATTTTTTCATTTTGTCTATATTTTGTCAAAAGGTAACTTTATCTTGTAAGAGAATGTCACCGCTGACAAAATGTAAACATGGAAAAAACATCATTCTCCTCCTTCGACGAACTTGAATCCCTGCTGCGGTAGCCTACATATCCACCATCGAAAGCCCCCTGTAGTCAAGGGAATATCCGTCGAAACGGCCGGTTGTCCGCAGAAATGCGCCGGCCTTTTCCTCAAGACGGCTTCTGCTGAAATTCGCGGCATTCCGCTTGACCTCGAAGAATGTGGCCTTTCTGTCGAACTCATTTTCTGCGATAATGTCAATCTCGTTTTCGCCTTTCCTGTCCCACCAGCCTCCGAGGCGCGTATAGCGGTGCATGTCAATCAGGACTCGCCTGAAATAGCGTTCCAGCATCAGGCCGCTGAATGTCTCATAATCCCTTTCGATTATTCCACGCACGCTCTCGTAGTTCTCTATTTCAAGCATATAGCTATACTTATAGATGAACCTGAACCAGAACATGAAGAAATTGTCATCGATTGCGTATCTCACGTTCTTTGTCGCACTGCGCTCGAACAGAGGCTGTTTTTTTGTAATGATTTCATAATCATTTTCCAGCTTCGTCATGTAACCTCCGATTTCCTTGCCGACGGCGATCTCAATCTCGGCTCGTGATGTCTTTCCCCGCGCGATTGCGGACAAGATGGAGAAATAGACCCCATAGTCTTTCCCGAATTCCTCAATCAATACCGCCTTGCCCTCTCCGATGAAAACGGAATCAGCCCGCACGATGTGGTTAATTATTTTTGTCTTTGTCGTGGCTCCGGAATCAACGAGCAGCTGGACATACTTCGCAACACCTCCGGTAAATGAAAACAAGGCCAGAAGGTCATCTGCCTTATAATCAGGATTATATTCAGACAGGATTTCCTTCAGAACCTCAGGGCCGAACGGACGAACTGTCATAAGACGAGTCTGGCGGTTATAGAGAGGTTCTTTCTTGTCCTTGAATATCTTGGTCATCATCGAAAATATGGAACCGCATACGACGAGATTGATATGCGCCCGAGTGTGATAGAGATCCCATATCTTCTGCATTTCGCTGTATATAGATTTGTTTATGCGGAAAAAATCCTGAAATTCATCGATAAACAGGGTGACTGGACGCTCGGCGGACAGTTTCATGAGATATTCGAATATATCAGAAAACCGCGTCACCTTCCCCAACGCGGGCACGCCCAATTTTCTCTCAATCTCAGAGAGATAGTCGTCGCACAATTCGCTTTCGGCCTTCCGTGTGACGAAAAAATACAATATAGGTTCATCTTCGTAAGCCTTCCAGACCAATGATGTCTTCCCGATTCGACGGCGTCCTGTCACAACCGTAAACTGCGCGACCGTGTGCGACAACTCGCGAATTTCGCGCAGCGTCGCGAGTTCTTCTTTTCTGTCAAAAAATCTCATGATACAAACCGTATTTGTCAAGTTGCGAAACTCCCATTTCCGAAACAGCTGTTTCGCAACTGCAAATATAGATATATTTCAATGAATTGCAAACGCTCTTCTGTTATCTGTTTCCCATTTTCTCCCGAATGCCTCATCCTTTCCTTTTCAAAAGGAAACTTTCTGCATTTTCTTTCCTTTTCAAAAGGAAAGGGTCGATCGGATAGTGCTTGTTGTGGCGAAGTCAGTCAATCATAACAAACTGAGCCCAGTATTTTGGGGCGGAGCAGTCGGGGCTGGATTTCATGAACGAGACGGCGTCGTTGAAGGCCTGACGCTTGGTCTTGCCGGTGAAGAGGCTGCGATAGAACTCGGTCATGAAGATGCGGGTGGCCTTGTCCGGGACATTGCCGAGAGCCGCGACGACTGTTTTTGCTCCGGCCATGCGGAACGCCCGCTGAAGGCCGATGATGCCTTCGTCCGAGATGTCTCCCAGTCCGCTTTTGCAGGCGGAAAGAACGACAAGGTCCGTTCCGACAAGGTTCATTCGGGCGATTTCAGACCCCAGCAGAATGCCGTCATCCTCATTGTTCTCGTGCATCCCAGATTCGTATGCTTCCTTCTCCATCAGAATGCCGCATCTGTCCAGCGGGTTGTCTTGCTCATCTTCCGCTTTTTCCGCTGCCCTGCGGTAGAATCCGTGCGCCGCGACGTGTATTATCGAGACATGATTCCCTGATATTGCCCTGAATGAGCGTTCCGTGCACTTCTTTCCGGAGTGCGCTGTGGCGGCGATTCCGTTTCCCTCCGCAATCGTGCTGATGTCTCTTATCTCCTTCTCGGTTTCAGGTATGGAGCGCGCGCCTCCCCAAAGTTCGATTCGCTCATATTTTGCAGGCATTTCCGGTTCATTGCGTCCGGCAAGCCAGCCTGTTGAGCTGCAGTTCCGGATGTCGTAGGTGTCGGACAGGCATCTTCCGTATTCGTCACGTATCGCGGCAATGTTTATGTTGGCGAGTATGTCGATAGGGGAGTAATGTATAATCCTGCCCTTGATGTGCGGTGCAATCGGTTTCCATATTGTCTCGAACAACTTTGTAGAAGAAACATCATAGCAGTTGCCGCTTCTGAGGATGCTTCGTAACTCCGAACCTGTACAGAGTTTTACAGCAACGGGGGTGCCGTCACTTTTGTTCAGTATAATTGCCTTGTATTCAATCTCTCCGCCCAGAAGAGGTATGCTGTTTACTATTTCGATGGCTGTCTCGTCCTTCAGCAGTGCGTTCCAGACCTGAGGCCACTTAATCATGCATGAATCCCAAAACTTCGCGGCTCCGCTCGAACCGCCGAGCGAATCGAGGCGTTTGCCGAACTTCGTTTCCCTCACGGACCATTTCTGATAATCCGAAGAATAGAATGCGTCAAAAAGGGTTCCATTGGCCTTCCCATGACGGAGTTCTGTCATAATTGTTCCTCAAAGAGTCAACATACTCGCGCAGTTCGTCGTCCCCGCAGCCGTCAAGTTCCGTCAACACCGCCGACGCGATGTTGTTTACCGTTCCTTTGAGGAAAAGAGCCGCGTCATAGACATCGCCGGCATCTGACGAGTCGTACGAAACCTTCAGCCAGGATATTATGTCGGACAGTAGTCTGTAGTCCGGCCGTATAAATTCCTGAATGTCATAAAAGCCTCCGTCAGGAGACAAATACTTGAGCGCAAGGCTGTATGCGGCCTTCATTTCATCTTCATATCCGCTTTTCCCCGTCCAACGGTCAAGCTGTGCCTTTGAATACAGCAGGTATATCTGAGCCTCCCCATATTCCGAAACATTATAGTTCAGTGAGTTGTTTTCCGTCAAGTCAACATTAGCAGCGGACATCAGGACATTAAGTACTTTATAGGCAGCATCAATGTCCCTTCCCTCGAGCTTTTTCAGATAGAGTCCATAAAGGGGGTCCGAAAGAACATTCTCAATTTTACCCTCCCTGTAGGCCTTGCCGTATTTCAGATGGTAGCCGAAAACTCTTTCAATCATCTCCCAATCGTCGATGAACGGCGCGCAGGCAAAGTCCGCACAAAACAGCAAATCGTGGTAGTATAGTATGTCTTCCTCTCCGTAAAGTTTCTGAGACAATGCCAATTTGTCCCTGCAGTACCCGTATGCGACCCTGACCTCCGTCGTGTCATCAATGTCGGCTGTTTCGAGAGTTTCGTAAACCGCATAT
This sequence comes from Bacteroidales bacterium UBA6346, assembly GCA_002438905.1. Lineage (GTDB taxonomy): Bacteria > Bacteroidota > Bacteroidia > Bacteroidales > UBA932 > Cryptobacteroides. Next base: position 5,330 of record DJSA01000086.1, read on the forward strand.
TCCAGCGCCTTGTATTTCATGCCATCGCTCAAAGCATCGCTGCATTCGCTGATGAGGTACTCTCCGATAGTCCGTTCCTCGTCATAGGGGGCACGCTCCGCATAACCCAAGAGAAAATGGATGAAATCGGTTCTGTTCCTTGCATTCTGAATTCCGTAGGCATACAGTCTCTGAATGGCAGGGGTTTCGCCGTCTTCATCGCGGGAATCCCACGCCCGCATATAGGCTCCGCCGGCGTTCTCCTGCATTTTACACATCGCTTCGCACAGACTGTAATTGTCCAAGGTGAGCAGAGAATCGCCGAATTCCTGTTTTATTGTGTTGTATTTCTGAGTGTAGTCCGTGTCGTCCTGGTGCATCTTTAAGCGATCATCTGCCTCAATTTGCCCTATGTAATATGCGACTGTGGTTCTGTCGTTCCCCGTGACCTCCGTTCCAAACTCATAGAAATCCAAATTAGGAACTGAAAAATTCTGCGCCCTGACATTGCTCCCTAACATGATAAGGAACAGACTTGCTGTTATTGCAGTTAAGTACGACCTACATGTGGAGTTCGCCAAGAATCTTCTGTGCTTCATCTCTGTAAGGGCTGTTGCCCGCGGTTATTTCCTTAAGTTCAGTTTCAGCGTTTCTTACATCTCCGGCACTCAAATAGCCAAGGGCGAGATACCACTCAATGTCTTCGCCCAGAGTTTTCAGCTCCATCAGCTCCGCAAATTCATTGGCATCATACTCGTCTATCTCTGATTCTCTACGGTGAATATCATATTTCGTAATTTTCAGACTATCAATGGCTTCGGCAAAATTTCCGGACTTCAGAAGCTGCACTGCCTTCTGAACCTCCCGTTCAATTTCATCGGCACCACGATATACCTCAAGGGAGGCCAGATAATCTTTGCCGATGTTTTTTGCCTTATCAGCAATAGAAATTTGAGTCTGATTCGGCTCTTCCGCAGGCTGTACTGACGTTGTTTCCGGCTTGCGCAGTTCCGCCGTGTCCGTCGGGGTCTGTGCATAGATGTTCTTTTCTACATTCCCGGACCGGTTTCCTGGGGACCATACCACAACCGCGGCCACGGCAGCAGCGGCGGAAACAGCGCCTCCGGCACACCAGAATATGCGCCTGAGTGTCCGGGCCTTTTGTTCCTTGCGCCGGATTTCGTTTTCCAGCGCCTGAAGCCGCTTTCTGGCGCCGTTCTCGAAGACTGCCTCTTCAATGAGCCTGTCCAGTTCTTCGTTGTCGATTTTATTCATAGCCCAGCTCCCTGTATCTTTGTTTTACGATAGTTCTGACCTTGCCCTTGCAGCGGTTCACCATAGTCTTGACCGAATCTGCGCTCTCATATCCCATCGTCACCGCAATCTCAGCCTGCTTCTTCCGTTGGAAAAACTGCATATCAAGAAGCGTCGAGCAGGGAGCGGGAATGCCGTTGACGACATCGTACAGAATCTGCAGACGCTCTTCCTTTTCCTGCGGACTCGCTTCCGCGTCAGAATCATGCTCCGTCTCCAGCCATTCAGCGAAGCCTTCTTCCCATTCGAGCGGAGTGAGCATAATCGTTCGTTTGCGCCTCCTGTTGGCCTGGATATATTTCCCCGTGCTGCATAGATATGCCTTGACCTTTTTGTCTTCAAGTTCCGTGAGCTTTCCTCTGTTCACGTTCTGCAGCAGGCAGATGACGGCATCCTGAAACAAATCCGAGGCATCATCATCATTCAGCCCCAGTGATGAACGGGCAAAGGAAAGAAACCCGCCACGGCAGGAACGATAAATGTCCTCCATGGCGGAATTGTCTCCGTCAATCAGCCGCTGAATATAATTCCTGCCGGTCATCTCCTGATTTTTCTAAGAAAATGCACTGGGATAAAAGTCGCAGAGGCGGATGGAGTGCAAGGCGCAGTCGTGCCTCAAACCGCAGCAACCTTATGGTTGTGAGGATTTGAGGAGTCGCCGTGCAACGAAGCAATCCGCCGACTCCTGCGGCTTTTACTCGTTGTCCTTTTGCAAGTTCTGCAGGAACGCCTCATTCGTCGGATACTTCCTCAGACGCTCCTGGAGGAGTTCCATGGCCTCAATCGAGTTCATGTCGGAGAGGAAGCGGCGAACGACCCACATTTTCTGTGCGACTGCAGGATCGTAGAGCAAGTCATCGCGGCGGGTCGAGCTGAGCGTCACGTCAATGGCCGGAAAGATGCGCTTGTTCGCGAGCTTGCGGTCAAGCTGAAGCTCCATGTTGCCGGTGCCCTTGAATTCCTCGAAAATCACGTCATCCATCTTTGAGCCAGTATCCGTAAGAGCTGTGGCGATGATTGTGAGCGAACCTCCGTTCTCGATGTTGCGGGCCGCTCCGAAGAACCTCTTCGGCTTGTGGAGTGCGTTCGCATCCACACCACCGGAGAGTACCTTGCCCGAAGCCGGCTGGACTGTGTTGTATGCGCGGGCCAGACGTGTGATCGAGTCGAGAAGGATGACCACGTCATGTCCGCACTCTACCATGCACTTGGCTTTCTCAAGCACCATGTTCGCAACTTTCACGTGCTTCTCCGCCGGCTCGTCGAATGTCGATGCGACAACCTCGGCCTTCACCGTGCGTGCCATGTCGGTGACCTCCTCAGGACGCTCGTCTATGAGCAGTACAATCATATAGACTTCCGGGTGGTTGTCAGCGATGGCATTGGCTATTGACTTGAGCAGCATGGTTTTACCTGTCTTAGGCTGGGCGACGATGAGTCCGCGCTGACCCTTTCCGATAGGGGTGAAGAGATCCACGATGCGGCAGGATAGGTCGTCATGTCCGTTGCCCAAAAGGTTGAATTTCTCGTCAGGGAAGAGCGGGGTGAGGAAGTCGAACGGGATGCGGTCGCGGATGGACTCCGGCGAGCGCCCGTTGATGCTCTTCACGCGCACGAGAGGGAAGTACTTGTCCGTGTCGCGCGGCGGGCGGATGTCTCCGACCACGGTGTCGCCCATCTTAAGTGCGTACTGCTTGATGATTCCCTGTGATACATAGATATCGTCCGGTGAACTGATGTAGTTATAGTCCGAAGAGCGGAGGAACCCATAGCCCTCTGGGAGAGTCTCCAACACGCCGGTGGCCTCTACTGTGCCTTCAAACTCTATCTTTGGCTGCTGCGGTCTCTGCGGCTGATTATTCTGTTGTCCATAGTTCTGTCCGCCGTTTCTGTTGCCTTCCTGTCCATTGACCTGCTGGCTGTCCCGTCCGTTGTTGTTCGGATTGTTTCTCTGGCTGTTGCGCTCCTTGAGTTTCCTTGTGATCGCCTCGACTTCTGCGTCAAGAGCTGGGTCACGGACTATGGTCTTTTGCTGTGCAGTAACTGGAGACTCATTGGCAGTTACATTGGCCTCACTACTTGAGTGTGCGTCAGCCGGCACCTGAGCATTCCCCGCATCTCCCTCTGCCTGAGACGACTTCGGCAGCTGTGTTTCAACTTCCGTCCGCTCTGCGGCAATTGGTACAGCGGTCGCCTGTCCTTTTGGCGTCCTTCTTCCGCGGTGCCGTTTCTGCTCTTGCTGTGCGGCATCTCTCGCTATCTGCACATTCTGCTGAACTTCAACTACATTGCCGGCCGTGGTCTCTACTTCTTGAGCCTCATTACCATCCCTTCTCGGTCGTCCACGTCTGGCCTGCGACTTCTCCTGTGATTGGCTCGCATCTTGACCACCTTCCGAGACTTTAGGCTTTCTGTTTCCTTTAGGCTGTTTCCGTTCACCAACTTGGCTCTGCTGCTTCTGCTCAAGCGGCTGATTCAGCACTGCAGCAGCCGCAGTATCCTCTTCCGTTTTTGCTGCTGGGGCCGCATCCGCATTCTTACGTGGACGTCCCCTGCGTCCCCTTGTCCTCTCCGGAAGTCCGGCAGCTATCCTCGCCGCCTCCTTCTCTGCTTCCTTCTCTGCGTCATGTGCCGCCTTCGCCGCTGCCTCGGTGTCCAGAATTGCGTAGACAAGGTCGTCCTTGCTCATTTTCTTGAAATTCTTAATCTTGAGTTCAGAAGCGAGTTCAACCAGCTTTTCCTGGTCCATCTCCTTCAGTTCGAAAATCTTATGCATAAAAACTTATTAAATTCTGATAAACTTGTTAGGGCAAAGAACCACCCTAACTGAGAATTGACGCCGCAAAGTTACAAATAATTCTTAAATTACCTATAGTTGTTATCCCAGAACGAACTGCTCTTCTTGAATTTCAGCAGATCCGCCAATGCAGCCGCATTCGCTGCAATCCTGAAACTCCATGACTGCCACTTCCCCGTAGGCACCCATGAGAAAGAAATGTTGAAGCAGTGCAGGTCGTAGGTGGCTGAAACCTGCGTAGTCGTAAGTTTCATCGCCATCAGGTCAAATCCTGTCTGCATGTTTATCGACATTCTCGGGGTGATTTTCACATTTCCCGACACACCAAGGGTTTGATTGAACTTGTGGTTTTCGATAAGCTGTTGCGTCTCAGAGAGATATGAATATGATTTGCTGTACGAGAACGAATAGTTAAAATTCACCGACCATGGAACATTCGGATTCATATAATACAGCCAGCCCCCAGGAATGTATTCTCCTGTCACGGGATGATAGTAAATTCTCGTGTAGTAATCTGCCGGATTGCCTCCGGCTTGTTTCGTGCCGTCGTTTCCGTTGATTTTCCCGTCACCTGAAAGAGAGTAGGAGAGGGACGCACTTGCGTTTGTCATGCGCAGGAGTGGGCCTCCGGTGGCGATGCTGAACTTGTTGTACTTACGTCCGCGGTCGTCCACTGCATACGGATCAAAATTGCAGTTGGCGCTTATTCCGAGTTTTCCGAATACCGAAGTCGAGAGTGAGACTCCGACATTGTTCATTTTCAATGAGTCGGCAAGAAAATTATAGCCTGTGTTGAAATTGAGTTGGTCAATGAGTTTTATCTTCTTCGATCCTGTCCCTGTAGTGTCACGGAGATCGCGAACCTTTGCCTCAAAATTGTTACCGATGCTCAGGCTTATGCTTCCGGTTTTTCCCTTGCCGGGAGCGGAATAGAGCGCTCCGCTATAATTATATATGTTGTAGTCCTTTGTCACGGTTTCTTTCGTCTTCGGATCCGTGTATGTGAGTGTCCTCCAGCCATTGAAGGCAAGACCCTTTTCCGGTGAGAAGTTCATCGAAATTGACGGGGACACGACGTGCCTGATAGCCTGAACCTTGCGATGTTTTCCAAAATTGAACATACCATAGAGTCGTGTGCTCATGGAAATTCCTCCAGAGTATGTGTGAGTCGTTCCGAACGTCCCGAACTGTTTTCCCAGACTTGTCTGGACAACTCCCGTGCCCTCAATCAGATTACCCTCGGCATCATATTGTGGTTCAATGAATTCCATTTCCTGTTTCCGGAAGTGCCAATTCATTCCGTAACTGATACTTGGCGTAACATTTATATACTTGAACAGCGTGAAATTAGGAAGACCGATCTGAAAGTTGTGCGTCATTCCGTTCTGGAACTTATCTGCAAATCCAGGCTGCCCGAACTCCTTCGCCTCAAAGTTTATCTTATTCTGGAGCGTTGTGCTGTAGCCGATCGAAAATTTTTCATAGAACTTTTCCTTTCCAACGCGGTTCTTCTTTTTGAACGGATATATACGGCTCATCGAGAACGTGACATTCGGCAGGGTGAACGAGTAGTTGCAGAGCGTGTCGCGGGTATTTTGGCTATGGAGCGCGTTCACCGAAAGGTTGAACTTGCCGTTCCAGTTTTTCGAGAACGAGATCGATGACGAAATCTGGTTCTGAAGGGCTTCAGTCACTGAGTGTGAGTTGTATCTGCTGTTGGCCGGGCTGGAGAAGTTTACCGATGCGCTGAATGATACTCCTGGGATAGCCTTGGAGTCTTGCGAGTGGCTCCACTTCACACCGAAGTTCCGGCTCTGGAAAAAATCAGCCGCACCCTTCTCTCCGGTCTGGTCATTTGAGAAATTGAACGCAAAAGTACCTGTACACTTGTAGTTTACCTTATATCGTGAGTTTACATCCACGCTCCACGAACCGAGGGTGTAGAGACTTGTGGTGAGTGACACGTCGAAATAATCGCCTATGACAAAATAGAGCCCGAGGTCGCGCAGATAAAATCCTCGCGCTGTCTCCTCCCCGAATGTCGGAATCAGAATTCCCGTTGCCCTGTCCGGTCGCTTCGGCACAAATCCGAACGGCAGACCGATGGGGAGCGGCACTCCCATAATCACCGGATAGGCCGGGCCGAACACTGTTTTTTGGGAGGGTTTCGTGATGACCTTGGCAGCCGTAAGGCTAAGATAATAATGCGGTTCCTCGGCATCACAGACCGTGTATTTACCATTTGTGATATTGATGGAGTTGTCCGGCATCATCTTGATGTTCTTGCCGTGAAGGATGCCGTCCGCCTCCTGAGTGACAATATTCGTGATCCGCGCCTTTCTGCTCTTGAAATTATAGCGGAGTTCCTCCATCGTGTAGGACTTTCCTCCTTGGCTCATGGTCGGCTGTCCGGTGATGTTTCCAAGCGTATCCTTCGTGCCCCGAGCATAGACCGTCTGCGTCTGGAGGTCGTATTCCATGTAATCGGCTGTCAACTTCATGTCGCCGTATGTCACGGACACGTCACCATAATAATAGATCATCTGTTTGCCTTCGCTGAAGTCCTCAATTATCGAGTCTCTTGCCGTCGAGAACGCTGGGCGTTCAAGCGAAGATTTGCTCAGCATTGCCACAGAATCGGCGCGGAATATCGAATCAGCGACGTGAATGGAGTCGCGAACTGACTTGATGGAGTCGGCGGCAGCTTTCTGCGCACTGTCGAGAACCGGCGCCGCGATTTCAGTTTCCGCCTTCTTCCCGCGTCTGCGGGAGCGCCTATTGTCCTGTGAAGGCGGCAGTATGAACGAACAAAGCACAAGCAATGTGACCACTGCAAGTACAGCATTCTGCAATTTATTGCTTCCTGACGGTTTCTTCATTTGTCGTCCCAAATGTTCTCTTTTCGGATTTCCACGCGGCAAAATCAAAGTTTTTTTTTAATTTTGCAACCGACAAAATTACGACTAATTTCGCTTATTAGCAAACCCTATGCAGTTTATAGGCCGTTTTTTCAGATATTTCAGGGCGGTTTTTACGCTCTTGGCTGTTGTTTTGCCCGCTGGGCTCAGTGCGCAGGACGGACGTCTGGGACTGAACACGGTCGTGATTGATCCCGGACATGGTGGAAATGATCCCGGCTGCATATCGCGGGATAAAAAAACAAAGGAAAAGAATCTGACGCTCGACATATCGCGGAGGCTTGCGCGCAGGATACAGGCCGAATACCCTGAAATAAAGGTCCTGCAAACACGTAACACCGATGTTTTTATTCCTCTGGTACAGCGTGCCCAGATTGCGAACAACGCACACGCTAACCTATTCATCTCCATTCATATAAATGCTGCCACAAGCAGCTCTGCAAACGGACATTCGGTCCATGTTCTTGGGCAGTCGTCAAAAAAGGGGCGAGATCTCTACTCAAACAACTTCAACGAGTGCGCACGTGAGAATTCCGTGATTCTCCTTGAGGACGACTACAGCACAAATTATCAGGGCTTCGACCCCAACAACCCAGAATCATCAATACTCTTCTCGCTGATGCAGAACGCCTATCTGGAGCAGAGCCTTATGTTTGCAGACGATGTCTGCCGAGCGCTGAAACCGGGGCCATTTCGCACGAATAGAGGAGTCCACCAAGATCCTTTTCTTGTACTCTGGAAGACAGCGATGCCAGCTGTTCTCATAGAGTGCGGATTCATCAGCAATTCCGGCGATCTTGCAACCCTGCGTAACGATGTTAGGCTTGACGAACTTGCAGATGCCATTTTCATCGCATTCAAACAATTCAAATCTGACTACGACAGCAGTCTAAACGTCACATCGGCCGCCAAGATTTCAGAGAATCAGGGCGGACGCTCATCGGGGACAGTTTCTGATCCCGTGAAAATTTGGTACGGCACCCAGATACTTGCCTTGAGTCGCCTACTTTCAGACAAGGATCCGGCTTTCAAGGGACTGGACGTGAAGGTCGTCAGGGATGGCAATATATATAGGTATATTGCGGGCAGTTCTGACACCCTTGAGGTGGCACAGAAAAAATATCGCGGGATCAGGGAAACTTTCCGAGACTCGTTTTTGGTACAAGTGAATCCGGATGGTAAGATAGAGCGTCGCTGACGGACTTTCACCGCATTGGCATTAATAAAATTCAGGACAAAATTCATTGATATGAAACACCAGAAAGAAATTAAGATCGGGATATTCGTTGTCGTCATTCTTGTCGGCTCGTTTTTCGTCATCAATTATCTTCGCGGAAAAGACATATTCAACCGCGAGATTGAAATTAAGGGGTACTTTGAGGACGTTGCCGGGCTTGTCCCTTCAGCTGTCGTGCAGTACCGAGGCTTCAAGGCCGGTCAGGTGTCAAGCGTCGAGTATTGTCCGGAAACTGACAATTTCGAGGTCGTGTGCGCGATCGGCAAACAGTTCCGCATTCCCGCAGATTCAAAAATGACAATTTTCAGCACCAGCATAATGGGCGGCAAGGGCATTCTTCTGGAAACCGGTTCTTCTGGAAACATGGTGAAGGACGGGGATGAACTTCCGGTGGGCGTACAGGCGGATCTTGTAGAATCTCTGGCCTCGAACATCGGGCCTATAATGAGCGGCCTTGAAGACATGCTTGTAAAGCTCGATTCGACAATTGCCGGTGTCAATGCCCTGCTCGGGGAGGAAAACAGAGGCAATATCACACATGCGGTCGCAGACCTCAAGAAGACTATGACAAACGTTGCGGCACTTACGAGCAGCCTCAATTCGAGGTCGTCCGACATCACGGCTTTCATCTCTGAGTTGGGGAATATATCTGTTAGCCTTGCTTCCGTTGTTGATAAGGCCGATGTCGCGATGGATGGTCTCGGAAAATTTGCAGAGAATCTTGGAAAAAGCGATATAGATGCTCTTGTGAATTCCGTGACGAACCTTTCTGAGTCTATTCAGAATCCAGAAGGTTCAATTGGCAAGTTCCTTCACGAAGGCAATATCTACAATTCTGCGGATTCCCTTGTGAATGAATTGAATGATCTTATATCAAAAATAAAAGAAAATCCCAAGAAATATATGAAGATTACCGTGTTCTGACCATTTTCTTGAAGTTGTGTGTTCATTTTGAATATTTATAAAATACAAGTGGTTGGAAGAGTGGAATGTAAAATAAATTTTGGGGCAAAAGTGATTGATTATCAATTTATTATTTTTTAAACCTATAAAAACAGATATTCTACTTATTGTTATGAAAAAAATATTTATATGCAATAGAAAAAAGAAAATTTTATAACTTTTTTTTCACCAACTTTGCAATCCTTTGTCGATAACAAAGGATCTGCGACTATTTGCAATGACACAAGAAAGACACATACAGGTTTGGAACAATTGCCTGCGCTTTATAGAACAAAATATAGAGCCGCAGCAGTTCAATGTATGGTTTCGTCCGATACGACCAGTGTCTTTCGTGAATTCGGAATTGACGATTGAGGTACCTTCGGCTTTCTTTATGGAGTGGCTGGAGAACTATTACCTCAATTTACTCAAGGCTGCTCTTAAAAAGGAAATCGGTGCAATGGCACAACTCAAGTATGTGTTCAGGCCGGTTAAGGTGCAGCCGCCTATGAAGTGTCCCGCATCGCAAGGCAATGCTCCGGTCAACCGACCCATTTCGGTATCTCCAGTCAGCGGGACTCCCGGTGCGTTTGTCTACCCGGGCCTTCAGCGCGTGCAGGTGAACCCGCAGCTCAACCCTGTCTACTGCTTTCATAACCTTGTCAAGGGTGAATGCAACAAGATGGGCGTGACGGCAGGGGAGAGCATCTCCATGTCTCCGGGCAAGACCGCCTTTAACCCGCTGTTCCTTTTCGGTGGTCCGGGGCTCGGAAAAACTCATCTTGCACAGGCTATAGGCATTGCGATCAAAGAGAAGTTCCCAGAACTCATCGTCTTGTACGTTCCGGCAAACAGGTTCAAGACTCAGTACATGGAAGCATACGTGAACAACAAGCTCACGGATTTTATGGCCTTTTATATGAAGATGGACGTTCTCATTGTGGACGACATCCAAGACCTTGCGAGCCATGGGACGCAGAACGCGTTCTTCAACATATTCAACCATCTGCACCAAAGCGGGAAGCAACTCATTTTCACTTCCGACAGACCGCCGGTGGAACTTCAGAATTTTGAAGAAAGGCTTCTTTCCCGTCTAAAATGGGGACTTTCTGTCGAACTGACCAGACCGGACTATGAGACGAGACTCTCGATGCTCCGCTCTCGCAGCAGCAGAGAAGGGGTTGAGCTTCCGGAGGAGGTGCTCCGCTATTTGGCGAACAACATTCGTTCAAGTTTCCGCGAACTTGAAGGAGCACTGATTTCGCTCATAGCAAACGCGACTCTAGCCCACAAGGAGATAACTGTTGAACTTGCCGGACAGATAACGGGCCAACTTATTGGGGAGACGAGAAATGAACTGACAATTGCTCAGGTGCAGCAGGTCGTCTGCGACTACTTCAACATATCCCGCGATGAGATGCTCTCTAGGACTCGTAAACGTAATATCGTGCAGGCGCGCCAGATTGCGATGTATATGTCACGAAATCTCATAAACTGCTCTCTCTCTTCCATAGGGGCGGAAATTGGCGGTAAAGATCATGCAACGGTTCTGCACGCTTGTTCGACTGTTACGGATCTGATATCCACAGACAAGGTTTTCAGGCAATACGTCTCCGATATAGAAAAGGCCTTGGCGTCACGTGAGTAAGGTGATTGGAAAAATTCGTATATTTACGCTCTGAATATAAAAATATACGGATATGGATTCTGATAAAGTACTTTCCATCTTTAAGGAAATAACGCGAATACCACGCGAATCTGGTCACGAAGAGAAGATTGTAGAGTATCTCGTGAATTTCGCAAAACAGCATGGACTCGAATACAAGACAGATGATGCGAGGAACGTTGTGATAACCCGTCCTGCTTCGCTCGGTTTTGAGAATCACCCGACCATTGTGCTGCAGGGGCATACAGACATGGTTTGTGAGAAGAATGCCGGTGTGAATCATGATTTTGCGAAGGATCCCATAAATTATGTCATAGAGGACGGTTGGATGATCGCCAAGGATACGACTCTCGGTGCAGACTGCGGAATCGGCGTGGCGGCGCAACTTGCAGCCCTCATAGATCCGGCTCCCTGCGGAAAGATAGAATGTCTCTTCACATCGTCCGAGGAAACCGGTATGGATGGTGCTTTCGGACTCAAGCCCGGATTCATCACGGGAAAGACACTCATAAACCTTGACTCAGAGGACGAGGGCGAACTCTTCATAGGATGTGCCGGCGGCATTGACACTACGGCGCTGTTCACCCTACGGAAAGAACGGCTCGCGACTGGGGCCAGATGCTTTAAATTAATGATATTCAATGGGTTTGGCGGTCACAGCGGTGATGATATTAACAAGGGGCGCGCAAATGCGGTGCAACTGCTTGCCCGTTTCCTCAACGGCGCTCTCGACGCAGAATGCTTTGAGATCAGTCTCTGCAGCATTGACGGGGGTAACAAGCGGAACGCAATCGCCCGCGAAGCTTCTGCAATCGTGGCTGTTTACGGAGACATCGAGGAATTCCGGTCTCACTGGGAACATTTCTCCCTTGATGTGAAAGGGGAGTATGCCATTACGGAACCATCACTGTCTTTTGCGGTTGAGCCGGATTCATCCGTGGATTCGGCATATGATACCGACTCTGCGGTCAGGCTTGTACGTGGACTCTATGCCGCACCACATGGAGTGCTTGCAATGAGCCCAGACATTCCGGGACTTGTTGAAACCTCCACCAACTTGGCATCTGTTAAAATGGCGGATCAGAACACAATAAGGGTTGGGACGAGCCAGCGCAGTTCCATTACATCGGCACGACGGGCAGCTGCTGCGAAGGTGGAAGCCGCTTTCCTGCTCGCTGGAGCGAAAGTTACCCATGAGGGCGAGTATCCGGGTTGGAAGCCTAAGCTTGACTCGGAGATTCTTCGCAAATGCATTGCTTCATACAAAAAACTTTTCGGGATTGAACCGGCAGTAAAGGCAATCCATGCGGGACTTGAGTGCGGACTTTTCCTTAAAATCTATCCGGATCTTGACATGATTTCATTTGGCCCCACCCTACGCGGTGTCCATGCCCCAGGCGAAAGGCTCGATCTGGCATCCCTCGACAAGTTCACTCGTCTTCTCGATGATGTCATACACAGTTTATGAACAATATGGGAAACATAAAAATCGCCCCATCAATGCTTTCCGCGGATTTTCTCAACTTGGGTAAAGATGTCCGTATGGTAAATGAGCATGCCGATCTGTTCCACCTCGATGTCATGGACGGCTCCTTTGTTCCGAACATTTCATATGGATTTCCGGTAGTGGAAGCCATAGCCGGTGCAGCAAGCAAACCACTTGACGTGCATCTCATGATTGTCAATCCGGAGCGGTACGCGACAAAATTCGTGAAGGCGGGGGCCGAAATGGTCAGTTTTCACCTCGAAGCCGTGGAAAGTGACGGAGCGGCAGATGAGATACTTGCAGAAATACGCACGGCGGGTGCATCGGCAGGACTTGTCATTAACCCCAATATTCCTGTCGAGCGACTGTTTCCCCATTTGGAAAATGTCGACTATTTCCTGATCATGTCTGTCTTTGCCGGTTTCGGCGGGCAAAAATTCATCCCCGCAACGTATGAAAAAATCCGTAAGTTGAAGGAATATATGGAGAAACGGGGGATTGTGCGTCCGATTGAGGTTGACGGCGGGGTTTCAAAGGAGAACGTTAACGCACTGCGCAAAGCAGGCGCGGAGATTTTCGTTGCCGGAAGTGCCATTTTCAAGAGCGAATGCCCTGGAGATTACATCGCCCAGATGAGGGAGCTTGCTATAGGCTAATTCCATCTTTGAGACGAATATAGTGCAAAATTCCATGAGACTCGTATCGGCATCGTATTTTTTCCCTGTCAGGGCAGCGACCGAAACCGGATTTACAAGTTCAGGAGGAAATATTGTCTGATTGAGATTTATGCCGATTCCTATGATACTTGATTTTAGGTGTTTTCCATCGGTCCTGTGCTCTATCAGTATTCCGCATATTTTCCTTTTGTCAACATAGACATCGTTAGGCCATTTTACCCAAGCGCTTATTCCCATTTTTTTGAGAAAGCAAACGATGCTTGCAGCGGCCACAGCACTGATAAGCATCTGAGAGGATGCCGGAAATGGCGGTAAAAGTCCCTCTGCGACACTCTTTTTGCCATCCGATGTTATGGAGACGTTGCTTTCGGCATATTTGAGAACAATCGTGAAAGTTAGGTTCGCTCCCGGTGCTGAGTGCCATTTTCTTGTGCCCTTCCCGCGCCCTGCGGTCTGACTTCGTGCCGCTATTACTGACATGTTGTCAAGTTCGCTGAGCCTTTTGGCAGCCTCGGTGTTGGTTGAGTCAACCTCATTATACCAAATGATATGACAGCTTTGAGCCATTATCATCTAAAATTGCTATTGGTTCGTTTTTTGATTATATTTGCGGGCTAATTTAGCCATATTTTTGTAAATTCTTATAAATATATAGATGAAAGTCAACGAAGTCAAGGTCATTGCCGAGGCAATGCTCGAAAAGAAAGGGCAGTCTGTCCTTTCACTCAATCTGAAGAAAATAGGCACCGCTATATCCGATTATTTCGTGGTCTGCAACGCTGACTCGACAACCAATGTCCTGGCAATCGCTGACAACGTGGAGGACAGGATGATTGAACGCTGCAAAAGAAAAGTGATACGCTCGCAAGGGCGCGAAAATGCGCTGTGGGTCATTCTTGACTATGGCGATATCGTTGTGCACATTTTCCAGACGGCATATAGGGAGTTTTACAGAATTGAGGATTTGTGGGCTGATGCTGTGCGAACGGACTATAGCGATGAGGTAACGGAATAATCGGTCGAAGATATGTCTGAAAAGAAAAAAAATAAAAATAAGGACAGAAAGGTTAAGGTTGTATCTATCAATCTGTCATGGGTGTACCTTCTCCTTGTCGGTGTCGTTTTGTGGATGCTGTTCTTCGGTCAGGGAAACGGAGCCAATCCTCAGAAAATAGAATGGGATGAGGTCCAGCAGATGGCTCTTGACGGAGACGTACAGGAAATCGATTTCGTCAGGAACGACCGCGAGGGGAAAGTCAAGATCCGCCCAGAGAAGCTCGGGAAATATGCCGACAAGTTCGGCGGGAAAGTTCCATCGAAGTCTCCGCACTTCTTCTTCCTCGTCTCCGATAGTTTCAATGTCGAAGAGATGTTCGGAGAACTTAATGCAAGGCTTCCTCAGGAATCGCGCTTCAAACTCGTTATGGAAAATAACGACAGGACATGGGTTGACATACTCAATCTGCTCTTATGGCCGGTTCTGCTCATTGTGTTCTGGGTGTTCATGTTCAGAGGAATGGGCAAGAATATGGGAGGTGCTCCCGGCGGCGGGATCTTCAGTGTCGGCAAGAATCCTGGCAAATTGGTGGAGAACAATGATAAGAGCAGAGTGACGTTTAAAGATGTTGCTGGTCTTTATGGTGCAAAGGAGGAAGTGATGGAAATCGTTGATTTTCTGAAGAATCCGAAGAAGTATACTGCTCTTGGCGGCAAAATTCCGAAGGGTGCGCTGCTTGTCGGGCCTCCGGGCACAGGAAAAACTTTGCTTGCAAAGGCCGTGGCCGGTGAAGCCAATGTGCCGTTCTTCTCGATTTCAGGTTCCGACTTTGTGGAGATGTTCGTAGGGGTTGGTGCTTCGCGTGTGCGCGATTTGTTCCGTCAGGCCAAGGAAAAGGCTCCGTGCATCGTGTTCATTGACGAAATCGATGCGGTTGGACGCGCAAGAAGTAAGAATGGCGGTTTCTCATCAAATGACGAGCGTGAGAACACATTGAATCAGCTACTTACTGAGATGGACGGATTTGACACCAACTCTGGGGTGATTATACTCGCGGCTACCAATCGTGCGGACATTCTTGACAAGGCGCTGCTTCGTGCAGGACGTTTCGATCGTCAGATTCATGTCGATCTTCCGGATCTGAAGGAGCGGGAGGATATCTTCAAGGTGCATTTGAAGGACATCAAACTCGCGGATGACTTTGACGTTGAGTTCCTTGCCAAGCATACTCCAGGATTCTCCGGTGCAGACATAGCAAATGTATGCAACGAGGCTGCTCTCACGGCGGCCAGAAACAACAAGCATAGGGTGGACAAGCAGGATTTCCTTGACGCTGTGGATCGCATAATCGGAGGTTTGGAGCGCAGGGATAAGATAATAACTCCGGAAGAGAAAAAATCCATCGCTCATCATGAGGCAGGTCACGCTGTGGTGAGTTGGCTGCTGCCGAATGCAAATCCTCTGTTTAAGGTTACGATTGTCCCTCGCGGGCAGTCTCTTGGAGCCGCTTGGTATCTGCCGGAGGAACGCCAGTTGATGACAAAGGCGCAGATGGTTGACGAGATGTGCTCTCTTATCGGAGGACGAGTTGCCGAGGAAATCGTTAACGGACAGCCTTCTACCGGTGCCCTAAACGACCTTGAAAGGCTCACCAAGATGGCCTACAGCATGGTCTGCTACTATGGAATGAGCGAGCGAGTAGGCACTGTCTCATTCTATGACTCTACCGGTTCCCGCGGATATGAACTCACGAGGCCTTATAGTGAAAGGACTGCCGAAATCATGGATGAGGAAGTCAAGCGCATAGTGAATGAAATCCACGACAGAACCTTAGCGATTCTCACTGAGCACAAAAAGGAATTTCTTGAGGTAGCAGCATTGCTGCTGGAAAAGGAGGTTATCTTTGCCGATGACTTGGAGCGCATTCTTGGTCCACGTGCCGGGGTCGATGACGGGCAGACTAGAAATGAGGAGAAGGAGGCCAAAGCTGAGGAGGATGCCGAAAAAGCAACCGATGTCCAAGGGGGTGCTCCTGCATCAGGAAAGGATTCTCACGGAGAACAAACTAAACAATGAAAAATCTGATAATCAGGACGTTATCTGGAACGATTTTCCTCGCGGTCATGCTTCTCGCATTGCTGTCGGGAGATTGGTTTGAAGGAGGTAAGTACATCTTTGCGGCGGTGATGCTGTTTGCGCTGGTGATGATGCTGGTGGAGTTTTTTCGAATGACGATGGGCGATGTCTACAAGGCGTCCCGAGTGTTCGCCATAATCGGGTCTTGCCTGATGTTTGTAGTCACGTTTCTCGTCCAATCGACCGAAGTTGTCACAGGTCGATTCATCGTGCTCGCTTTCGTACCGCTTTTTGCAGTGATGATAAATTCTCTCTACGTCAAAGACAAGGCGGACTTCGGGATGTTTGCGAACATCTACACTGGAATACTATATATCTCCGTTCCATGGACGCTTCTGAATTTTACGGCATTTGACTCTAACCATAATTTCAATGGTTTGATTCTTTTGTGCATGTTCGTCATAATTTGGGTTTCCGACGTCGGTGCCTACTTGGCCGGCAGCACGCTTGGGCAAAAGTTTGGGCCAAAGCTTTTTCCGACAGTATCTCCGCACAAATCATGGGTCGGCTGCATAGGCGGCTTTGCCTGTGCGCTGGGAACCGGCTATGGTATGCATTGCATCGACTGGCTTCCGTTTCACGAAGTGGAGTGGTATCATTGCCTCGCTATAGCGGCAATAATGAATGTAGCCGGTGTTTATGGGGATCTGATTGAATCTCAATGGAAAAGACATTTTGGTGTGAAAGATTCGGGAACCATCATCCCTGGGCACGGAGGCATGCTTGACCGTTTCGACAGCGCAATTGTCGCGGTGCCTGCAGCTACGGTTTACATGATGTGCTTCGACATGCTTTGATAAAAGGATAAGTTTAGTTATATTTACGACTCATTAGGAATACGTGGCACATTCGGGAGGACAGATATGAAAATACATAAAGACTGTTACAAGACAATTGCGGTGGTGTGGCTTATATGCCTGATACTTTTGTTTCTGGTATGGCGTTTTTTGTACAGCATACTTTATGTCTCCATCCCGCTGTCGGCTATTTTGCTTTTCATGATAGGGTTCATTACCTATTTCTTCCGTCTGCCCACGCGCGAGACAGTTCCCGGAGATAATATTCTTACAGCGGTTGCCGATGGTGAAATCGTTATTCTCGAAAGGGTGTATGAACCTGAATATCTCAAACGGGAGTGCATACAGGTTTCCATCTATATGAACTTCTTCAACGTGCATGTGAATTTTTGGCCGATGGATGGGGAAGTGAGTTATTACAAGTACCATCCGGGGAAATATTACCTCGCATTCCTACCCAAGGCGTCTGAACTTAACGAGCATTCCTCAATTGGCATGAGGAACAAACATGGTGAAATCTTGTTCAAGCAGTTGGCCGGCACGTTTGCGAGGCGCATCGTATGTTACGCAAAGCTTGGCAATATGGAGAAGAAGGGCGAGCAGTGCGGAATTATAAAGTTCGGTTCCCGCATTGACATGTATCTCCCGCTCGACGCGGACATCAAGGTTGAGATCGGTGATGATGTACGAGCGTGTGAAACGGTGATTGCGGAATTGAAGTAGCTCAGTATACCTATAATAGACTATGGCAGAAGCATTTATAATCCTATTTCTCATTTTTTTGAATGGTGTCTTCTCGATGTCTGAAATCGCAATGATTTCAGCGAGGAAAACAAGCCTCCAGAACGAGGCCGAGGACGGCAACAACAAGGCAAAGCGGGCATTGAAGTTGGCAGCAGATCCAGACAAATTTTTGTCCACCGTTCAGATCGGTATCACACTCATAGGCATCCTCACCGGTATATTTTCCGGTAATGAAATAGCTAGTTCTCTGGGCGGACTTTTCGAGAAGCTGGGCGTTCCAGCATCTACGGCAAGCGGTTTGGCCAAGACACTGATCGTCATTATCGTGACCTATTTTTCAATTGTGCTCGGTGAACTTGTTCCCAAGCGTATAGGAATGAGCAAGGCGGAGAAGGTGGCAAAGTTTATGGCCGGCCCAATGTCGTTACTATCAAAGATTGCCTCACCTTTTATATGGGTTCTTGCCAAGAGTACGGCTGGCATTGCTAAACTATTGGGAATTAAGGAAAATGACAATAATGTTACAGAGGATGAGATAATATCCCTGGTTCAGGAAGGCACTGAAGACGGTGAAGTTTCCGAAGTGGAACAGGATATTGTGGAGCGAGTGTTTACTCTCGGAGACCTCAGCGTGAACACGATCATGACATCACGTCAGGACATCGTCTGGCTGGACAAGACCATGACAGAAGCAGAAGTGAAGGAGGTGATAGCGGAGAATATTTATGAGGAATACCCGGTGTGCGAGGATGATCTTGATCATGTTGTAGGTGTGTTAAACATCAAGGACTTCCTACGCGAATATGGCAAGGACGGGTTTGACCTTGAGAAAATGATGCGTGAGCCTGTCTACTTCCATGAGAATATGACTGTATACAAAGTCCTCGAGGAGATGAAGATAAAGAGGATATCTCGGGCGCTGGTTTGCGATGAGTTCGGCTCGTTGTGTGGCTTTATATCGTTGAAGGACATTATGGAGGCCTTGGTGGGCAATGTCAATGACGATGAGGAGGACGAGCCTTACATCGTACCTCGCCTCGGTGCTGACGGGAAGCCTGACACGACAGGCACCAATGGTTATCTCGTTGAAGGTCAATGTCCTATCTATGAATTCCTTGCCTATTTTGACCTGCTGGACGACACAATGGAGGACTTTGAGTACACCACAATCGCTGGACTCATCCTCAGTGAGACCGGCCATATTCCTTCCGTTGGAGAAATCATCAACTGGGAAGGTTTCTCCTTTGAGGTTGTTGACATGGACGGCCCGAGAATCGATAAGGTCCTCGTCCATCGTATTCAACCTGAGCCGGTGGCGAGTGAATCTGAAATTTCTTCTGAAAAAACAACCAAGCCAAGCAGCGAGAAGGAGTCACAAGGGTAAGCCTTTAGTGCTGTGGCCACCCTCGACCCATAAGAGGGAGGGACCCAAGCTTTGGCGTGGGAGGGGTCTCGCGAAAGCGAGAAGCTATGAAAGGCTTATCCCTGCGACTCCGTGCCCCATTCAATCAATTCTAACAGTCTGTCAACAGCCTCAGCCTCAGGAACATGCCTGAGCACAGCTTCCTTGTGATGATAGATTGACACCTTGCCGTTACCCTCTCCGACATAGCCCCAGTCGGCATCGGCCATCTCCCCCGGACCATTCACTATGCAGCCCATGACAGCAATCACCATCCCTTTGAGATGAGATGTCCGAGCCTTCACTGCCTCAAACGCATCCTGGAGATTATACATGGTACGTCCGCACCCAGGGCATGCGATATATTCCGGTCTGTAGAATCTCCGGCGTGCAGCCTGCATCAATTCGTCTACGAGATATTCCCCGAACTCAGGAGAGATCTCAACTGCGGCACCACCATCATCAACATAGTTCCCGCTAATATTTAAAGAGTCTATATCCTTATCCAACAGTCTCTTACCAAAGTCGCAGGCAGCATCAAAGATCAGCCTTTCGCGGGATGGCGACTCATACACTGCGGAAGCCGTTTTTCCGCCATCAGAAAGCGAGATATTCCGCATGGAAGAGTGAAGGCGGTGTCCGTAGCGTGCGGACAGGTATTGCGCTGCTGGAATTTCGTTCACCGGAGGCTCAGTAAGTGAAACCCTTACCGTGTCTCCAATTCCTTCAGAAAGCAGCGCCGAGATCCCGACCATGGACTTGATGCGCCCGGCATCACCATTTCCAGCTTCCGTCACTCCAAGATGAATGGGGAAGTGCATGTCTTCGGCAATCATAGCTTCGACTAAAAGACGGTACGCCTCTACCATAACAAGTGTATTACTTGCCTTGAGGCTCACCACTGCTGAATCAAAATCATTTTCACGGCACATCCGAAGCCACTCGATAGCAGCCTCTTTCATCGCTAATGCAGTATTTCCATAAAGCGAAGTGATTCGCTCTCCCAAAGAGCCATGATTCACCCCAATGCGCAGTGCCGTTCCATGTTGTCTGCATACAGCGATCAATCGCGCGAGTTGCTCCCGCGCCATTTCGTGGTTCTTATGAAAATTTCCGGGATTTATACGGACTTTATCAACTACGGATGCCACCGCGATGGCGATTTCCGAACTGAAATGCACATCGGCTATGATAGGCACCTCAATCCCGCAGCCACGTAGCCGAGAACGAATCTCTGCAATGGAATCCACCTGGGCTAGTGAGGGCACCGTAAGCCTTATCATTTGTGCTCCAGCCTCAGCCAGTTCGACACATTGGCGAAAAGACGCTTCAACATCAGATGTGTGCGTATTACACATTGTCTGAACAACGATCGGAGCACCGCCACCTATCGTGACATTTCCGACTTGCACCGGATGGCTTATATATCCTGACATCTCCATTTTATTTGACATTCTTCTCTTCTTCCGTGACAACCGGCTTTTCTCCATAGACGAACGTCTTGGCTTCGTCACGAATCTGCCTGCGAGTCTTCCCAATCCGCTTCCCAAGTTGAAAATGCAGCCCTACGGAAACGATGATGTTCTGCTGATAGGAATAGCGGTAATAGTATGAACTATAATAGTTTGGCTTAAAAAGGCTTGAATACGAGTGCTTGTACATCGCCTGAAAATGGATTTCAATTGGATCGAATATGAAAGCAAACCCGACTCCGCCCTTTATCCCATAGTCAAGTCGATTCTCGAAACTTGCGAATTCCCTTTCGAATGAAACGCTTGCGTAGTCATAATCAGGCGTGAGATTTATAAATTTCAGTCCGTCAGCCGTTTCAGCTGGAGCATATCTGTGTATTCCAAGCCGGTAGCCGATATAGAGACCGGCATTTAGGATCAACTTCATCTTCCAGAAATCCGCGTGACAGTGAGCAAGTACCGGAACCTCAACAACATCCATGACTGCAGACTGCGCCCCAAGAAACACTGGGATAGTCAGTTTCTTGCTGTCATAGCGGAACTTGTATCCTTCCTGGGTAAGAAAAAGGCCGGCCTGAAACCCGAAATATGGCATATACCCGAACATCTTTCCATAGCGCGTGTATAGAACGCCGATGTTGTAGGGCATGAAACTCATGTCTTCCTTGGCAATCTCCGGCTGAAGCAGCGTCCGGCTCATACCAGCGCCATACTGCACTCCTATCATGCTGTAGTCATTGATTTTCTGACTTTTTTTCGGATCGTACCTGTCAATGACATCGTCTGAAAGGGAATCCACGCTGAAGTGGGACATGGCGAGCGAATCCACATTGATGTCGAAATCTTGGGCCTGGGCTTTGCCCCCAAATAACAGAAGAACTGCTGAAGATAATATGATAGCGGCTTTTCTCATTCTGGCAATCAATTATTTAAACATCTCTGTTACGTCAATGGTCTGTTCGATTTCAGCCATCTCTGGAATGTCCATGACGTAAGTCCCATCACCAAGTCGGTAAAACAGGACTTTTTCCGGTTGGCGATGCTCCAAAAGCACGCCTGTATCCACGATTCCGTTGCGGTTGACATCCTCCGTGATTCGAATTGAATACTTTCCTGCCTTCAGGTAAGGGAACACAAGCGTCTTGTTATTCTCGATGATGTAGGAACGCAGCACTTTGTCGCGCTTTTCGTTGAGCAGATCCACAATGTACTTGTTATGGACATTGTTCATGTTCATTTTCAACGTACTCAACTTGTCATCGTTTGGAAGGCTGACCTTCACGTCAAGACTGTCATTGCGAAACCCATTGATGTCCATGAATTTGCGATATGGAACCTTCATCCTATATTCCCAACCAGACAGGTATTCGAGACGCGGTCTCAGAATGTATTTCCGCAAGTTCAGGCTATCCTGCACCACATCGAACTTCTCCGCCTTTTCCTGTTGACGGGGATTGACGGAGACGAAGGATATGGAATCAAACGCCTGCTCTACAATCGGATACTTAAACTCGAACACAAAACCATACTGCTCAATGTTTTCCGGTTTCGCATCAACCGTAAAGACGCAAAGCGTGTCTTCCTTCTTCAGATCCTTCTTTGAACTCTTCCGGGCAGCTGCAGCCGTCTTGCGAGGCTTCGCGAGCTTGACTACTTCCGTGAAGTCGGAGAGAAAGCCTGTCGTATCCGTCTTCATATACTTGACGTTCAGGTAGAAGGTATCCGGCTGGGTCTTAGGGTCGTTCACCCATATTTCTAGGCTGTCACGCTGAATGTTGAACTGCGTGATGAGCTTTTCGCGGGGGACTCCCTTGATCCAGATGGAGTCCACCTGAGCGTATGGAGCCATGAAAGTTATGTATGCAGTTCTCTCTCCAAGGCGTTCCTTGTTGACGATCATTTGCTTGGTCGGCTTCTCCTTAAATACGTTCAGAATATGCTCGGATTTTCTTGCCATGCATGCTGCGGTGTCTTTCATGTCATATTTCTGAAGTTCCGGAAGCGAATCTACCGCAACCGTCATCGGACGCACGAGAGAATCGAGAAACGCGATCTTGTCAGTCTCGGGGTCGTATTTGTTGTTCCCACTCTCGTCCACTATGGCATACATGCGGTAAACCGTGTCCTGGATGTTGCGTATCGCGAAATAACCCCAGTCATCGGTTTTTGCTGATGCGACGGGACGATGGAGGAATACTGCGGAGTCTGCTTGATCCTTATACAGCATAACAGTGGCCCCCTTGATCGGCTTTAGTGTGTTGCAGTCCTGAACAGTTCCCGTAACAAGCATTGAATCGATACTGTTGCCTGTAGAGAACACCAATGTGTAGCCCGGAAACATGTTTCCCTCATTGTTGTCCGCAATCGCGTTCGCAAGATCCAAAGTGTAAGTTCTGTTTGAGTCAAGATCACTCTCGAACGACACCACAACGCTCTTGCCCTCAATCTTGTACTTGGGACGCTTCTCCAATGGAGGGGAAAGGTAAATCCCTGCAGGATCCTTCACCACCACATATTCATTGAAGGAAAACTTGAGTTTCGTCTTGTGCGTGGGCACATTGATCGTCCCATCAGCAGGATTCACTTTCCTGATTACCGGGGGAATGGTGTCTTTGGGGCCTCCGCTCGGGGGTGTCGTGGTGTTGGCGCATGAATGCGAGAACATCATCACGCCGAGCACAATTCCGACCGGAATGATCGGAAAATATTTTTTTAGAAATATGTCTGAGATTCTGTTCATTCTGATACCGTTTTTTCCCTATCGCAAATCAAAGGTCCTTTCTCGTTACGTTCTGGATCCCGTCAATCTTTGAAAGCTTCTTGAGCAATCCCTCAAGACTTTTCTTGTCATGGACCATAAGATCCATCTCCCCCTTGAAAACAGAATCCTTCGACTCAAACACCAGACGTTGGAGATTGACCTTCATCACATATGAGATGTATTTCGTGATTTCATTCAGCAGCCCGACCCTGTCAATGCCGTTCAGGGCCACAGAAGCGAGGAAACTCTGGTCAACATCTGCTTCCCATTTTGGAGAAACTATTGAATCACCGTGAGTTGCAGCAAGACTGTTCGCCACAGGACAGGATTTCTTGTGGACAGTTATTACACCGTTTTTATCTATGAAGCCTACAACAGGATCGCCCGGAATAGGGTGGCAGCAGGTTGCGATGACGAACTGGTTGTCGGTGTTGCGGCTGTCGTTTATGACATATTCGGTCTTGGATTTCGATGAACGGAAAAAAGGCAGCGTCCATTTTCCTGAAGACTTTTTTTCCTCCTCGTTTTCAGCGGCTTTCTGTTTGTCTATTTTCTCGAAATAATCGGTGACGACATTGATGGCCTTGCGCGTCTTCAGGAACGAGAGCCATTCGCGTTTCGGGTTCTCCATCTGCGCTGTGATTATTTCCACCTGGTCGCCAGGACGCAGGACGTACGAGAGCGGCTCAAGCCGGAGATTGACCTTTGCCGCAATGGCCTTGTTTCCGATGTGCGTATGAATCATATATGCGAAGTCCAAGGCCGTCGCCCCTTTCATTATCGACTTCTGCTCACCCTTGGGCGTGAAGACGAATATTTCCGATGCCGTAAGGTCGTTGTGTATGATGTCGAGCAGTTCAAGCGCGTTCACGTCAGGGTTCATCAGAATTTCCTGCACCTTGGCAATCCACTTGTCCATCTCGCTGTCGTTCT
>DJSA01000054.1:0-5798 GCA_002438905.1 Bacteroidales bacterium UBA6346
AATCTATGTTATTATCTACATTTTATAAATTTAACGAACTATTGATTTTACTAAAACAGTGACAATCGTTGAAATTTTGTCTGGCCTTATCGTGCAGAACGGGCAGCAGACATTGATGATCAAGGTCTCGGATGGGCACCGTTCTGTTGATTTGACTCTCGTCAGTACAGGGCAGACGGTGTCGGCTCACTATGGGAAGGGCGGTATGTGCACGGTTTCTTGTGACCCGGATCTTTCGAAGCTGAAGGTAGGTGATTCAATTGAATTGGGAGTGGCTGTTC
This sequence comes from Bacteroidales bacterium UBA6346, assembly GCA_002438905.1. Lineage (GTDB taxonomy): Bacteria > Bacteroidota > Bacteroidia > Bacteroidales > UBA932 > Cryptobacteroides. Next base: position 282 of record DJSA01000054.1, read on the forward strand.
CGAATGACTAAAATTTGGAGTATGAAAAGATTGGTATTATCAGCAATATTGATTGCAGCCATTGCGGTTCAGTCATGTGTCGACACCGCGCGCATAGACGAATTGGATTCCAGAATAACGAAATTGGAGTCCCTTAGCTACATTGACGCTGCCCAGGACACGGACGGCCGCTGGTATTGGACATTGAATGGCAGTTGGTTGTATGTCAACGGAGCCAAAGTTCCTGTGGCGGTTGGTGATGGAGTGACTCCGAAGATGAAGATTGAGAACGGAATGTGGTATGTCTCTTATGACAACGGAGCCACTTGGACCGAAGCAGGCAAGGCAAAAGGCGATGATGCTGGCATTGTGTCTATCACAGAAGAAGGTGGCTATATACATTTCGGCATGGCCGATGGAACTGTAGTCACGGTTGCCAAACGTCTTCCGCTTACAATTTCGTTCGACAGTGAAGACGTCGCTATAACAACTGGCGGTGCGAGTAAGGCGATAGGCTACACTTTGTCCGGAGCTTCTGAAAAGGTCGTGGTCAAGACCATCGTGCAGGACGGATGGAAAGCAAAGGTCGCTCAAAAATCAGCAGCGGCAGGAACCATTGAAATCACTGCTCCTGACCCATTGGTTGAGAGCGAGGTGCTTGTCTTTGTAAGTGACGGCGGGCAGACGGTGTTGGCTGCGATAAACTGCGTAAAGGCGACGGTTGTCATTTCGCAGGAAAAGTATGACGTGTCTGCCGCAGGAGGCAATATAGAAGTCGCTACACAGACAAATACCGGTTTCAACGTATTGATTCCAGATGAGGCAAAGTCGTGGCTCAGCTATGTTCTGACAAAGGCGATGACTGCAAAGACTTTATGTCTCGTGGCTACAGAGAACGACAAGGACTACGGCCGAAGTGCGGTTGTGGCTCTTACTGATGATGCAGGCAATGTAATCAGTAGTTTTGTTGTTCTGCAGTCCGGCAATATGGAAGGTCTTATTTCTGTTCACTGTAACAAAGAAGGCGAACTTCATTCAGTACTTGAACCATACACGAAAATTACCAAACTGAAAATTTCCGGGGTTCTCAACGATGTTGACTTTCTTTATATCTATCGCTTGTCATCATTGAGGTATCTTGATATTTCAGATGTTGATATATCAGCTCTACCGAATGATAGTTTCAAAAACTCAACTAATGTGACGACAATCATTCTTCCAAAGACGTTGGTAGTTATTCCTAAGGAGTGCTTTTACAACAGCCGTATTTCTGGAGAACTTGTCATCCCGGCGTCTTGTCAAAGTATAAAAGACGAAGCGTTCCGTAATTGCACGTCTCTTGAACATGTCACATTTGAGTCGGGTTCTCGGTTAGGGTATATAGGGTATGGGGCATTTGGACGTTGCAATTTGATATCAATTACAATCCCGGCTTCTTGCAAGGCAATAGGATCTGCGTTTTACGGCGGATCTCTTAAGAGTGTGTCTTTCGAATCCGGTTCGCAGTTAAAGAGCCTCGACTCTACGTTTTCGGGTTGCAATGATCTGAAGTCGATAGTCATCCCGGCGTCTTGTGAAACACTCGAGAATGCATTCTATGATTGCAAAGACTTGGAGGATGTGATTTTTGAGCCTGGGTCGAAATTGCTGGCTATCAAAAACGGTTATTCGACAGGCGCATTTGAGGGCTGTATCTCATTAAAATCAATCGCTATTCCTGCATCTTGTGAAGAGATATCATATAATTCATTTCAAGATTGCACATCATTGGCATCGGTTGAATTTTCCCCCGATTGCCCATTGACAGCGTTGGGCAATCGGGCTTTCAATAGATGTAGATCCTTGAAATCAATCAAAATCCCAGCTTCTGTTAAAACTTTGGGAACAGAATGTTTTAATGGTTGCACCGCTCTTACAGATTTGTTTTTTGAAGAGAATTCGCAGTTGTCCGATATAGGTGAATCTGCCTTCTCATACTGTGGACTTCGCAACATTAATATGCAAAATTGCTCGAAGCTGGCAAATATCAGAGATGAGGCATTCACAAGTGGTTGGGGGGGCCTAAGAAACAAATTGGACTTGTGCAGATAGGTGCGGTTATTCCTCCTAAACTTGGAGATAAGGTCTTTGAGAACTCGTTAAGCGATTTCTCTATCTTGAAAGTTCCTGCCGGCTCCGAATCCGCATATAAAAATGATTGGGACTGGGATGATTTCTCTTCAATAACAGCAATTGACTGATAAACAAACATTTATAATAAATTAAAATATGACACAAGTAAGAAAAATCGCAGACGAGGTCAACAATGGCTTCGCTATCAAGGACTGGGAGAATAAGCTCCTTGAGAAAATAAGACAGAATTATAGGGATGACATTCCATCGGAGGATACGGTGGCCTGCTATGCTGCGGATCTCATTCAAGACTACCATAATACAATAAACAATGGTCGTTTAAGGGCTGATAATCGCGACGTTACCGATAGTGATGTCAGCGATTTCGTGAAAATCGTGATAACCATATTGGTGGGCTATGGGCAATTGTCCGGGTATGAGAATGCCGATGAGGCCATGGCCAGAATTGAGAAAAAACTTCGTCAGGAGATGGCGGCTAATGCGGCTGCTTCTCAAAAGGATGACGATTAACATCCGGAACTGCTATTGATCTGGCGGTCATAATCCAGCATGAATCACTATCCCCATTAGAGGTCTTCGCGAGGCTTCAATGGGGATTTCGCCTCCTGTATCTCGGCATTGATTTCATCGAGCGAAAGATCCTGAACACCTGCGGCAGCTGCCTGTTCCCTCAGGCCTAAAAATGCAGCCCACGCGTCCCTGTTAATCTGTTCCTTGCCTGACGCCTTGATTTCAAAGGGTATACGTCTTTCGCGCACGACCGTCTTCATGAACATGGTGATTGCATTGGTGTATGTATGTGTTGTAGTTCTCAAAAAATCTCTCCGTTCCATAGCATTCTGAGAAAATCGGTCGCATAGATAAGTTCCTTGTCTTTTGAGACTCTGGTAATCGGATCTAAGGAAACGAGAATCAGTCGGCAGTCCGGGTGTTCTTCCTTGAATGCTTTCAGCCCGGTCTTGTGTTTTGTCTTGACTATTTCACTTGATTTTATTTCAATCGCGACCTTCGCGTCGCCGATGACGGCATCAACCTCATGGCCGTTGTAAGTGTGCCAATATGAAATGGTCTCCCGTCTTTTGAAGTAACCTCTGTAGGCGATGATTTCCTGCATGATAAAATGCTCGAATGCGTGGCCGTAATCGTCAGTGCCGCGTTTCAGAGAGTGTCTCCCCATAAGAAAATTAGCGAGTCCCACATCAAAATAATAGAATTTGGGAGACTGAACGACTTTCCTTTTGACGACTTTTGTGTATGCTGGTATCTCATAGCCAAGCATTGTGTCTTTCAGTATGTTAAAATAGGACTTGACTGTTTTTGCGGAGACTTCACAGTCGGTGGCAATGTTTGAGTAGTTCAGCATTTCACCGTCGGAAATGGCTGCCACTTCCATGAATCGCTCAAATGAATCTATGTCCTGGACTGCGGCCTCTTCTTGAATTTCCTCCTTTATGTAGATATCAACGTATGCTTCCAGTCTGTCAGTTGCATCCTCAATCATGTAATGTCGTGGGATCATTCCGTTCTGTACAGCCCGGTCTATTTGAAAATCAGTAACTTCTGGCCATACGAGGGGAAACAATGTCCGTGGTTCCGCTCTCCCTCCAAGGGTGTTGGCACCAGTGCGTTTCAGTTTTCTTGCACTGGAACCACTGAGTATGAAACGAAGCCCCTTGTTCACCATAAGCCAATGAACAAGATCCAGCAACTCCGGAACTTTCTGTATCTCATCGACAATTACCAGTGTCCCCTGCGGTTTTGCCGAAAGAGCTTCTTTGAAAATTTCAGGGTCCCGTTTGAAGCGTTTTCTCACAGATGGAATCAGAAGATCATAATATTCTGCCTCTGGGAAACGCTCCTTTAGAAGAGTCGATTTCCCGACTTGGCGTGCTCCGAAGAGGAACATTGCCTCGTCAAGCTGTTGCTCGATGTTGAAGATGCGCTTGTACATATCCATTAAATTTATTCCTCCGTTCCCGAATTTATCGAGAAAATCGGGAACGGTGTCACAAATTTAATGGTTTTTGCCTAATTTACAAATTTGTGGGACGTTGCTCATTTTGCGTTTTTTATATGAGGTCGACATCGGTACGTGGAACTGAGGTTGAGCGCGTCATTGTTACACAAAAAAGGCTCTGGCAATCAGTCGTTTGCCAGAGCCTTTTGTTCTGTACCCGGAGCCGGGATCGAACCGGCATGCCTTGCGGCACTGGTGTTTGAGACCAGCGCGTCTACCGATTCCGCCATCCGGGCAACTGTGTGCGCGTTGTCAGAGTTCGTGCGCGTGCACCATAACTTTCGTAACTGCGCGTCGATAGACTCCTTCCGTGAAAGGACTGCAAAGGTAGAAAAAACTTGTGATACCGCAAAATCTGAAATTATATTTGTAAAAGAATAAAACAGAATCTAAATTTGTCGGTTGGTTTCCGGAAGAAAGGTCGTTGTGTCCGGAAGGTATCGACAAATGAACGAAAAGGTAAAATGCAGAATAGTGCGTGCGGAGGAGCTTGAACCGCTTTTCCCGTTGTTGGAAGACTTCGGGACGGTCTGGCTTGTCTGCGACCGCAATGTCTGGGTGCGAGTGGGAAGGTCTGTGGCGGAGAGGCTGCGCGGGGGATGCGCCGATTCGGGCGACAAACCATCTGCGCAGGGCAAGTTGCTCGGGACCAGCCTTATAGATGCCACTGAAGGGAACAAGACAATGGCGACGGTCGAGTCGGTCATCGGGGAAATGCTCGCTGCCGGAGCCGACCGAAGTGTCCTTGTTCTCGGCATAGGCGGGGGCATAACCACTGACCTGGCCGGCTTTGCCGCCTCCATATATAAAAGAGGTGTCCGCTTCGCCTTTGTCCCGACGACCCTCCTCGCGCAGGTCGATGCCGCAATCGGAGGCAAGAACGGGGTCAACTTCCACTCCTACAAGAACATGGTTGGGATAATCCGTCAGCCGGAGTTTACCTATATATATAATAAGCCTCTGAAGACTCTTCCGCAACGTGACTTCCTTTCCGGAGTCGCCGAACTGCTGAAGACTTTCATCATCGCCGATGCCGCTGCTTACGACGACGCGGTCGGGCGCCTGACGGCTTGGCGAGGCTCCATGAATGACTCCATAAATGGCGCCAAGAATGATTCCAGCGCGGACTTCCCGACAGAAACAGACGGCAGTCACCCAATCCCTGAGATAGGAGAACTTGCCGCCCGTGCCGCAGAAATAAAGGCTTCCATAGTGGAACAGGATCCGGAAGAGCATGGTCTTCGCAGGGTGCTCAACCTCGGTCACACTTTCGCCCACGCCATAGAGAAGCTCTCTAACGGCAGCCGGTCCCACGGTGAGGCCGTTTCCGTCGGCATCATCTTGGCCGCACGTCTCGCAGAATCCCTTTCCGGCAAGGTCACGGACAA
>DJSA01000054.1:5826-6036 GCA_002438905.1 Bacteroidales bacterium UBA6346
CGTTCGTCTGTGAAAAAGGCCTGAGCGCGCGGTTTGAAAGAGACTTCGCAGCGATTGGTCTCCCCACTGACTGCTCATACACCTTGAAAGAAATGTCCGAAGCCATGTCCAAGGACAAAAAGGCCGAAGGCAACAAGATAAACTTTATCCTCCCGGAAAAGGTTGGTTCCGTCAATATTGTAGAATTAGATATGATGGAACTGAAAGAAA
>DJSA01000001.1 GCA_002438905.1 Bacteroidales bacterium UBA6346
ACATGAAACGATTTACGATGATACGGAGTATATCCATATTTTCGTATCGCCTCAATATGCTCGTGCGTCGGATACCCCATGTTCCTGTCCCATCCGTACTGGGGATATTCATTCGCAATCCTGCGCATATACTCGTCCCTCCATGTCTTCGCGAGCACCGACGCTGCCGCAATCGATGCGAAACGTCCGTCTCCTTTCACGAATGTCCGCCATTTCATATCCTTCCATAAAGGGATATATTCCTTAAGCATCCCGCCTTCAAACGGTGCTTCAAGCGCGGCTTCCGGAAGCCTGTCAATCGGACGGAATTTGTTGCCGTCAACAATCAGAGCCTCAGGTTTTTGGTTCAATCGGACTGTCGCCCGCCACATTCCGGCAATCGACGCATTCAGGATGTTAATCCTGTCAATCTCCTCCGCGCTCACGCATTCCACTGCCCAAGCGACCGCCTCCCTCTCGATTATCGGACGCAACTCATCCCGCGCCCTTTCGCTCATCTGCTTCGAGTCGTTGAGCAGCGGATGGCTGAAATCAGGCGACAAGACCACAGATGCCGCAAAGACCGGCCCCGCGAGCGGACCTCTTCCCGCCTCGTCGCAACCGGCCTCGATTACGTTTTCATCCGCCCTCACGGGCAAGCATTCTTTATTCACAGAAAGTGGATTTTAAATGCAATTCATCTAATTGAATTTGGTCGATTTGAGAAGGCGAATCAATCATCACGTCACGCCCCTGATTGTTCTTCGGGAACGCAATGTAGTCGCGGATTGTCTCCTGACCGCCGAAGAGCGCGCAGACACGGTCGAAGCCGAACGCGAGACCTCCGTGAGGCGGTGCTCCGAACTTGAATGCGTTGATGATGAAGCCGAACTTGTAGTCCGCGTCCTCCTTGCTGATGCCGAGAACTTCGAACATTCTCTCCTGAACGTCGGCCTCGTGGATACGGATTGAACCGCCTCCGAGCTCCGTGCCGTTGAGGACGAAGTCGTATGCGTTGGCGCAGACCTTCTCAAGATCCTCTTTCTTGTTGCTGTAGAACCAGTTGAGGTGCTCAGGCTTCGGTGCGGTGAACGGATGGTGCATCGCGTAGAAGCGGTTGGTCTCGTCGTCCCATTCGAGGAGCGGGAAATCCACCACCCAAAGCGGCGCGAAATTGTGAGGGTCGCGAAGGCCGAGCCTGTTGCCCATCTCTATGCGTAGCACTCCGAGCTGGGTTTGGGTCTTTCTCTTCGGTCCGCAGAGCACGAGAATGAGGTCTCCCGTCTCCGCTCCGAGCCTTTCGGCTATGCCCTTGAGTTCATCGGCCGTGAAGAACTTGTCAATCGAAGACTTGACTGTCCCGTCGGCGTTGAGCTTTATATAAACCAGCCCCTTCGCTCCCACCTGAGGCCTCTTGACCCACTCCGTGAGCTCGTCAAGCTGCTTGCGGGTGTATTCAGCGCAGCCCTTCACTGCAATCGCTCCGACATACTCGACGGAGTCGAAAACCGAGAAGTTGTGCCCCTGCGCAAGGTCGGTGATTTCGTGGAGCTTCATGTCGTAGCGGATGTCCGGCTTGTCGGAGCCGTAGTTGTCCATCGCGTCGTACCAGCTCATCCTCGGAATCGGGTTCGGGATGGTCACATCAAGGACATTCTTGAAGAGCGTCCTCATCATTCCCTCGAATGTGTTGAGCACGTCCTCCTGCTCCACGAACGACATCTCGCAGTCAATCTGCGTGAACTCCGGCTGACGGTCGGCCCTGAGGTCTTCGTCACGGAAACAGCGCACAATCTGGAAGTAGCGGTCGTAGCCGGCCACCATCAGAAGCTGTTTGAACGTCTGTGGAGACTGCGGAAGGGCATAGAACTGTCCCGGATTCATCCTTGAAGGAACCACGAAGTCACGTGCTCCCTCCGGAGTCGATTTTATGAGGTACGGAGTCTCGATTTCGAGGAAGTTCTGCGCGTCGAGGTAGTTGCGGACCTCGTGCGCAATCCTGTGGCGGAGTTCGAGCGCCTTGCGGAGCGGGTTGCGCCGCAGGTCGAGGTAGCGGTACTTCGCCCGGAGCTCCTCGCCGCCGTCGCTGATGTCCTCAATCGTGAACGGAGGCGTCTGGGCCTTGTTGAGCACCTTAATTTCAGAAAGTTCAATCTCGATGTCGCCGGTAGGCATCTTAGGGTTCTTGCTTGCCCTCTCGACGACCTTTCCTGTTGCCTGAATCACATACTCGCGTCCGAGCGAACCCGCAGTCTGCGTGAGTTCCTCTGCTGCGCTCTCCTCCACCACAAGCTGCGTGATTCCGTACCTGTCGCGAAGGTCGATGAAAGTCATTCCTCCGAGCTTACGGCATTTCTGCACCCATCCGGCCAGCGTCACCGTCTCTCCAACATCGGCAAGCCTCAGCTCACCGCAAGTCTTTGTCCTGTACATATTTCGTAAGTTTATATATTCTCAAAACGCATCCATATTCCCATTCTGTTTTGTCACAATTCCCCGAAGTCTCGAAAACATCGGATGTCGCAAACCAAAAATCCCACAAAATTAACAAATAATTGCTTTTGTGGGATAAAATTGTCGCGTATTTCTGCTTGTCGAAATCGTATGAATCATTATATTTGTATCTGATGATAAAAATGGAGTGATATGAAAACGGGAGAATTTGCAAGAGTCTCTCCCAAATTGACAGGAGAGTCTGATTGGGTCGAGGGGGGGGGAAGTCATTGATGTTGAGAGAAACCCTTTTATAGGCATCATAGTATCAATAAAAGATAAGCTCGGACGAATTTTCTTCGGTGAAGAGAAGTATTTCCAACTTAGTAGCAAATAATATTCTATGTTTGCCATTGCTTTTGATATGGTTGTTTCCGACTTTAGGAAGAACTATGGCGAACCTTACAATAATGCTTATTTCGAAATAAGATTATTGTTGAGGAAATATGGATTTTATAATACGCAGGGGAGTGTCTATTTGTCTGAAAAAGATGATATGGCAAATTTATACAGGGCTATCGATGCCTTGAAAAAGACACCTTGGTTTAAGGATTCCGTGCGGGACATAAGGGCGTTCAAAGTCGAAGACTGGAGTGACTTTACTCCTGTCTTCAACGAGGATTAGTCGAGGTATTTTTAAGAAAATAATAGTGTCAAGTTGATGAAGTCCTCGACGCCGAGGCGTTCGGGACGGAGTTCGAAGACGGGGGCGGAGAGGAAGCCGGCGGTTTGTTCCGGAGTCCAGCCTTCGTGGGCGGCCTTGTCGGCAACGAGCGGCTTGAGGCTGTTGCGCAGTGTCTTGCGGCGCTGGTTGAATGATGTCTTGACTATGGTCTTGAAGAGTTTCTCATCGCAGCCGAGGTCTGTGCGGGAGTTGCGGCGGAGGCGGATTACTGCGGACTTGACCTTTGGGGGCGGGTTGAACGCGCCCTCGCCGACGGTGAAGAGATATTCGATGTCGTACCACGCCTGAAGTAGCACCGAGAGGATGCCGTAGGTTTTGCTGCCCGGCTTCTCTGCGATGCGCTCGGCCACCTCCTTCTGAATCATGCAGACAACCTGAGGGATGCTGTCCTTGTGGTCGATGATGCGGAAGAAAATCTGCGAGGATATGTTGTAGGGGAAGTTGCCTATGACGGAGAAAGTTCCGGTGGCGTCATCTTCGTTCGTCTTTCCCTTGGTGGTCTTGATTTCCTCCTTTTCAACCTTATCTGTCACGAGTGAACTTTTCTTTGGTGGAAAGAAATATGCGAGGTTCATTTTGAGGAAGTCCCCCTCAATCACCCGTCCAGCCGCCTTCGGGAAATGTACGAGCAGATAATCCACCGACTCGCGGTCAATCTCAATCATCCTCAGGTCAATATCCCCGCGCTCCAGCAGATACTGGCTCAGCACGCCCATCCCCGGACCGATTTCCAGCACAGGCATCACAGCACCGGCACCTGCGACCCCGACCGCGCCTGTCTCAGACATCTCCGCGGAACCCGCATCCACAACAAGAGCGTCCGCAATCTTCTGCGCGACGCTCAAGTCAGTGAGAAAGTGCTGTCCCAGAGCCTTCTTCGGCCGGACCAGACCACCCTTGTGCTCAAAGTTTTTCTTCATTATCAGCTATGTTTGCCAAAGTTGTTCGTAAGACGCACGACCATGGCTGCGACAGGCTTTATAAAGACGCAAGGCAAGAGACACGACGCGACTTTTTCATGAGTGGAGTGCTCCTGCCTCGCGGCATAAAGCCGTTGGCTTCTGGAATTAGTCTTTGAAATATTTTGAAAGTTCAGCCTCAATGCCTTCTCCCCTCAAATCCCTCTTGAGGATGATGCCGTCCGGGCCGAAGAGCATAATCTGCGGGATGCCCTGGATGCCGTAGATGTCGGTCGGGATGCGCTGTGCGTTGATAATCTGATGCCATACGACCCCGTGAGCCGCAGCTGCGGCCTTCGTGTCTTCCGGCTTGTCCCAGACTGCAACTGACAGAACCTCAAGACCTTTCGGCCCGTAGATCTCGTAAGCCTTGCGTATGTTAGGAATCTCTCTCTTGCAGGGGCCGCACCAGCTTGCCCAGAAATCCACGAGTACATATTTTCCCTTCCCGACAAAATCCGAGAACGAAACCGTCTTTCCGTCGGAATCCTCAATCGTGAAGTCAACGAACGGCTGTCCCTCCTCGGTGAGCAGGCCCTTCTGCGCGAACTCGACCATCTTCACGACATCTTCGTTCAGCTGGAGAGAGTCGGCAAGTTCGGCAGCATAGTCAATTATTTCCTGATTTGAAAGCTCCGAGGCGATGTTCTGGAGAGCCATGACGGCAATCCTGTTGTTCTTGTTCCTGTCGAAGGCCACCTTGTTGAGGTCGATGTACTTCTTGTTAGCCTCCTCATAAAGCGGCTCAATCTTCTCGTTCTTCTGCTCGTCCGTGAGCGTGGTGTCGGCGGAAATCGCCTCCGCCGCCGCGTGGAATTCATCAACAACAGCCTTCACCTCAGCCTGAAAATCAGCCTCTTTCTGCTCCTGCGACTTGCAGGAAACCATAACGGCAGCCGCAACGGCCACCACAGCGATAAAATTCATCTTCTTCATATTTTTCAGTTCTTAATTTCTGCTTACGCCGTGTTCATAGAGATATTCCGGAGCGATGTCGGCGCCGTTTGCCCAGAATATCGTCCCGTCAAGACCGAACTGAACAAACTTGTTTTCGTCTTTCAACTCCTCGAATGCCGGATATTTAAGCAACGGCGACATATCCACGGTTTTCTTCTCGCCGGTATTGAAAGTACACAACAATATATATCCTCCTTTGTATTCAGCATCAACCACTTTCAGCATATCTAAATATGATAAAAATTGAACCCATATATTTCGTTTCTGCAAAGATAGTCTTTTTTAGGAAGTTGTCATATTAAAAACACGCTGTCCGAATCAGACGACCCAGACAGCAAGAGATAAATCTTCTTAATCAGCAACTTTCTCAAAACGCTCTCTCAAAACGCTTGGACAAAGTGCTTGGAGAAAGGGGATGCTACTCGTCCTGTTCAGTCTCCTGGTAAGCCTTCAGCAGCTTCTCCTGGACGTCGCCCGGAACAGGCTGGTAGTCGGCGAACTCCATGCTGAACGTCGCCGCGCCGGAAGTGAGCGAACTGAGCGCGGTGGAGTACTTGTACATCTCCGCGAGAGGAACACGGGCCTTTAGGACGGAGAATCCCTTGTCCGTGTCCATGCCCTCGATGATGGCGCGCCTGTTCTGAAGGTCGGACATGCAGGCTCCCATGTACTCGCCCGGAGTCAGCACCTCGACGTTGTAAATAGGCTCCATAATCTTCGGTCCGGCGTTGCGGAACGCCTCCTTGAAGGCGTTGCGGGCGGCGAGCACGAACGAGATTTCATTGGAATCGACCGGATGCATCTTTCCGTCATAGACATAGACCCTGATGTCGCGTGCAAGCGAACCAGTAAGCGGACCCTCGCTCATCTTGTCGTTGATTCCCTTGAGAATCGCCGGCATGAAACGCGC
>DJSA01000135.1:0-667 GCA_002438905.1 Bacteroidales bacterium UBA6346
AATTTAACGAACTATTGTGATATAGCAGTCCAGATAAATAGAGGAGCCGCCTTTCTGGAGTTCCTTATACCGTATTTTTATAGGTTCCTTAATGGTGTAGCTGTCGTCTTTTCTCATAATAATCAATGGTTTATAACCATAGGCAAATATAAGTAAAATGATTTGAAATAGCAACGGAGTAACAAAACCAATGAAAAATCATTAACAATCCGTAACTAAAACACAATTTTATGTGCTTGTAATGCCGATTTTTACATTTCATTTCGAGTAACAACGGAGTAACAAAATTTCTCAAAAATTGCAGTTTTAAGCCTAAAATAAAGAAACCGCTAAAAATGCAAAACGGCAATAGAACCATCTCTATTGCCGTTTTACCGATGATTTTCAATGCTTGTTTATGGCTATATCTTCACATAGTCTATAAAGTTACTGTCCGCCATAATTTTTTGTTTTGCGAACCGCAAATATAGCGAAAGTTTTGAGAAGAATATGCGTGTTTTATAATGCCTTATACCTTATCTGCCCGTTTGGCGGATATCAAGAGGCACTCACAATTTGGTGAAAAGATAAAAAAATCATAAATTTGCAGTGGAATTGAGATATGGTGTAATGGTAGCACAAGAGATTTTGGTTCTCTTTGTAGAGGTTCGAATCCTCTTATCTCAAC
>DJSA01000135.1:733-10387 GCA_002438905.1 Bacteroidales bacterium UBA6346
GAAATATTGCGTACATTTGCGCTCCCAAAGTGGAGGCGTGGGGTCTTATAGCCCCTCGAATGGTGGAAACTAATTTAATTTAAGATAAAAATGAAAAAAGGAATTCATCCCGAAACCTACCGTCTTGTAGCTTTCAAGGATATGTCAAACGATCAGGTCTTCATTACAAGATCCTGCGCGAATACTCGCGAAACAATTGTAGTTGATGGGGTTGAGTACCCAGTGGTAAAGGTCGAGATTTCAAACACATCTCATCCGTTCTACACCGGCAAGATGAAGCTCGTAGACACGGCAGGTCGTGTGGACAAGTTCTACCAGAGGTACGCGAACAAAAAGAAGTAACATTCGCTAGAAATATGTTGAAGGCGGTGATGTCGATAGACTTCACCGTCTTCATATTTTTGTCGGTAAGCGGGCTGATAATCTAGATATGCTATTCATCTCAGATTAATGTCGTTTTGCCCATGTTCTCTGTGGACTCGCTGATAATCAGCAGATGGTCGCCAACTTTGAGTTCCGTAGTCCCGCTCGGCACTATGAACTTGCCGTCTCGCTTTATCATCAGCACTCGGATTCCTTCCGGAAGCGAAAGATCCTTGAGTGCGGTGCCTCCCTTTTTAAGCATGTCATTTACCATATCTTCAGTAAGGGTCGTTTCGGTCAGGTCTCCTGCCTCTTCCGGAAGATCCACATCAAACTCTTTTTCCTGTACTGCTGATTCATCAATAAGTTTCAACCACTTAGCTACAAGGGGAAGTGTTTCTCCCTGGATTGTAAGCGACATCAATGTTATGAAGAATACAATGTTGAAGATAATTCCTCCTCCCTCTATGTGGTGAAGAATAGGGTAGGTCGCAAAGATAATCGGGGTGGCGCCCTTGAGCCCGACCCATGAGATGAATAGTTTTGATTTCGGGCTTATGTTCCTATATGGCAGGAGGCATCCGAAGACTGCCGCAGGGCGTGCCACGAGCATGATGAATGTGCCTATAAGCATTGCTGCGGGAGCAGTCCGGAGCATCTGTACTGGGTTAACGAGAAGGCCTAGGAGGAGAAACATCCCTATCTGCATCATCCAGGTGAGACCATCGAGGAAGGCAAGAATCTGCTTTCTGTGGTTGTATTTGCCGTTCCCTATGAGAATTCCGGCGATGTAGACGGCCAAGTAGCCATTGCCTGATAGCATTCCGGCGAGAGAATATGCAAAGAACACTATGCTCAGCAGCATGATGGCATAGAGCGGGGTGTTGTTGAGTTGCACTTTGTTAAGGAGCCAGACCGTTCCGTAGCCGATTCCGACTCCGACCGCTCCACCAACGATGAATTGTAGCAGAAATACCTTGATCGCATTCCATACAGTCATGTAGGTGGTGTAACTTTCCAATGATGTGAATCCGGCTTCCTTGGCCATTTCGGTGCTCACACTGGGAGTAAGGCCAATCCCCCCGCCGAGTGAAGTGGCAATCTCGATCAGAACTATGGTTATTATATAGGCCATCGGGTCGTTGGAGCCGCTCTCAAGTTCGAGCATCGGCTGGAGATTGTTTTTCAAGTGCATGTTCTTGCCCCTCAGCATCGCGAACACCGTTGCTGAGTCTGTTGAGGACATGGTCGCTGCAAGCAGCAGGCATGAAACGAGCGGAAGCCCGAGGCCTACACCTTTCCATCCATTCATCAGGTAGATGAATCCTCCGGTAATTGCCGCTGTCAAAAGCACTCCGAGGGTAGACAGTACCAGCCCGGGTCCCAGCACCGATCTGATTTCGGCAAACTTTGTCTCCATTCCTCCGGTGAAGAGGATGACGCACAAGGCACCCATTCCGATGAAGTTGGCCTTGTTCACGTCATCGAACACAATCCCGAGTCCGTCACTCCCGAACAGCATGCCGACAATTAAAAAGAGCAGCAAGGCCGGTATCCCGAACCGTGAGCTTGCCCTCGAAACGAGTATGCTGCTGAAAATGAGTATTGATCCGATGAAAAGTATGTTCTCTGACGTTACATAAAACATAAGCGTATATCTCTAAAAAATAATTATATGCAATCGAAAATTATCGTGCTTTCTCTACATCTGTATTCCCAGACTTATAACTTCGACACCAGTCCTTAACGATGCATTCCGCACAATGCGGCGCCCGGGCGGTACAGACGTATCTGCCGTGGAGCAGCAGATAGTGATGGGCATCCGCACGCTCGTCCGCAGGGATGTTGCGCGTCAAATCCTTCTCCACGGCTTCAATGGTTGTTCCGTCCGACAGACCTATGCGTCTCGCAACCCTGAAAACATGGGTGTCGACTGCAATTACCGGTTTCCCGAAAGCTATCGCGGCAACGACATTTGCCGTCTTGCGCCCGACTCCAGGCAGTTTCACCAGATCTTCCGTTTCTGACGGCACCTTACCTCCGAAATCGTTGACTATCATCTTGGAGAGCTCAATCAGGTGGCGTGCCTTGCTGTTCGGGTAGGACACTGAGCGCACAGCCTCAAAGACATCCTCGAAGGACGCCCTGGACAGAGACTCGGCATCCGGCCAGCGCCTGAAAAGCTCCGGAGTCACAATGTTGACCCTCTTGTCGGTGCACTGCGCCGAAAGCACCACCGCAACAATCAGTTGGAACGGCGAGGCGAACATCAGTTCGCTGCTGACCTTTCCCATCTTGGCCCGAAGCGCTCCGAGCACAGCCCCGTATCTTTCCGCTTTCGTCATTCCCAGATGGCCTCCGAGACTCTCTTTTCCGTACATTCCTCGTTTCTGCACACGAAAACCCGTCCCGGAAACAGTTCGCACAGTTGCAGGTTATGCGTCACCATCACCACGGCCGTGCCGCTTTCCTCGTTCAGACTCCGTAGCAGTCGCATGATTCCGTCCGCCGTCTCTGCATCGAGATTTCCTGTCGGCTCGTCCGCCAGAATTACCTCCGGCCTATTAAGAATCGACCTTGCAATCGCAATTCTCTGCTGCTCGCCCCCAGAAAGCTGGTGCGGCATCTTGTGTGCCTTCCGTGCCATTCCGACCGCTTCCAGCACCTCCTCGATCCTTGCCTCCATCTCCGCTTTATTCTTCCAGTCCGTTGCCTCCAGCACAAACTGCAGGTTGTCATGCACGCTTCTGTCCATCAGCAGTTGAAAGTCCTGGAAAATTACCCCCAATTTTCTACGGAGAAACGGAATCTCGCGCTCACGGATTGTTCTGAGATCATATCCGCAGACCTCGCCCTCTCCCTTTTCGAGCGGATTTTCCGCAATCATAGTCCGTATTATGGATGTCTTGCCAGTTCCGACCTTTCCGACTATGTATATGAAATCCCCGGCTTCAACCCTTAGATTCAGTCCGTAAATTACCGTGGTTTCTCCGTTAATTATGTCCGCGTCCTTGAATTCAATCAATGTTTTCATAATGTAATGGCGTAGTATCTGTAAAAAGTGCCGTATTTTCGCAAAGATAGTGAGAAAAATTGAGTAAATTTGTAAAATTTTTGGCTTATGTTTAAAGGTTTATATATACTCACCATCGTATATTCTCTGAGTCTGCCCTTCTCAAAGGCTGTTAAACTATATGAAAAGGGGATGTACAGCAAGGCACGGGATGCTTTTGAGGAAATATATGAGGAAAACGGCTCTTCCGAGGCGAAGGGATTCTCCATTCTTTGTTCCGCGGCACTCGACACATATGGGTATGTCCATGACATCGAATGGTTCGAGGCAGAGTATCCATATTCAGAAATGCTTCCGCGCATTCGTTTCGCTCATGCCGTGAATCTTTTTGAGCAAGAGAGATATGCCGAATGTGTGAATATATTTTCCTATATGAAGCCGGAACAACTGAGGCCTTCTTCGAGGATAGAATATATGTTTGACTATGCATTCTCTGCGCAGGAAACCGGCGACTACGACAAGGCGTATGAACTTTTCACAGATGTGGCCTCGCAGCCGAAGTCAGATTACACTGCACCATCACAGTATTCTTTGGGCTATATCTGCTACAAGCGCAACGAATTTTCCGAAGCCATTGACTGGTTCGCGAAGTCCGGAAAGGATAGGCGATTTGCAGAAATGTCTGATTACTACACGCTTGAATGCCGCTTCATGCTTGGGGCATACGAGTATGTCCTGAAAAACGGGCCGAGGATTTCGGCTTCCGTGTCCGAGGACAGGAGGCCGCGACTGAATAGGATGATTGCCGAGTCCGCTCTTGTCACAGGGGATGCCGCGACGGCGAAGAAATACTACGATCTGAACGCTTCGGGAAAGTCCGAAATGAACCGTTCCGACCGTTTCTTCGCCGGTTCTGTGCTCTATGCCGTGGGAGACTATGCCGGAGCGATCGAGAATTTCGGGAAAATGGGGAATAGGACCGATTCGCTCGGGCAGATTGCCAACTACCACATGGGCTATTCATATATAAAAACGAAAAATAAGGTTGCGGCCATGGGCGCTTTCCGCGATGCCTCAACGCAGTCGTGGGATAAGGCTATAGAAAAGGACGCGATGTTTAACTACGCCAAACTTGCCTTTGACCTTAACACGGATGTCTCTGTTTTCAAGTCTTATCTTAGCCGCTATCCGGACACGAGCACCCAGGACATCTACGGATACATAGCCCTCACGGCACTATATAGTCGTGACTATCAGGGTGCGATTGATGCCTATGACAACATTGATGACCTTACTTCCGAAATGCGTTGCAACTACATGAAAGCTAACTATCTTAGGGCAAAGCAACTCTTGGCTGCAGGATCTCTCCGCGCTGCGGTGCCATGTCTCAAGACCGTGACGTTCTACTCTGACAGCAACGACCCTCTTAATCAGTTGGCAAAATATTGGCTTGCAGAGACATACTACGATAATGGAGACTACTCCGAAGCAGCATCAATATCCAAGTCCCTCTATAATATCTCCGCACTGAACGGCACCCCAGAGGGCAGTCTTATACCATACAATATAGGGTATGCATATTTCCGTCTCGGAGATTATGATCAAGCCGTAAAATGGTTCAACGAGTATGCACAACAGCAGAATGGTACATATACTCGCAACGATGCGGACTTCAGAAAGGATGCCTTGACACGTGTCGCCGACTGCAGCTTCATAAGGAATGACTATAAGGCTGCCGCGCTGGCCTACGGGGAAATTGCGGACAACTACTATAATCCGGATGACATTTATCCTTATTGGCAGGCGGCAGTTTCATACGGGCTTGACGGGAAACTTAAAAAGAAAATAGCCCGTCTCTCGGAAGTGAAGGACGCATCGCCTGATTCAGAGCATTATGGCGATGCGATGCTTGAATTGGGACGCTGCTATGTTGAATCGAAGGATACGAAATCGGCATCTGACTGCTTTGACAGGGTGATATCCGGTGTTAAGGATAGTTCATATGTCGCGCAGGCCCTGCTGGAAAAAGCCATGCTGGCAAGGAACTCAAAGCACGCGGATGAGGCTCTCCGGTACTACAAGCGTGTGGCGGAGAATATGGCCGGGACAGAATATTCCGACAATGCACTCCTTGCTATAGAGTCGATTTATAGGTCTGATGGTCGCGCGAAAGAATACCTCGCGTACATTGAGAATATCGGCAAAGGCGGCTCCAAGACCGAGGATGAGAAGGATGACCTATACTTTGCGTCTGCAGAGCAACTTTTTCTTGACCGTCAATATGACAAGGCAAGAACGGTATTGGGAGAGTATCTCATAGCATATCCGTCTGGACGCAGCACGGACAAAGCTGAATTTGATATTGCTGAGTGTTGGCGCCTTTCGGGTAACAGTGAGCGCGCACGTGATGCGTACGAAACCATCATCGAGAAGAATGAGGGAGCTTTTGTTGAGCTTTCCATGCTGCGTTACTCTGAACTTGCATACACATTGCAACTATGGCAAGAGGCATATCTTGCCTACACCTCATTGTACGGAAAGGTCCCGTCCGGTGACATCGGAAAGTCCGCGCTTATCGGCCGGATGCGTGCTGCATATAGGGCAAAACTCTATCCTGAAGCAGAGAACTGCGCTGCCGCGGTACTTGTTTCGGAATCTCCTTCTGCGGAACTTTTGCGTGAGGCCGAATATGTCCGTGCCAAGTCGCTTCTTTCCTTAAGTCAGCGTGATGCCGCTTATGAACTCTTCACGAAGCTTGCCAAGACGCCGACAGACGCTTATGGTGCCGAGGCTGAATATCTACTTGTTCAGGACAAGTTCGACCGTGCCGACTACAAGGCTGTAGAGGACTTGGTCTATGCTTTTTCCGATTCCGGCACAAAGCAGAACTATTGGCTTGCAAAGGCATTTCTCGTGCTTGGGGATTCGTTCGCGGAGCAGGGTGACCTCCGGCAGGCCAAGGCCACGTTCGAGAGCGTTCGTGACGGCTACATAAGCACCTCCGACACCGATGATGTGCCAGACAATGTGAGGGTTAGGCTTGAGCGCCTCTCTGAACTGGAAGTCAAATAGTTCCACCTGTCAGCATTTCTGAATACTTTCGAAACTTGAAATATATGAAAAGAATATATTATGCACTTGCCGTGTCTGTTTGCCTGAGCGCCTTTGCCCAGGCTTTGACTGCACAGAACTATAATCCTACCGTTGTTGTGACAAACAAGTATAAAGCTACTACGGAAGCGGCTCAAAAAGGCGAAATAGAGATGGCGGTTCCTGATTCAGTGCGCAGATTTGACATGACCTTCGATTACTCTGTGTTTGACAAGCCCTATCGAGGCGCATATGAATTCAGCCCATACAGCATTGATATGAAGCCGTCGTTTTGGGAACGGAAACCCGGGCTCTTCTACATGAATGCAGGAATCGGCTATACGCTTCATCCTGAATTGGACATCGTTTATTCTCCGATTTCAAACGGAAGGCTTTCTATAGACATTTACGGAGCCCATCATTCCTACACCGGTGACTACCGAAAGGTCAACATTGACGAGCGCAGCCGTCTTACGGGGGTGAAGGAAGACGGGAAGAGGCAGTATTGGAAAGGCTGGAACTATGACATGGACAATGATGCCGGAGTTTCGTTCCGCTATGACTGGGACAGGGTCGGGCTCACCGCTGACCTTGCATACGCCGGACTGCAGCAGCGGGACTGGCTCAGAAGCCGGAGTCTCGACCGGGGAACGGCGGAAGTCCGCGTGTTCTCGAAGGACACGGTTGGCGGAGGCATCGGCTTCTCCACATGGCTTAAGTACGGCTTCGGTCATGATAGGATGACTCCACAGTATACCGCAGGACGCCTCTCTGTCAGCGAGAACAGCTTCAGGGCGGGGATCGATCTCGGCGTGCGCACGAAGAAATCCGGCCGCTTCGTCCTCGGAATGAATGCCGATGTTGCTGCATATATGTCCGCCCTCGGTCATAGGGCGGCTGTCTTTGAGTTTGCACCACGCTATGTACTGGACGTGAAGCGCTGGTCATTCGACATCGGAATCAAGGCGGACATCCCGGTGACGTCCGGAGGGGCGGGCTATGAGAACTCGGCAACGCACCAGTACGTCTATCCTTCGGTGAAGATCAGCTACGACTTTCGCCGCATTCCCCTGTATCTCTGGCTCGGGGTCGATGGCGGAGAGCGCATGAACTCCTATACCTCTCTCGTGGGCGACTTCCGCCACTACGGAATATCCACCTCTTCACTCGCATCTCATGCCACTCTCGGCAACACAGTTGATCGGGTGAGGGCGTCCTTCGGACTTAAGGGGCGAATACGCTCCGTCTTCGGATATGATGCCTTTGTTTCCTACGCCGAACGCTCCACATCCGTGCTGGAACGTGTCCTAGTCAAGGGCGTGGAGCTTGGAGGCAGCACCATGACGATTCCTGTGTATGACCTTGCATTTGCTCCGTCCGGACTTCTGACTGCCGGACTTGACGCGAGATACTCCGATGACTGGGGACGTGTCGATCTCGGGCTGCGCTACAACGGGCTGTTTGTCCGGGACGAGGCTCTCCAGTACATTGCTCCGGCGGCACTCACCGGTGATGTCTCCGTGCAGTTCAATATAATCAGGCGAATTTTCGTTGGCGTCGGATGCGAGTTCTCGACCATTCGCAGAGGGCGGATTCTGACGGCGTCTAGCACTATGTCCGATTACAGAGTACCCGGTTTTGGCGACCCTTATTTCTCCGCAGAGTTCCAGTACAGCCGACAACTCTCTTTCTGGCTTCATGGCAGTCAACTCACGGGCCAGACCATACAGCGCACTCCTCTCTATGCTGAAAGGGGACCGGAACTTACCGCCGGGCTGCGTTTGAGTTTTGGAAAATAATCGCTATATTTGCAGGCTAAAACGAATTTTACGAAATGATTGAAAACGAAGAAATCAAGGCGGCGGAGCAGCAGTATTCCGCAAACAGCATTCAGGTTCTCGAAGGACTTGAGGCCGTAAGGAAAAGACCTTCAATGTACATCGGCGACATTGGGGAAAGAGGTCTTCATCACCTTGTATATGAGGTCGTTGACAACAGTATAGATGAGGCGCTTGCGGGGTATTGCACACGCATAGACGTCACAATCAACAAGGACAACTCCATCACCGTAAAGGATAACGGACGAGGCATCCCGACGGGCATGCATGAGAAGGAGCACCGCTCCGCCCTTGAGGTCGTCCTCACCGTGCTGCATGCCGGAGGAAAGTTCTCGAAGGACAGCTACAAGGTTTCGGGAGGTCTCCACGGGGTCGGCGTGAGCTGCGTCAACGCACTTTCCGACTATCTTCGTGCGGAAATTCACCGCGAGGGCAAGGTTTTCGTCCAGGAATATTCAAAGGGCAAGCCGATAACGGCCGTCGAGGTTGTCGGCGAATCCAACGATTCCGGCACGACCATCACATTCCATCCTGATGCCGAGATTTTCACGGTGACGACCCTTTACAAGTACAAGACGCTTGCAAACCGTCTCCGCGAGCTTGCGTTCCTTAATAAGGGTATTCGTCTGACTCTCACTGACTTACGCGAACCTGTCGAGGACGGAGGAAAGGAAATGATGGACGCGATCCATCCCGGAACGGAGGAATTCTACTCCGAGGAAGGGCTCAAGCAGTATGTCGAGTACATCAACTCCATCAGCCATAATGAACCGATAAGTTCGATTATATGCCTTGAGACCTCCAAAATTATCCCTATTGAGGTCGCCCTTCAGTACAACTCCGGTTTCACCGAGGAGGTCCGCTCATACGTCAATAACATCAATACCATAGAGGGCGGTACCCATCTTACGGGTTTCCGCCGCGGACTTACGAAGACCCTCAAGGCGTACGCTGAAAAGAACAACTTCCTCTCGAAGCTCAAGTTCGACCTTGCCGCCGAGGACTTTAGAGAGGGGCTCACTGCCGTGATTTCTGTCAAGGTCGCCGAACCTCAGTTCGAGGGGCAGACCAAGACCAAGCTCGGCAACGGAGAGGTCGACCCGGCAGTCTCTCAGGCCGTGTCTTCGGCACTTGAGGCATTCCTTGAGGAGAATCCTAAGGAGGCCAAGGCTATTGTTGACAAGGTGATACTTGCAGCGACGGCACGCCATGAGGCACGTAAGGCGCGTGAACTCGTGCAGAGAAAGTCCGTAATGTCAGGCGCAGGAATGCCGGGCAAGCTTGCAGATTGCTCCGAGAGGGATCCGGAGAAATGCGAGTTGTTTCTGGTCGAGGGAGACTCCGCAGGCG
>DJSA01000050.1:0-17792 GCA_002438905.1 Bacteroidales bacterium UBA6346
ATTAACTTTTTCATTGTATCTTAATATTTTAGAAATCTTCAGAAAATATCTTGGTAATCTCCGATTGTCTTCCGAGTCTGCATTCCTTTTCATTCATATCGTCGGATCTTCTGATATTCCAAGTCCCGACAGCTCTGCACCAACGTCACCTTTGCAATGAGAACCGAAGCCCCGCACGAAGGCTGAAATTGAAAGGCCGCTCGCTGTAGATGCAGTTCACCGGAGAACCATTGCTGAAATAGTAGGCGGCGCCCGGTTCGACATACAGCCCGACCAGCCGGTTAAAGCTGTATTGCGCCCCGATGTATGCGCCCACCGACCATTGCAGAGGCTCGACCATTATGCGCCCGCTTTCAGAAGAAATCTTCTTTCCACCGACGAAATAGTCTGTGCGCGTCTTTCCCGCGACACATTTTTCCATCTGACCGCCGGCCGAGGCATAGAGGCTGAATCCCCCGATTTTCAGAAAATCATATTTCAAATACAGTGGCAGACCGATGTAGTGGAGCGTCTGGCGAATGTCGTAGTTTCCCGATGCCGTGCCGGAAGACAAGTCCGAGACAAGACAGGAATATGTCAGACCGCTCTCTATGGAGAGTCTGTCCGTGAAGGAGTATGCGACGCTCACCCCGACCTGAACCGGCTGCCAGTTTTTGACGCTTGAGGAAATCTCGTCACCCAGATTGCTCTGCATAACGTTTGCATATCCATGACTGTCGGGGAAATCCGCCGACGTCTCTGAGAATCCGTGAATCTGACGCGTGACCGTGGAGCCGTAGAGAGCGGCATATTCCGAGGTAGAATTTCGGGTTCCTGAGACGTTCGAGGCAAGGAGACCGAGGCTGAAACCGCTCCCACGTGTCTTGCGGGCAGGTTTGTCGTTATCCGACGGCCAACTGTCCGCAGGCAGGTTCTCCGAAGGCCGGCTTTCCGAAGAACTACTTTCTTCAGATTCATTTATTTTAACCTGATTTCCCGTAGATACATCACCCTGAGCATTATTCCACGAAGAGGTTTCCTGCCGTTTCGGGGACTCTTCGGAAACCTTGGCGGACTCATACTCAGTCGAATCGGAATGTTGCCGTGACTGTTCGGCGGAGACAGACGTCCCTGAAGGATTCTCGATGGCCATGTCCGCTCCGGAAGCCTGAGGCGCACCAGAATATACCAGCAGATTGACAGGAACGGGGGATTCAGGCTCGCGAGAGACAACATCAAGAAATTCTGCCCCTGCCGTTGTCGTGGGTTCAGAAGAGGCAGCAGCGTCTGCAGACTCTACAACTGCAAGCGCAGAAGCTTTTACATTGTCGTGCGAAGCGCCCTCGCGTCCCGGAACAGAAAGGAACAGCACCAATGCCACCGCAGCGGCGGCAGGCAACGCGACCCACCACCAGCGAGACGGCCTCCTGCGAGAAACCACAGCCTCTCCGCGCGAAGCCATTCCAACCGAAGCCCCAGAATCCGAAGCTCCAGTCCGCGCCCTTTCGGCCGAAACCCTCGCTGTCGTAGCCCCAGCCTGCTCAATGCCAGCCGAAGCCTCGCCGTCTTCCGTCGCAAGCCCGGCCTCAATCCCCTCCCAGAGACCTTCCGGCTCCGGTTCGGTGAAATCCGCCTGACTCTCGCGTATTCTGTTCAACCAATCTTCTTTCATAAACCTGTATTCATATAATCCGTATTCATGAACCTTTATTGCAAAACCTGTTTTCCAACGGTCCCACTTTCCAGATCCTCGACATATTCCCGAATCCTTTTCGAGAGAATCTTCTTCGCCCGATGGAACTGGGAGGCAGACGTCGCCTCGCTGATTCCCAATACTTTAGCGATTTCCCTATGACTGCGCCCCTCGATGACGAAGAGGTTGAAGACCGTCCTGTAGCCGTCGGGCAGTTCGCGTATCATTGAATGAATGACATCCGGAGGCACGTCTTCGACGGATATTTCAGTATCGTCGTCCTTTTCATCGGGCAAGTCCGGCAGTTCCGGCATAGTCACGAACATATCTAGTTTCCGATTGTCCCTCAGAAATTTGAGGCATTCATTGACGACAATTCGCGTCATCCACGACTTCAGCGAGCCCTCGCCGCGCCATTCAAAGCGGTCAAGAGACTGAAAGATTTTGACCAGCGCCTCCTGTAGGACATCCTTCGCGTCGGCGCGGTCGGTGATGTAACGGGAACAGACAGCGGAGAGATACTGAACATAGCGGTCATACAATGCCCTGCGTGCGTCAGCATCTCCCCGTATCGAAGATTTTATGAGTTCCTGCTCCCGTATTTGCATATTCCTTGGGGTACGTATTTATTTTCTCCACAGCTCTGCACGTCAAGCGCACTCCGCCGTCCAATAAATATCCTCAAAAAAGTTGATGCAAATTTCGTTCAACTGCCTCCCCGACAGAGACGATTTTTCACTATATTATTCAATCCTGAGGCTCAGGTCAACACCTTCCACGGACTGTTTCGTCGTCTCGTCCGCCGGCTTTCCGCTGCAGTATTTGTACTTTATGGCCTTCTGCCCATCGCGGGTGTCATACTTTAACGTAAGATCGACAGTCTTGCCCTGCGTGTCAGGAAGTTCGCGCACATTGAACGCGACCAGCGAGCGGGCGATATATGAGCCGGCCATATAGTCATCGCCATTGGCATCGTGCCTGAGCACGAGAGTGTAAGGATCCTCGGGGTCGGTGCCGGTGACGAGGTTGATGTAGTGAACCCGTCCGTAGCGTCCCCAGACAGCATCGAAGCAGATATTGAGATAGCCATCCTCGATGCCGGCCGGCCAGAGGTCAACTATCGCGACATGGTCATTGCCGTACTTTTTCTCGTCCTCGGCCACGCTTCCGAGCGTCGGAACCGGCTTCTTGGTGAGTATGCTGTCGATGGTGTTGATCTCAACGACCCTGTCGAAGCCATCGCCCCCGTTTTCCTTCGTGCCCTTGCCCTTGTCGGTGATGTTCGCGAGAGCGCGTACCTCCTTGCCTTTGAAAAGAGGCTCTTTCACATTCAGCGGCAGCGCCGTGGTGTTGTCGTCCAACTGTAGATAGAATGTCCCCGCATCGTTAGTCTTGCAGGTGAGGATATAATTCGGGTAATACTTGGAGTAATCCGTCCTGTCTTTTGAGCATGACAGCGAAAGCACCGCAATCGCCGCCATAAGGATGATGTTTCTTGCTTTCATAATATTCGTTTTTCTTTGTTTCCGAATATATAATCCCACTTTTTCAAAACATTGCATCCAAAATTTAAGAAAAAGCGATCTGCCGCGTTGCACGTCTTGCCAAAATCCTCACAACCATCAGGTTGCTGCGGTATTTGGCTTCGCCGTGCGCCTTGCATCTCATCTTTTTCTTGAAATTTTGCTCCCGGGAGTTTATTTCAGGCTACCTTGACTCTATGTGTGCGAGAATACTGAGAGTTCCATCTTCCTTTTTGATTGCCATGCGGTATCTGACAGATCCGTCATTCTCCGGTGTCTCAGACGATTCCGCTGATTCCGTAACAATGGATTCCGGAATGCAGAAAATGTTGAGGACATCACCATAGACGGATTCCTTGACAAAATGGATATCGACGCGGACGGGACGGTCGGAGGCGACAAGTTCAATCGGGAGTTCGTCGGCAAGAAGGTCGATGTAGCGCAGGGTGTTCATGTGACGGTTGAAGTCTATGTCCATATACTTGACCTTGTGGGACGAACAAGGATCGGCTTCAAAAGGACGCAGTTTCACCGGAGACGCGCACGGCAGCGGTTTGTCCGTGACGGTGTGCCCAGCGATGTCCGCAATCTTCGCCATAGGCGCAAGCCTTCTCTGCGAAAAGTCGATGAGACACCAGTTCGACACGGCGCGTCCGAAGCATTTTCCCGCGGAGTCTAGGAATCGGAAGCATCGGGTCGTCGTCAGCGACGCATATTCCGTAACCCATGTCTCCACGATGTATTCCTCCTGCTCCAGCGGCCTGCGGTCGAGTTCCACTGCCAGCCTCGACAGCACCCACCCGAGGTTCATCCCCGACAACACATCAATCCCGAACCCGTTCACCCGGGCATCCTCCCCCGCAGTGTTCAGAATTGTGTTCACAATCGTCGAAAAGCGCGCCTTCCCCGTGAAGTCAATCTCCTGCGGAATGACTGTATATTTATAGTATCTCGGTTCCATCATATATTTCACAAACTGTCATTTACTC
Organism: Bacteroidales bacterium UBA6346; assembly: GCA_002438905.1. Lineage (GTDB taxonomy): Bacteria > Bacteroidota > Bacteroidia > Bacteroidales > UBA932 > Cryptobacteroides. Next base: position 4,185 of record DJSA01000050.1, read on the forward strand.
TCAATTCGCCCGCCTCATCCGGCCGGGCAAAACTCCAGCAGGGCACACAAAATCCGTGCAAGATTGCGGGGGAAGTACAGAACGTCACAAGAAAAATCGCGGGGGAAATGGGTAAAATGCGAAATAAAATCGCGGGGGAATTCGGGATAAAGAACGTTACATATTGATTATTCGGAATTTATCGATTATGGAATAACTCTTGTCCCATCCCGCATGACGCCTCTGTTGTAGGTTCATGACAGTTTTATGCATATGTAAACATTTGGTAGCCAAGGCACAGCACAAAACATTACGCCATTGTGTGTTCGGGCACAATCTCGACCCTAATGCCGAGGGCATTGATAATTCTGTAGAATGTACCGATGCTCGGAATTATTGCGCCCTTCTCGACTCTTGAGATATAGGATTTAGAAGCGTTTATCCTGTCGGCGACCTCACTCTGCGTCATCCTCGCTTCTTTTCTCGCCTCCAAAATAATCTGACCGGAATAGAAGTCGTATGCCCGTTCCTCAGCCAGCGCCCGCTCCGGTGTGCCGACAGTGCCGAACTACCTGTCGAGAACAGCGTCATAATCAACGATTTGATGATTGTTTGTCTGCATAGTACTCATTCTTAATTTCATACTTACGCCTTAGCAGAAGCAAGCCATATTTGATTTTCTCCTGCTCTTTTGGTGTCAATGTCTCCATAAAACTTTCAAAGTATCCGCCGTAGCTGACAATTCGCCGTGTCATCGTGCAAAACTATAAAGAGTTTCAATATAATACAGCCTCAATTGTAAAATAGCAGCGACTCGCTCTTTGAGCCGTTACAATAATCTGAAGAAAAAGAAGAATCGGCAAACCTAAAAAAAAGAAATGCAAGATTTTTCTTTTTCTTACACTCATGTAATTTTTTCTTTACGCCAACGATAAAAATGGTGGACTATTTTCGAAAAGCGAACAAGTTTCGCCCGCTCTCACAGGTTGCCAAGTAAGACACGAAATCCTGCATCAGATTTGTCTTTGATTTTCGAGTATAGATTTCTTTTGGAAGAAGGAGTGTACTGGATGTACACGACTGATGAGAAAAGGAATCTAGGCCGAAAAGAATGATAAAGATGATGCAGGTTATTTTTTGAAGGTTTCTAAGCGGGACGACATAGATGCCGTCGGGACGGCGGTAGGCAGAGCCGGTCGCTGTCTGCCGAGTCAGTGATTTTATAAAAAAATCCAAAACTTGTGAGATAAAAAATCCAAAACTTATGAGATTCGGAAGGAATGTCCTGGGACACTATACGGCCGGATAGACGGTGCGGATGAGGGCGGCGGCAAGAGAGGGGTCTACCGATGGGTCGGAGGACATGAGGCGCATAGGGAAAGGAGCATCGCCCTTATGGTATGGCGGCTGGAAGTAGGGATGGGCGAGAAGGTACATCCCGCAGCGTTCGTAGAAGCGGATTCTTCTGGCGGCGATGGGATTGTCGGGCGATGGGGCCTCAACCTCGAAGACGAACGGCAGACCCTGCGCAAGAAGCTTTCCGGTCACTTCCTTGAAGACCTTTTCGCCGAGGCCCTGTCCGCGTACGGAAGGGCTCATCGCGAAATGTTCCCCGTAAATCATTCCGTCCAGTGCCCACCAGCTTATCATGCCTATCACACGGCATCTGCCAACGATTTCCGAGGAGGCACAGTTTGTCTTTTTCCCACCCGGATTCTGAACTTTTGAGACTGTCGCCGCATCGTCCGCATCACGACAATCGCCGATGGAATCATCCTCAATCACGGCATTATAGAAGAAGCGCCCGTCCCCGTCAACTGCCGCCCTGTGCAGCCCGACGTCGCGCCGCTCATTCTCGGGGAAACTTTCGAGCCAGATTCTCTCAGTCTCCGCATACAGCGGGCTTTCCGTACTTATCCTTATTATTTCCATTGTCTCAAAATACACTTCCCCTTCGAGGGGACGTGAGGGGTCAAAATTTAGTCGAAGACCCACCGCCGCCGGTCATTCCACCACCGAAGGAGCCGAAAGAGCCGCCGCCGAACGAAGAGCCGCCGCCGAAGCCCCCGATAATGGGACCGAAACCGCCTCCGAAGCCGGAATTGCCGCCGGAATGCTTCCTCGGAATGATTTCATCCACATAATTTTCCTCTCCGCAGCGGTTGCAGACATAAATATTTCTCATCAGACCAGTGTGCCTCATCGATGCCGGCTTGATGATTTCGGAACGTACATATTTCATATCGCCAGTGACTCCGCATCCGCGGCAGGTGAGCGATTTTGCCATCTTTTTTCGACGCCGTTCAGGAGACCTAGCGGCTACGATGACAAGAACGACGAAAATGGAAAAACATACAATCAGAATTTCCCAAAGCACGCCATAGTCATCCTCAGTCCACCCGGAAACTTCGTTCGGATCGACATCGCCACGGAGGATGCCGTTAACTGTGGAGACTCCGGCAATAAGACCGGAACCATACTCGCCTTTTTTCATATAAGGAATCATCACATCCTCTTGTATGCGCTTGCAGTACACATCCGGAAGCGCCCCCTCAAGGCCATAACCGGTATTGAACACGACCTCACGCTCTCCCGGTGCCGTCGTCAGAACTATCAGCAGCCCCTTTTCGCTGTCCTTCCCGCCGATACCCCATTTATTGAAGAGTTCAACTCCGAATTCGTGGAGCGAGCCGTATTTCCCATTGTCGATTGCCGGTAGCACCACCACAGTGATTTCGGTCTGAAGAGAATCTTTCGCAAAACGGCAGAGAGCATTCAGGCTGTCCTTCTGAGACATCGAGAGAACTGCGGAAAGATCTGTAACATAATTCCATTTTAGGATTTCCGTCTGCGGAACGGTCTCTATCGTATATCTTTCCGGTTCAGAAGAGTCCTGCGCCGGAACAGCCAGCGGGAGTAAGGCTAAAAAAAGAACTGAGATTATTAACTTTTTCATTGCATATTGTTTTCCGGCAAAATCATCCATCCCGCCCCTGATGGCAAAATCGCGAGAAATGACAGTGTCGCCCTTGTTTTTTACAAATACGCGCAAAGTTAAGAAAATCATTTGTCTCAATCTAAAAAAGAGGTATATTTGCGCCGTCAATATTAGCGATTATGATTCAACTTACAGTCACAGAAACAGTTGCAGAGTATGCCGTACCGGCATGGGCTATGATTCCTTTTGCCCTGATGCTGATTATGATTGCCATCGGTCCGCTGTTCGCCGGAAAATGGTGGGACAAAAACTCCCACAAACTTTTCGTATCGCTCCTGCTGGGGGCTCCGGTTGCCGCCTTTCTCGTGAGACACGGGCTGGCACACGAACTTGAGCATCAGATTGTCTATGACTACCTGCCGTTCGTCATCCTCCTTCTGACCCTATACGTCATCACCGGCGGAATCCACGTCAGCGGAGACATCAGACCAAGTTCCGGTGTCAACACTGCGCTGCTCGGAGCTGGCTTCGTGCTTTCATCATTTATGGGAACAACCGGAGCGGCTATGCTGCTCATCCGGCCGGTTCTTGCCATAAACGAAAAGCGCAAATACAAAGTGCATACGCTCTTGTTCTTCATTGCCCTTGTGGCAAACTGTGGCGGCCTTCTTTCCCCTCTCGGAGACCCGCCTCTTTTCATGCTCTATCTGCGCGGGGCCTCATTCACATGGTTTCTGACGATGCTTCCGGAGTGGCTCTTCACCGGAGGTCTTCTGCTGTTGATATACTATCTCTGCGACAAATTCCATTTCTCAAAGAAAGAGGATCCGTCAGCATTTGAACTGCCCGATCAGAGACAGCCGATACGTTTCAGAGGAAGGAAGAATTTCATGTACCTTGTCGGAGTCATACTTGCCGTTGCGTTCATCAATCCGAGCTTCATCCCTCAGATGGGAGCCGACGACGCGAAGTTCTGGGTCAAGTTCCTCCGCGAGTTCGTGCTTCTGGCCCTGATGGGAATATCCCTCTACACAACGGCAAAACACGTCCGCTACGGAATGAACAAGTTCTCCTGGAACCCAATACTTGAGGTGGCGGCACTCTTCCTCGGAATATTCGTCACGATGACCCCGGCGCTCATCTACATGCAGGAAAATGCGGCGCGGCTCGGTATTGACCAAGTCTGGGAGTTCTATTTCTCCACCGGAGCCCTCAGTTCATTCCTCGACAACACCCCGACAGCTGTGGCATTCCATAGTCTCGCAAGCGGCCTTCCGGAGTCTGTTGCGGCTGCCCAAGCCGGCATCGTGGACGGAATGTTCAATGGTGTGCCCTTTGTTGCCGGAATTCCGGAACTTCTTTTGAAGGCGATATCCATCGGAGCCGTGTTCTTCGGTTCACTCACCTACATCGGCAATGGTCCGAATTTCATGGTCAAGTCCATAGCCGAAAGCCAAGGCATCAAGATGCCTTCTTTCTTCGGCTACATGGCAAAGTTCTCACTCGTGATACTGCTTCCGATCTACGTCCTTCTCTACTTCATTTTTCTTTAGAGCAAGTTGACGCCGGACCCCTCTCCGACATATTCTTCCGGCCCTCAAGCAGGCCGTGACTTGTCCATAAAACGGAAACCTGTGGCCTCGGAGAGGTGCAGGATCGTGATTTCGGGGCTTCCTTCAAGATCGGCTATAGTGCGGGCTATACGGATGATCCTCATGCACGCACGTGCAGAAAGTCCCATACTTTCAATGGTCCGGCGAAGAAACTCCCGACAACCACTGTCTAGGGAGCAGTACTTGTCTATCAGTCGATTGTCCATCATCGCATTCGTGTAGATGCCGTCTTCCTTGAACCTCCTGCGCTGGATTTCCCTCGCTCGGACGACCCTCTCACGCACCACGGCACTGCTTTCCCCGACTCTTCCCGAGGTGAGTTTCACGGCATCGACGGAATGCATCCAGAGCTGAATGTCAATCCGGTCCATCATCGGCCCGGACAGCCGTGCAAGGTAGTTCAGTCTCTGTCCGACCGTGCATCGGCAGCGATCTCCCTCACCATAATAGCCGCAGGGACAAGGATTTGCAGCCGCGACAAGCATGAACGAGGCCGGATAGGTGACTTTGTTCCGCAGTCGAGACACCGTGATTGTTCCATCCTCCATAGGCCCGCGGAGCGCCTCCACGACCTTCTTCGGAGCCTCGCAGAACTCGTCGATAAAAAGCACGCCGTTGTGCGCTAGCGAGATCTCCCCCGGAAGTATGCTGTCAGAGCCTCCGCCAATGAGAGCGGGAATGGAGGCACTATAGTGAGGCGCGCGGAAAGGCCGTTCCTTCAACAACCCGCGATGGCCTCCGGTGCCTGCAACCGAATAGATCTTGCTTGTCTCAAGCGATTCCTCCCGCAACATAGGAGGCAGGATGCCGGCCATGGCCTTGGCCAAAGAAGACTTTCCAGAACCTGGAGGGCCGATCATGATCACATTGTGGCCTCCCGCAGCAGCCACCTCGACTCCCCTCTTGGCACCTTCCTGCCCGATAATCTGCGCCATATCAACAAATTCCCGGAACCCGATGCCGTCTGCAGACCGCGTCACATCCTTCTCTATGCTGCCGATCAGAAGGTCTGCCACATCCTCCAGGCCGGAAACGATGCGAATCACTTCAGGCAAACTTCGCACACCATAGACATGCCCAGCATAATAGTCGGCCGCATCAAGTGCCGAGTCCAGAGGCAGGATGCAGCCTTTCCGCCCCTCCGCGACGCTGAGTTCCGCAACAGGCAACGCGCCCGGCACCGGCCGCACCGTGCCGTCAAGCCCGAGTTCCCCCATGACGAGATAGTCCTCAAGCGCATCCCATTTTCCCTGACCGGACGCCGCAAGTATGCCGAGGGCAATCGGGACATCGTATCCGCTGCCGTTCTTGTGGATGTCCGCAGGGGCAAGATTTATGACAATGCGCTTGCCCGGAATCCGGAACCCGAGAGACTGGAGCGCAGTGACCGTACGCAGCAGGCTCTCCTTTACCGCGGCATCGGCCAATCCCACGAGGTGAATTCCTATTCCGGACGAGATGTCGACCTCAACCGTGACATCTACTGCCTGCACACCTATACACTTGGCGCTGTGAATATTTATGAGCATAAGAATTTGATTTGCGAAGACGTCCGGCACACGCAAGACCTTGGGCACCGGAGCGCCTTCAATGAAACAGGCGCCAAATATTGTCCTTAAAAAAAGAAAAAACCTCAAGAAAAAGAAAAAAGTGGTAATTTTGCGGCATAACTCGTGAAATCAGGTACGATTTCACAGAATCCTCTGGAAAATGATAAGGAAATTCCTTGAAGACATAGGACGCTATTGTCTGTTCCTCAAACAAGTCTTCCGAAAACCGGAAAAATGGAGACTGTTCTGGAAGCAGTTCGTGCTCGAGTCCGACAAGCTGATACTCTCTTCAATCGTCATCGTCGGAGTGATTTCCGTCTTCATCGGCGGCGTTCTCGTCATCCAGACAGCCTCGAACCTGGAAAATCCGTTTATAGACAAGATGTATGTCGGCTACATGGTACGTGAGAGCCTTATCCTCGAATTCTGTTCGACCATGGTCGCCCTCATACTCGCCGGCAAGATGGGCTCAAACATATCATCCGAGCTCGGAAGCATGCGGATTACCGAACAGATTGACGCGATGGACATGATGGGAGTGAACTCGGCGGGATTTCTCGTGCTCCCTAAACTTGTGTCCGCTACCATCCTTAGCCCGCTCCTTATGCTGATGAGTCTCGGGCTCGGAATAGTCGGAGGCTGGGTAGTCGTTGCTGCCACGGGAATCATATCGACAGCATCCTATGTAACTGGCCTGCACTACTGCTACAACGGCTACTATGTTTTCTATAGTTGCTTCAAGATGGCCGTTTTCTGCTTCATCATAGCCTCGGTCGCCGCATTCAACGGCTATTACGCGAAAGGAGGCTCGCTCGGCGTGGGAAAGTCGAGCACACGGAGCATTGTCATCTCCAGCATACTCATACTCATGTTCGACCTCATCCTTACCCAGTTGATGCTATATTAGTGTAGCAAACGTCACATATTTCATTGAATATTAAGAAAGTATGATAAAGGTAGAACATCTCTGCAAAAGTTTCGACGGGACTCCGGTCCTAAGGGACATAAACGTGGAATATGCCGCCGGGCAGTGCAATATGATCATAGGTGCGAGCGGTTCGGGAAAGACAGTGTTGCTGAAAAACCTCATCGGGCTTATGTCTCCGGACAGCGGAGACATAAAGTATGACGGAGGCTCGCTTGCGGCAATGGACTACAAGGAAAAGAAGGCCCTGCACCAAAAAATCGGAATCCTATTCCAGAGCAGTGCTCTCTTCGACTTTGCCACGGTGATTGAGAACGTGATGTTTCCGATGGATTTCTTCACGGACTGGAGCCGGGCACAAAAGATCGAGCGGGCGCAGTATTGCCTTGAAAGAGTAAACGTCACAGGCTCGGACGACAAGTTTCCAAACGAACTCAGCGGTGGTATGCAGAAGAGGGTCGGGATTGCCCGTGCGATAGCCCTTAACCCGTCCTATCTTTTCTGCGACGAGCCGAATTCCGGCCTTGATCCATACACATCCATCCTCATAGACCGTCTCATCAGCGATCTGACCAAGGAGTTCAACATGACAACCGTGGTCAACACCCACGACATGAACTCCATCCTCGAAATCGGCGACAAGATTGCCTTCCTTCACAAAGGCAGCATCCTATGGCAGGGCGACCGTCACACCATCCTTGGTACCGACTGCAAGGAACTCAAGGACTTCGTCTGCGCCAACACCCTCGCCCGCAACATCATCGAAGGGAAAGGGAAATAATCACAATTTGAAACGAAGACCCGCATCTACCCCAAACGCCAACGGCTGCGCCGTGCGTATGCTCCTTGGTTGATTGTTGTCGAAATAATAACGCACACTCGGGTCAATGTAGATTCCAAGAAACTCAACAGGCGAAAATTCCACACCGAGACCGATTCTTACGGAAGTCTGAATGCCTTTGACTCTTTCGCTGGAAAAAATAGGGGATCCCGCAAGTTTGCCGGCGTAACGGTTCATCACGCATTTTTCGATGCTTCCGCCGATGGTCGCGTATGTGTCCCAAGAGCGTGTGCGGAAGATACTGAAATATATATCCACAGGGATGCCTATATAATGCTGCGAGTTCTTCATGTCCGTGGAATGTGGAACGACATCCTCGTCATAATAGGTACCGCTGACTTTCTTGTTAAGCAGGGTGTAGTTAAGACCGATGCCGATGCCGAGCCATTTCGTGACGCTGTACTTCATACCCACACCGAAAGACAACGGAAGACTATATGAATCCGAATTCGAGCCCTCGACGAAAGTCTTCCCAGCAGGGCTTTTCCGACCGGAACTGAACATCCTCACCGACTCCGAACTCTTATGCGGGCCTCCGAAACTATTCCCTCCGACAGTCACCTCGAATGGAGTCCTCTTGCAGCCGCCTTCATCGTCATCTTCCTTTCCGTAGACCGCCTCTATGTCGGAGTTGTCCACCTTCAGTTCGCATTCCGGTGCCACAGCAGCATCGACATCAACGACGGGACCGGACGTTTCCACTGATTCCGCAACATCATCTGCCCCATCCGCACCCGACACTTCGTTTTCCGCTGGGTCATCTCCGTTTTCCATGACGCGTGCGGCCTCCTCCTCAGCACTCTTCCGCTCCGAAACAGCCTCCATCGCAAGCAGGCTCCCGCCGTTACCGTCATGGCCAGAAGGTTTCACGACGTCAAATTCAACAAACTCCACCCCAGCACATTCATTCCCACGCAAAGGCTCAACTTCAGAGCTCCCCGCCGCGTTTTCAGCAAGCTGTCCGGCATAAGACTCCGATGACGGCAGTCCATCCTTCTCCATGAAATGTCCCCCGACGAACACAAGCGCAACAGCTGCTGCCATCGAAGCAAGCCCCGCTGCCGCACGACGAAGCACGACAACCCGTCGCCGCCTTGCCCCGGCAACGTCAAGCCGCGACTCAATGCCAGCCCAAAGCCCATCAGGAAGTTGTTCCTGCGGCTCAGCGAGCATCCAGCGAATCTTGTCGTCAAACTCTCTGTCCGTCATATCATTATCGACCGGTTCTCCCAGTCATCTCATTAATTCTATTCTGAAGCCATATCCGCCCCCGGCTCAACTGGGTCCGAGAAGTGCTTTCCGTAATCCCGAGCATCTCCGCAATCTCCTTGTGCGAAAAGCCCTCCATGACATAGAGGTTAAACACGGCCCTGAACCCCGGAGGCATCTCCATCACCGCAGACATAATCTCATTGTACGACATCCGGTCAACGGCGCCTTCCTCGCGGGATTGTAGACCACGTGCCAGCGAAATGTCATCGCTCATCTTCAGCGCATCGTTTTTTCTGAGGTACATTAGAGACGCATTGATGAAAATCCTCCGCGCCCATCCGTCGAAAGGGCCGCTTCCGCTGTAGCAGTGAAGCTTCGTGAAAAGAGCAACGAAACCCTCCTGCAAGATGTCTTCCGCAACCGTCCTATCCCCCACATAGCGTATGCACACGGGAAAATACCGAGGTGCCAGAAGCTCGTACATCTTCCTCTGGGCAGCCCGGTCTCCGTTTATGCATCTGTCTATGAGTTGAACGGCTTTGTCTTCGCTCACGGTCACTGTAGCGGGCCGGAAAAACTGCCGACATCAAGATGCAACCCCAGCCCGTTACGTTGCATCGGTCGATATTTTCCTCAAAAATACGTATTTTTCCCGAATTGCTTGTTATCTTTGCGTCTTATGCGCACGGATTTGCCGTTTCCGCACTACGGATGGCGCAATTTTGGGTATGCGCCGTCATAAAACAAAATGCCATGATGAAATTTATGAAATATGCCATCGTCCTGCTGACAGCGGCGTTCCTGTCGCAAAACGTCTTCGCCCAGAAGGATCTAAAAGAGTCGATAAAGGACAGCGCTCTGCTGCTTGCAGTCGAAAAATATGACAACGGGGCGTATGCCGATGCGGAAAGAATGTTGCGGTCTATAGTGAACAATGATCCGGGATATGACGCCGCGCACTATTACCTCGCGCTGATATACCTCACGAAAAACGAAAACGACCTTGCCGAGGCGGAGCTACTGCGCGCTGTGGAGGAGGATCCGGGAAACTTCTGGTATCGCCAGAGACTTGCCGTTGTCTACCGCTACACGAACCAGGTCGGCAAGGCGATAGAAATATACGAGAAACTGCTCGCCGACTTCCCGAAAAAGAGTGAACTCTACTTCGACCTCGTGGAAATGTATGCCCAGAACGCACAGACTGACAAGGCATTGGAGACATTGAACGACGTCGAAAAAATATTCGGAGAATCCGAATCCATCGCGATATATCGTTTCCGTCTCCTTATGGCTTCGGGAAAGACGGAGGAGGCTTATAAGTCATTGGAGGAATATAATTCGAAATATTCGTCTCCTTATATATTGTCGACTCTCGGAGACTACAGAATGTCGATGTACGAAGACTCGTTGGCCGTGGCATATTATGACGAGGCGCTATCGCTCGACAAGGATTTTGCACCGGCACTGCTTGGGAAAGCCGAGGCACGGCGCATGACGAGGAAATATTCCGAATTTTTCCCACTCCTGGATAGCTATATGGCCAATGAAAATGTGCCGGCACAGGGCAAGTCCGAGTATCTCAAGGCCATCGTCGAACAGTCCGATCCGAAGTTCGTGACATCGTTCCTTCCACAGCTCGACACTGCGGCGAACATCTGCTTCAGGAAGCACCCCTCAGACAGTTCAGTAATCGCGACAGTGGCATCCTATTACTACCGCACACAGCGACAGGACGTTGCGGAGGATCTGTTCCGCCTGAACGCGTCCATGCATCCGGACAAGCCTGAGCTTACGGCAACCTATCTCTACTCGCTGCTCTATGCGAAAGACTGGAAGAAACTTGCGGAAGCCGGCTCGGAAGCCGCTCTGCAACATCCTGACATTCCGGACTTTATGGCACTCGCAGGCACGGGGTACAGTTACTTGAATGAGTATGACAAGGTCATTGAACTTTCGCAGAAGATGCTCCAGACGGCCCCGAAGGACAGCGCGGTCGTGGTCTCCGCCTACTCGGCGATGGGCGATGCATACTATCAGAAAAACGACACGAAGAACGCGTTCAAGGCATACGACAAGGTGCTGAAAGTCAGCCCGAACAACATCTACGTCCTGAACAACTACGCCTACTATCTCTCCGTCACGGGAAAGAACCTCAAGAAGGCCTATGCGATGAGCAAGAAGACGATTGAGGCGGAACCGGACAACGCGACCTATCTCGACACCTTCGGATGGATTCTCTATTTGCAGGGCAAGGCGCTGGAAGCCAAGCCATTCTTCAAGCACGCGATGCTCTACGGAGGGAAGGACAGCGCCGTGATTATGGACCACTACGCCGAGGTGCTCTATGCCCTCAAGGAATATGACCTCGCGTTTGTCTACTGGTACAGGGCTCAGGCCAAGAACGACGGGGAGATTCCTGACTTGGATGCCCGGATTGCGGAAAGAAAGAAGGCCGCCGGCAAATGAGGATGAAAGGCCCGCACTTCATATCTGTTTTCCACCGCATCGCCTCCATGCTTGCGGCCGGCGTTCTGCTGGTGTCAGTCTCGTCCCCGGAAGTGTGCGCGCAGGATACAAGTGTCCAGCAGCAGAAAAAGGACAGACTTGAGAAAGAAATAGAAATTATCAACAGACAACTTTCCGCAACAAATTCGAAAAGCAGGGACGCGCTCTCCGCCTATAGTCTTGTTTCCAAGAAGATCAGCAACCGACAAGCACTTCTTAAGGAAAGCCGCAGAAAGGAAAGGGAATGCGCGGACAAGATCTACCTTAAACAAAAGGAAATCAACCGGTTACAGACAAACTACGACACACTAGCAGCGCATTACGGACGACTTGTGCTCGGAGCGTATAAAAATAGGGATGCTAGGATCTGGTATATGTACATCCTTGCGAGCGATGACATTTCGCAGGCCTACCGACGCTACGGCTATTTCAAGAGCCTCGCTTCCCAAATCAGGGAGGAAGCCCAGAGGATGGAGGAGACGCGCACACGGTTGGAAACAGAAAGAAACGAGCTGCAAAAACTAAGGTCGGAACAGCAGATCGTGACTCAGAAGACGCAGCTGGAACTCGGAAAACTTCAGGCGGAGCAGGCGGAGTCGAAGGCTCTGGTCGGAAAGCTGAAAAAGGACAAAGCAAGGTATAAGAGGGAGCTGGCCGCCAAAAGGAAGCAGGTGGAGGCGCTTGATAGGGAAATTTCCAGGCTGGTGCGCGAAGCAATGAGAGGGGGTAGTTCTGGGAAAGGTTCAGGGAAGGGATCTGGCAAGATGGTCATCGATGAAAAGTTGGCAGCAGAGTTCTCGAAGAATCAAGGCAAACTCCCGTGGCCGGCCGACGGGCCTGTGGTGGATGATTTTGGAGAAAGGTACCACCCCGTCTACAAGAACATCAAACTCCCTAGGAACAACGGGATTGGGATAGCCCTAAGTCCGGGGACTACGGTTAAATGCGTGTTTGATGGAGTTGTGAAACAGGTGCTTGTGATGCCGGGCTACAATCAGTGCGTGCTTGTCCAGCATGGAAACTATTTCACGTTCTACTGCAAACTGAAGAATGTCGTGGTTAAGTCTGGGCAGAAAGTGAAGATCGGGCAGGACATCGGAACGGTGGATACCATCAACCGCGAGACGCAGCTGCATTTTCAGATTTGGAAGGATACTACCCCTCAAAATCCGGAGAAGTGGCTGAAGTGACGAAATAAAAAGCAGTCTGCGGTGTTGGACGGCTTGATGAAATCCTCACCATCCTGATAGACCCCTCCCGTCCCCTCGAAGGGGAAGTGGTGCTCCGTGCACACTATCGCACAAGGCTCTCGCTTCGTTGTTCTTCGCACGACGCTGATGCGTCTCTTCACCATACGCCTTGCATCACTTAGTGGGGGATGAATGAGTGGCTTGTAATGAACTGAAAGTGCAATGAAATGGAAATACAATAATTGTTGATATGGAAAGGAAGACTGTGTTTTTGACCGGGGCGACCGGGAATATGGGATGGGCGGGGTTTCAGGAACTGCACGCGAGGACTGACAGATTTGTTGTCCGGGTACTGGCGCGCCCGAGCAAAAAGAACAGGAAGAAACTTGAACCCTATATGAATGACCCATCGGTGGAGATTGTCTGGGGCGACCTCACGAACTATGAGGATGTTCTGCGCGGAGTGACCGGTGCGGACTATGTCCTTCATGTCGGAGGTATGGTGTCGCCGGCTGCGGACTATTTCCCTCAGAAGACACTGGAAGTCAATGTCAGGTCATCAGAGAACGTGGCGCGGGCAGTGCTTGCCCAGCCGGAGCCGGAGAAGATAAGGGTTGTCTACATCGGGTCGATCGCGCAGCTCGGTGACAGGCTGTTCCCGCATCATTGGGGACGTTCCGGAGACCCCGTGATGGCGAGCGCATACGACATGTATTCCGTTTCCAAATGCCGTGCGGAGAAAGCTATAGTCGATTCCGGCATTCCGCACTGGGTGTCGCTGCGCCAGTCGGGGATTCTCTATCCGGGAATACTCGGAGTCGTGAACCCGACCGCTTTCCATGTCCCTGTGGCCGG
>DJSA01000050.1:17867-18833 GCA_002438905.1 Bacteroidales bacterium UBA6346
TGGGTTCCGGACGAGTTCTGGAACAACTTCTATAACATCGGCAGCGGAGAGCAGTACCGGATGACGAACTATGAATTCGAGACCCGTCTTCTCCATGCCCTCGGTCTTCCCGGACCGGAGAAAGTCTTTGAACCGCAGTGGTTTGCACTGAAGAATTTCCATGGCATGTGGTATGAGGACTCGGATGTCCTTGAGAATTTTCTTCATTTCCGAGGAAATGTTCCGGTTGAGGAATATTTCCGTCAGATGAAATCCAAGCTTCCGTGGTTCTACAACCTCGCGTTTCTCGCACCCGCATTTGCGGTGAAGATGTTTATGAAGCCATACGCATACGAAAAGGGGCTCGGAACACAGTCATGGGTGGATGGCGCCCCGGAAAAGATGAAGGCGTATTACGGTTCAAGCGAGGCTTGGGAGGCAATAAAGTCATGGAAAGACGTGATTCCGCCGCATTGGGAAAAGGATCTTGAAAAGGCACGCGCGGCCGGCGAATGTCTCCGCCTCGACCACGGCTGGGACGAGTCCAGGTCCATATATGAACTGACGGACGAAGAGATTCAGTCGGCAGCGGAGTTCCGGGGCGGCAAATTCCTCGGAGCGGCAAAAGAGTCAGAGAAAGTCATGGGCAAAAGCACCGCACAAACGCAGGAATGCAGCGCGATAGGTGCGGACGGAGACAGCACGAAGTCACGCAGAAAGCCGTGTGCCCAGTATCTTTGGGAATGCGAGCACGGTCATCGTTTCACCGCATCCCTCGAATACGTCCTTCTCGGCGGCGGCTGGTGCACCGAATGCCAGCCTGACCGCCTGAACACCACGGTGACTCCCCGCAACAAGTTCATTTCCCAGTTATTGTAGTATATTTTCCGTAATTCCTGAGCACGAAAACCACAAGAATCTTAAAGGATTTCATCGAACTTTCCAACGCTACAGACTTGACTTTGCGCTAGGAGGTCGGCTGAAGAG
>DJSA01000113.1:0-328 GCA_002438905.1 Bacteroidales bacterium UBA6346
TTGTACGCCAAACAGTTGCGCCATAAGGCCATAATGTATATGGATGATATGGAGTATGACCAGAATGCAGCGGACATGGAATTTTTCTTCGACTCTCCGGAGCCGTATGCCTGCAGCAACTACCAGATTTGGCCCGGAACCACATACTCGGAGTCTCTGCAGAAAGAAATGGAAGAGGCTCTGATATGGAGGGATCCGGATGCGAAATTTCCCGATAACCTGGTGTCCGGATATATTCATAACGGCGGCCAGTTTTATGAACTTATGGCCGACTTGCGCAAGCAGTGGGTGATAGACAGGATTGTGGAAAAGTGCATAGAGCAAGCCC
>DJSA01000113.1:424-5613 GCA_002438905.1 Bacteroidales bacterium UBA6346
ATCTTCCTGCCAAGTATAACGGCGAGCCGCCCAAGATCGAAGGCATGCACTACGACTATGACACCTATGTTGAAGGCCGTGCGGCCTATTTCAAGAAGCTCTTCAGCGAGATAAGGAAAATATGGCCGGGAGCCAGATTCATTTTCGAGCCTACGAGCATCTATTCCCACTGGATAAAGGATGTCGAGAACCGTCCCGACGCCAAGGAACTCATGCCGGATCTTTTGATACAGGAAGGCTCCGGAATGGGAGGCGGCGACATTCAGTTTGTTGACGACAAAAATATTTTCAACTCCCCTCTTTTCAAGGATATGCCCGAGGCCCGGCTGCGTTCCATGCTGGGATGCACCACTCCTGACGTATGGAGAGAAGACCGCAACAGAATCATTGCAGGAAATGCGGCCGCAGTGGGTTCGACTTTCTTTTGGAAATCGCGTTTCGGTGGCACGGGAGACATGCCTTCCTACCAGAGCATCAGGGAAGTGCCTGACAGGCTGAAACTTATCAGGGTCGTTTCCATCTGGGAAAACAAGAATGCCACCCCTCTGGACCAGCGCAAATGGGATTCCTCGACAGGCATTTACACATCTCCTACAGCCTATCTCTCGCCGGACGGCTATGCCGCGGTGCAGTACGAGACAGGGCGCATCTTCGTTGTCTTCAACAAGGCTGACGGAAAGATAGTGTTCCCTCCAGCCGTAGGCAAGCGTGCCTTCGACACGGACGACATGTTCATGGAATGGGGCGAGGTCGATGACATAGAAGTGTCTCCTGACGGGGTAATGACATTGAAGAACCCTGAGGGAGTCGGTGAAGGATATATTCTTAAGTAATCACATAATAAAAATAGAAAATGAAAAGATTTAACATTGCGGGTTGGAGACTTGGAGTGGCAGCTCTTGCATTGGTGGCGTTCGCCGGGTCATGCAGCCCCTCGGCCAAGGATGACATCGAAGTGGCCGGATACTTCGAGATGTCGGAGGAAAGCACAAAGCAGTTCAAAGATGGTGTCGATGTAGACTACCATCAGAAGACAGTGACGTTCAACTTCAAGACTAATTACAGTTGGAAAGCCTCCGTGGTCTATCTCTCGGATGATGAAGGCTGGTGCTCGGTGCGTCCTGCGGAGGAACAATCCG
Organism: Bacteroidales bacterium UBA6346; assembly: GCA_002438905.1. Classification (GTDB taxonomy): domain Bacteria; phylum Bacteroidota; class Bacteroidia; order Bacteroidales; family UBA932; genus Cryptobacteroides. The sequence continues at coordinate 1,564 of DJSA01000113.1, forward strand.
ACGGGGAAACGAGCTTTGATTTGGTCATAGACCAGAACGAAGGCCAAGTAGCCCGTGAGGCCACGCTGAAACTCACCGCCGGGGAATACAGCGGGACAATGAGCATCAAGCAGGCTTCAAGCATTTACTTTGAAGTCTCGTCCGATGAAGACCTGTCCAAATACCCTGCTGCCGGAGGTATGATCCAGATCAAGGTGCGCGCAAATGTCCCATACACCCAGACTGTGAGCACGACGGGTAAGGATTGGATAAAGCATGCCGAGACACAGCCCGATGAGACGGATCCATATACCCATATTGAGGTCTATAAAGTTTACGAATACGATAATGAGGAATCTCCGCGCTCTGCATCCATCGAGTTCAAGGGCGAGGGTATCCGCGGCAAGAAGACCATGGTGATTAACCAGAAGAACAAGCCGAACCCATACCTTATCGCCGATCCGGGCGGAAAGTCCTGGCTGTTGCTTGACATGGAGAACGCAGGTCTTATACCTGCCTATGACAATGAAAACCCTGTTGACTATCCGTTCAAACCAGATGGAATACTTGCGGCGGGCACTGAGGTTTCATCTATTGTAGATAATCCTAATCCAAGCGGAATCAACACCTCCGGCAAATGTGTGAAATGGAATTATCCTTTGGACGGCAAAGGTGGATCCAACCAATGGTGGGAAGGCGGATTCGCTGTTTCGGACAATACCAAATACATAGATCTTTCCCGTTGGGACCGTATGTCATTCGATGTTTACTATGAGTGTGACGTAGCGGATGTCGAAGGCATCTATGAATACCGCTTCTACTTGGGTACAAAAAGCGGTGATGTCAAGGTTGAAGTCGGCTCGCAGGACCTTCGTAAAGGCCAGTGGCATAGGATTACTGTGTATTTCAAGGATCTGAACTTCGAAGGCAAAGATCGGAGCATTTTGGAGCAAAGCCAGTCATTCAGAACTCTGTTCAACTGGTGGCAATGTGAAAGCAAGCCGCGGATTTACCTTGACAACTTCACCCTTGAACGCGACATTGACATGGGTGAGCAATAATAAGGGTCACTTGTTTATTGGATTTTTATAATTACGACAGCCCCTTGATCCCACCGTTATGGCATCAAGGAGCTGTTATTAGAAACATAATTCCGGTTATTTTTTGAAAATTTCTAAATAATCAGCATCATCACAGACACGAAATGAAAAAAATAATACTCATAATCCTCTCCCTCGGTCTTGCCATTGCCGCAGCGGCGCAGGAAGTAAAGGAAATCGACATCCTCCCCGGCGAGAAATGGTGGGGAGGGGCGAGCGGACTTGGAGAGAAGATGCCGTACAGCGCGGTGGAAGCTGACCTTCAATGGCAGAATTTTAACAGCCAGACAACTCCGCTGCTCATCTCCAGCAAGGGGCGCTACATCTGGTGCGACGGCCCGTTTCGTTTCCTGGTGAACGATGGAAAGCTTCGCGTTGACGCCGCAAGGGGAACAGTGGAGCTCGCCTCGGGCGGAAGCACGCTGAGGGAGGCCTATCTTGCCGCAATAAGGAAGCATCTGGCGCCGGACGGCAAACTGCCGCCAGTCATGTTCTTCTCGAAGCCGCAGTACAACACCTGGATTGAACTGATGTACGACCAGAACCAGGCGGACATTCTGGAATATGCAAGGGGCATTGTCGGCAACGGCTTTCCTGCCGGCATACTGATGATCGACGACAACTGGCAGAAGGACTACGGCAACTTTGAGTTCCGTCCGGACAAGTTCCCGGATCCCAAGGGCATGGTGGACGAACTCCACGCCATGGGCTTCAAGGTGATGCTGTGGATTAGTCCGTTCGTCTCCGCTGACAGCGAGGAATATAGGTTCCTGATGGATAAGGGCTACCTGACCAAGAGAAAAGGCAGCAATATGCCTGCAATCCATGAATGGTGGAACGGAGCGAGTGCCTGCTACGACCTGAGCAACCCCGAGGCCTGCGCCCATCTTCGCGATATCCTCAAGAAAATGCAGCGGGACTACGGCATCGACGGCTTCAAGTTCGATGCTGGGGATCCTGACCAGTATCAGGAGGACAAGATCACTGTCTTTGACGGCAAATCCTATGACGATGACCAGACCTTGCTCTGGTCAAGGCTCGGCCTCGATTTTCCTTACAATGAATTCCGCGCTTCATGGAAAGCGGGCGGGCTGCCTCTGGTGCAGCGCCTCGGAGACAAGAAATACTCTTGGGAGGGAGTCGCGAGCCTCGTGCCTTCGATGATAGCAGCAGGCCTGCTCGGCTATGCCTACACCTGCCCGGACATGATCGGCGGCGGGGAATACAAGAGTTTCCTCGGCATCGACCCAGAGGAATTCGACCAGTCGCTGATTGTCCGTTCCTGCCAGATACACTCGATGATGCCTATGATGCAGTTCTCCGTGGCCCCGTGGCGGATTCTGAACAAGGAGAACCTCGAAACATGCGTCAAATACGCCAAATGGCACGAGCAGCTCGGGGATTACATCCTCTCTTGTGCAAGAAATGCCTCTATCACCGGTGAGCCTATAGTGCGTCACATGGAATACTCCTTCCCGGGCCAGGGCTTCGAAGACTGCAAAGACCAGTACATGCTCGGGGACAGATACCTCGTCGCTCCTGTCATGTCCGCGGAGAACACCCGCACGGTGAAGCTTCCCGAAGGCAAATGGCGCGACGACGAGGGCAAAATCTACAAGGGAGGGAAGACCTACACCATCAAAGTGCCTCTTTCCCGCCTTCTCTGGTTCGAGCCTGCGGACAGGAACGTTTCCGAGGACAACGAATCATTCCGTCCAGGGGAAATATGGACGGACACGGAAGGGAAAATCATCAATGCCCACGGCGCTGGCCTGCTTTACCGTGACGGAAAATACTACATGTACGGCGAACACAAGAACCAGAGCGGACTGGCGCTTGACGGGGTGCACTGCTACTCCTCCACTGACCTTTACAACTGGAAGGACGAAGGGCTTGCGCTGAAGGTGGATCCGGACGGCGCCGGCAGCGACATCGAGTCCGGCTGCATTCTGGAGCGTCCAAAGGTCATCTATAACGAAAAGACCGGCAAATACGTCATGTGGTTTCACCTTGAGCTCAAGGGACAGGCCTATGCCGCAGCGAGATACGGAGTCGCAATCGCTGACAACCCCGCCGGCCCGTTCAGGTTTCTTCGCTCCGGGAGGGTGAATCCCGGCAAATGGGCGTTGGACATCAACGAATGGCAGAAGGAGCAGGATTGGAGCGACCCGGTGTTTTGGGAAGTGGATACTGATCTTTACATCGAGAGCATAAGACAGGGGATGCTTTTCAAACGTGACTTTTCCGGAGGGCAGATGGCTCGTGACCAGACCGTGTTTGTCGATGACGACGGAAAGGCCTATCACATCTATGCTTCGGAGGAGAACTACACCCTCCAGATAGCGGAACTCACCGACGACTACACCGCCCACACGGGAAAATACGCGCGGGCGTTTGCCGGACGATCGATGGAAGCCCCTGCCATATTCAAGAAAGACGGCAAATACTACCTCATGATGTCCGGCTGTTCGGGCTGGGCGCCGAATGCGGCGAGAACGGCCGTCGCCGACAATATTTTCGGCCCGTGGAAAGAACTCGGCAACCCGTGTTCGGGAGAGGGCGCTGAGCTGACCTACCGCTCCCAGAGCACCTACATTCTCAAGCTTCAGGAGACAAAGGATATCAAGCTCGGTGGCAAGGAACAGTACATCTACGTGGGTGACAGATGGAACCCCAATGATCTCATTGACTCCCGCTACATCTGGCTTCCGATACGCTTTGAGGGCGACCGCTTCCTCGTGGACTGGATGAGCGAGTGGGGGTATTGAAGCCGTGTGTGAAGGACTGAAATAGTTTCTGAGAAAAATTTATACGGCCAATGAGTATAAAACGCAAGTTTCTGCGGTCTATAACATCGTGGAATCGGGAGAATACGCCCGATTCTGCGCTGTTGACTAATAACTGATTACTTGTTGCTTGTGCCTGCGGCATGAGCGTTAACTATATCATAATGAAGAAAATAAAGGTCGGA
>DJSA01000046.1:0-177 GCA_002438905.1 Bacteroidales bacterium UBA6346
CAATCACGAGAATGAACGCGATTGTCTGAAGGAACTCAATGTGAAGAGGCGCAAGCACGTAGACCTGAAGGAGATAGGTGACAAGCGTAGAGAGGGTTATCACGAAGCATACCGCCCCGGACATTCCCACAGCCGTGGAGAGCTTGTTCGAGACTCCGAGGAACGGGCAGATTCCGA
>DJSA01000046.1:249-12500 GCA_002438905.1 Bacteroidales bacterium UBA6346
GTTAAATATTCCATAATTCAGTCCTCCCCTATTTTTTAGCAGTGAGTTTTCTGAAAAGTACGATGAGGTAGCCAAGCACCATGAAAGCTCCCGGAGCGAGGACGAACACGAGGATGCCGTCGCCCGGAATGAACTTCCAGCCGAATGCCGAGCCGTTGCCGAGAATCTCGCGGATGAGTCCGAGAACGGTGAGGGCAACCGTGAATCCGAGCCCGATGCCGATGCCGTCGCAGGCCGATGCCAGAACCGTATGCTTGTTGGCGAATGCCTCCGCACGGCCGAGCACTATGCAGTTCACCACGATGAGCGGGATGAACAAACCGAGAGTCTCATAGACCGCAGGGACGTATGCCTGCATAAGGAACTGCAGCAGAGTCACGAAAGTCGCGATGATCACGATGTATGACGGGATGCGCACCTTGTCTGGGATGAAGCGGGCAACGGCGGAAATCGCCATGTTGGAAAGTATGAGCACGAACATTGTCGCAAGCCCCATGCTCATTCCGTTGATTGCAGAGGTGGTCGTGGCCAATGTAGGACACATTCCGAGAAGGAGCACGAATGTAGGATTCTCCTTCACGAGACCATTTACTATGTATTTGAGATTACTCATTGTACGTTCCTCCATTTTTTGATGTTGCACCTTCGACTGCGTCAACTTTCTCGCCTTTTATGGCCTTTGAAATTGAAACCGCAAGCGCCACAGCCTCGGTGTAGGCTCGTGACGTGATGGTGGCAGCAGTAATCGCGTCGATATCGCCTCCGTCCTTCTTCACGGAAAGCTTCTTGACTGACGGGTCGAGATTTTTGAACTGATCCGCGAATGCCGGTTCTGTACACTTGGCACCAAGTCCCGGGGTCTCGCTATGTGAAAGCACTTTCGTGTTGTAGACTGTTCCATCGGCCAGCACGCCTACCATGAGGCTTACAGGGCCTCCGAATCCTCCGACAGCGGAATTTATCGCGTAACCGACAACATTGGCCGCGCTGTCAGCGACCTCGTAGTATGAGTAGGTCTTGCCTCCTAGTTCTATAGTCTTCGCCTCTGAAAGGGAAGAGAATGCAGGGAGCACCTCGCCTATCGCGTCGTTGAGCTTGTCCGCATTGGCCTTCTCGATAGGAGCGGCCGTGAGAGCATACACGCCTGAGAGGAGCGCCGAGCATACAATGCAGATGAGCGTCAGGCAGACCACCATATTCCTGAATGTAGATTTCATTGCCATAGCCTATTTCCTCCCGTATTTTCTCTGATGGAACGCCTTGTTAAGGAGGGGAACCGTCATGTTCATAATAAGAATCGCGAAGGAAACGCCCTCCGGATATGCTCCGAAATAACGAATGAGCATTGTGAGAAGACCGATGCCGATGCCGTAGACCACTCCACCCCAGTCGCTCATCGGCGAGGTGACATAGTCGGTCGCCATGAAGATGGAGCCGAGAAGCAGACCACCGGTGAGGAGATTGAAGACTATGAAATGAGCAACTCCCATCTCCGGCTGTGCGACAAGTCCGTAGACAAGCGCGAAGACTGCCACGGTGCCGAGAATTGAAAGAGTAATCCACGGCTTGATGACCTTACGGCAGAGAAGGTAGACGAATCCCGCTAGAAGTGCGATTGCGGAGAGCTCTCCCGTGGAACCACCACAGGTATTGATAAGAAGCGTCTTCCAATCAAGCTGTCCGAGCGCCGATATGCCCTGCTCTTTAAGAACTCCAAGGAGGGTCGGACCGGAAACGGCGTCAACGCCGCCGAAAATACCGGTAGGAGTGTATGCCCAATCCGTCATATAGACAGGAAATGAAAGCAGCAGGAAGACGCGGGCTGCGATTGCCGGGTTAAAAATGTTCTGTCCGAGTCCTCCGAAAGTCATCTTGACTACTCCGATTGCTATGGCCGCTCCAATCACGAGCACCCACCACGGACACGCGACAGGTACATTGAGCGCGAGCAGGATGCCTGTCACAACGGCAGAAAGGTCGGTTATCGAGAGCGGCTTCTTGAGCAGGAACCTATTGATGAGATACTCGATGCTGACACAGGAAACAACGCTGACCGCGAGCAGCAGGAGTTCCTTCCAGCCATAGAGAAGGCAGGAGAGAATCACGGCCGGCATCAGCGCAATGATCACGTCCAGCATGAGCCTCCGTGTGGAGAGATCGCTGTGGATGTGAGGTGATGGCGAAACTATCTTATTCATATTCTTTAGATTCTGGTTATTTCTTTGCAGCGGCTGCGGCGGCGCGTCCGCGTATGATCTTAATGACATCTCCCTTGGCCAGACGTATGATGTCCAGAAGCGGGACGTTGGCAGGACAAGTGTAGAGGCAGCATCCGCACTCGATGCAGTCCTGAACGGCATTAGCCTCAAGTTCATCCATCATGCCGTGCCTTGCGAGTTTGTTCAGAAGGAAAGGCTCAAGACCCATAGGGCAGGCATCGGCGCACTTCCCGCAACGTATGCAGTTGGATTCAGGCTTCCTTTCTGTTTGCTCAGCAGTAAGATAGAGAAGTGAAGAGGAACCCTTCACCGTGCATGCATCAAGGTTTGCGATGGCCTTGCCCATCATCGGACCTCCGGAAATAATCTTTGCGGCCTGGTCAGGAACACCTCCGGCATATTCGGCGATGTAGGAGAGCGGCATTCCTATACGAAATAGGTAATTGTGCTGGTGCTCCTTTCCGAGGCAATCTCCTGTGATTGTCATCGTATTGGTAATCAGAGGAATATTCTTTTGAACAGCCTCATAGACGGCAAGGGATGTGGCGACGTTCTGAACGACGGCGCCGACATCAATCGGAAGCCCCATTGATTTGACCTCCCGTCCCATGATCGCGGCAATGAGCTGCTTTTCACCGCCCTGCGGATATTTCTTCTTGAGAACCTGCACCTGAATGCCCTTATAGTCGGCTGAAGATGCCGCAAGTTCCGCAACAGCAGCGGTCATAGCCGCTATTGCCTCCGGCTTGTTCTCCTCTATGCCGATGACCACTGGGCAACCGCCGAGCACTTTCTTCATAAGAGCTGCACCGATGACAATCTCGCGACTGCGCTCAATCATGATACGGTTATCCGATGTGAGGTAAGGCTCGCACTCCGCGCCGTTGAGAATCAGGCAGTCTGCCTTCTTGCCCGGAGGCGGACAGAGTTTCACGTGAGTCGGAAATGTCGCGCCGCCGAGTCCGACCACGCCGTTGGACTTGATGCGGTCAATGATGAACGCGTTGTCTGCCGGAATCGCCGTGACAATGTCCTTAGTCGTGTCTATGCCATCGGCCCAGACTTCCTCGTCAGCCACGGCTATCTCGATATGCGTCATCCAGTTGCCGGCGAGATCCTGACGAGGCGCGATGGCCTTGACGGTTCCCGTAGCCGGAGAATGCACAAATGCGGAAATGAATCCACCGGGTTCTGCTATCACCTGCCCTGTCTTTACCTCGGCTCCGACCTCGACAACCGGCTTTGCCGGAGCGCCGAGATGCTGAGCCATGGAGACATAGACGGTCTTCGGAAGAGGAAGTACCTCAATCTTACAGGATGCCGAAATCTTGCTGTCGGCGGGGTGTGTTCCACCTATCTTGAATGTCTTCTTTTTCATCACTTTTCCTCCTCCTTAATGGTTTTGTTCTCTGCCGGAGCTGCCACAACCGGCTTGGCGGCAGGTTCAGCCAATGGTTTCACAGCGACAGGCTCAGCCAACGGTTTCGCAGCAGCAGGCTCAGCCAACGGTTTCGCAGCGGCAGCCTCAGCCAATGGTTTCGCAGCAGCAGGAGCAGCATTCGAAGCCGCAACAGGGGCCGCCGGTTTAGGTGCCGGCTTAACCGCCGGTTTCGGGAAGTTCACGTCATGGATGGCACCGGTAGGGCACTCGACGACACATTTGCGGCACAGCTTGCACTTGGTAAAGTCGATGTAAGCGAGATTGTTCTCGACCGTAATCGCACCATGGGGACATGCCTTGAAGCACTTTCCGCATCCGATACAGGCTGCCTTGCAGGCCTTGCGCGCCACCGCGCCCTTGTCCTTGTTGATGCAGGAGACGAACACCCGCATGTTGCGCGGCCCCTTTGCACGGAGTTCGATGACGTTCTTCGGGCAGGCCTTTGCACATGCTCCGCATGCAGTACACTTGTCCTGATCGACCTCAGGAAGTTCGGTCTCCGGATTCATGAGAATCGCGTCAAATTGGCATGCAGCCACGCAGTCACCGCAGCCGAGACAGCCGTAGGAGCAGCCCGTGTCACCGCTGTAGAGCGAAGCCTTCACCCGGCATGACTGCACTCCATCGTAAATTGAAGTCTTCGGTCGATTTGCGCATGAACCGTTGCAGCGGACAACAGCCACCATAGGAGCCTTTTCCGCGACAGTCAGACCGAGAATGGCGGCGACCTTCTTCATTGTCTCGTTTCCTCCTACAGGACAGTAGTTTTTGTCGAGATTTCCGGACTCGACACATGATGTCGCGAATGCACGGCAACCGGCAAATCCGCAGCCTCCGCAATTCGCGCCCGGCATCACAGCCTCAACCTCGTCGATTCGCGGGTCTTCCTCCACCTTGAACTTCTTGGCCACAAGGTAGATCGAGACCGAGAGCAGCAGACCGAGAATGGTGATGACGGCAATAGTCCAAATAATCGTGTTTACCATTTTATTATAAAATAAGTTAAATATTTTCAGCCTCTATGTGGCAGGCAGAAGCGCGAGCCCAACTCCATCCACCCAGATAAAAAACTTCTGCTCAGTCCTTTATATAAAACACAAATTCGTTACTGAGCCTATCACGCAACAACCAAACAGCCAAATAGTAGAGAGCCACGCCAGCAATTGCCGCGAGCCCTGTCCACAACTCGTTATCGATAACGGGTGACAAAGATAGCACTAAAATCATTAATATGATCAAAGGAATGACATAAGATATCCACACGGCTTTCAGCCCCATCGTCTGCTTCAGGGCGAGAGTCACCGTGTCGCCGACCTTCCGCTCCGTGTATGGGCTCGTCGGAACCATCACAACCTTGCTTTCCTCCTCTGAAAATCCGCAGAGTCCCTTAGCATGACATTGCGAACAGGCCGAGGAACTGATTATCTCGACCGCAGTGAACTCGGGAGTTATTTCGATAATTTTGCCTTCGTGAAATATTTCCTTTCCCTTCTTCATAATACGTTTTCATTATTATCTGCGATAATCCTTGACCATAGACGAAAACGGATGCGCAAGGCCATAACAAGCCGTCATCCTCCCAGAGGCCTTCCCCACAAGCAGCGGAGCCTCGAAATAGACGGGGAGACGATTGTCATCATCGGAAATGTATATTGTCATGTCCGTGTCACTGCGGAACACTTCTCCCGCGAGGAGTCTTGCACTGAACTTTATAGTATTTATTCGACCGAGCCCCTTCACGTCAATGGTTTCACGCCCATGCAGAATGAAATGAACATTGTAGACATCATCATCGATGGCAAATGTCATAGGATAACGAATCTCAGGAGTAACGGCATCCATGTTCATGTTTCTTGCTAGAAAGAATAGGGACGGAAGGTCGTATGTGCACCTGTCCAAAGGCAATTCGACGCTGCGCTGGCCTGCTGTGGTAGAATAGACATCCGCGGCAATCAGAGCGTGCTCCCAATCATAATTGAATGTATTAGTTGCCACGTACTTCCCCTCATGGCTGTCACGGATGAACTTTATCGGCCGGAGTCCGTCACGAGTAAACCATGATTCAAAATGTTCGCGTACCTTGAACACGAAATCGAAAAGTCTGGTAGTACTCCCTATAACCTCACAATGAAACGTAGGAATGCCATTGAAATCCTCCTCACTCAAAGTCACTGATGCCATCCCGACATCGGAGTTGATGACCCCCCATTTGTAATGTATTACAAAGGACATGCTCTCACCCGCGCGAAATGCGAGACGGTCCTGCGCGAGGCTTCCCACCGGGATGCAGCCGGTGCGATTTCCGGGCACGGTGAGAGAACTATCTGCCGACTGAACTGTAGTGGCGTGCAAATGCTGCACAAGACCGCTGGGAATGCCGTGCGCTGCCCATATTACAAGGGCCGTAGCGAAAAGTGTCAGAATCTTATGCAATGCCATGTTCAATACTTTAGAGCTAACTATTAACCGACTCAGAATCCAGTATCTGCAAACTCATTTCCCGCATCTGCAGCAGGATAACCAACATCAAAAGAGACATCCCGATTCATCGCCGAACCCACGCTGTCCGCGAGATTGTAGGTGCTGTCACTCTCGTCAACGAAACGCACTTCCTCATGGTGGAAACGCAGAGGAATGTCACAGATCTCACCATTACGGTGCTTGGCGATGATGAGCTGGGTCATGCCAACTTCCTCGGCGGAGGCTGCCATACCCTGATAGTCAAGACGATGGATGAACAATACCATATCCGCATCCTGCTCGATTGAACCGGACTCGCGAAGGTCGCTCAGCTGAGGCCGCCTCCTGCTTCCGTCCCTCATCTCTGATTGGCGGGAGAGCTGCGAGAGGGCTATAATCGGAATCTGCATCTCCTTGGCTGTGGCCTTCAGGGTTCTGGAGATTGCCGCCACTTCCTGCTCACGCATTCCGCGCAGTTCGGCAGGCCCCTGCATCAGCTGGAGGTAGTCGACAATGACTAGTTTGACCCCCTTCTGGTTGACAAGCCTCTTAACTTTGGAACGAAACTCGTTTACAGGCAGCGATGGGGTGTCGTCTATATAGAGCGGAGCCTTGGCAAGTTCCGCGATCTGGGTCTCGAGTTGCGTCCATTCGTATGGCTCCAGACGCACTCCACCCTTGATCTTGGCCGCGTCAATACGCGATTCGGAAGTCATCAGACGCTTGGCAAGTTGGATTGTAGGCATCTCAAGCGAGAATATCGCCACAGGAACGTGGAACTGCACTGCCGCATTGCGCGCGACATTGAGTACGAACGCCGTCTTACCCACTGAAGGACGCGCTGCAAGGATGATGAGGTCGGAAGGCTGCCAACCCTGAGTGACCTTGTCGAGAGAAGCGAAACCAGAAGGCACTCCGCTTAGTCCGGGGTGTTCCTGAGCGTTCTGGAGAGCCTCCATTGCCTCATTGATAGCGCTGCCGATGAGCTGGGCCTCTTTCTTGACATTGTTCTGGATGGCCTTGAACACTTCAGTCTGGGCCATGTCCATCAGATCCTCGACATTGACCGACTCCTTGTAGGCATTCTGCAGCACCTTATAGGAGGCCGTTATGAGTTCACGCTGGATGTTCTTTTCCTTGAGTACCTTGATGTTGTACTCGATGTTGGCCGCCGAAGCGACACGCATCGAGAGTTGCACTAGCGCTGGAGCACCGCCCACCGCATCGAAATTCTCAAAGAATTTGAGTTTCTGGGAGACGGAAATAACATCGATGGTGACGTGCTCGTTGACAAGAGCGATCATCGCCTCGAAAATCATCCTATTTTTCTTTGAGTAGAAGCATTCTGGGGTAAGTTCACCCATAGCCTCATCCACACAGTTCGGCTCAATCAGCAGCGCTCCAAGGACAGCCTCTTCGACATCAAGAGCTTGAGGCGGTTTGTTTCCCATCTCAAGCCCTAAATTATCAAGATTGATGTCTGAAGCCTTGCGTCTGCCAGTTCCCGGTTTCCGCTCGCCAGCCATAATTATGTAAGTTTAATCGTTGTCAGCAATATTTTCCAGATTATTCAAAGTCCGGATTAACGAGGATTCTTCCACAATATTCGCAGATTATCAGCTTCTTGTTTGACGCAATGTCAATGAGTTTCTGTGGTGCGATGGTGTTGAAGCAGCCGCCGCATGAATTTCCGTTATAAATACCCACAACGGCGAGATGGTTGTTGCAACTCTGACGGATGCGCTCATAGGCACTCATGGTCCTCGCATCAATCTTCGCGGCACAGGCTTCACGCTTTGCCTGGAGCGCCGCCTCATCCTTTGCTGTGGACTCGATGATGGAGGCAAGTTCTTCCTTTTTGGCCGCGAGGTCGTCGTTTCTCACCGCAATCCTCTCCTTAATGACCTCAAGATCCGCCTTCTTGTCCGCAATGCGCTCTTTAGCCTCACCGATGTTCTTCTCGGCAATCTGACGGAGCAGATCCTGATTCTCGATTTCCTTGTTTATCGAGTCGTACTCACGGCTGTTGGAGATATTCTCAAGCTGCGAGCGATACTTGTCGATCTGCATATCGCACTCAACGATATTATGCTTATTCTCCGCGATACCTCTCGTATATTCCTCAATCATTCCGTTGATATGGGTCATCTTGGCCTTCAGGTCTGCGATCTCGTTTTCAAGTCTCTCGACTTCCATCGGAAGTTCACCCCTGAGCTGGACTATCTTGTCAATTGCGCAGTCTGTCTGCTGAAGTTCGTAGAGAGCTTTCAGCTTTTCCTCAACACTGATGTCCGAATCCGCGAAGTTCTTCTGGATTGACACAAAAGTCTCATGCTGATCAATCGGAGTCTCTATTTTCTTGGTTTTCTTTGTTGTAGCCATATCGCTTTTAGAAATAATATATCGGGTTGGTGTAATCAAGTCGCGTAGTGCGAACTGCAAAGGTATGAAAATTTTTCTGAATCAAGGAAAATAAAATATCAACAATATCTATTTCACTCTCATAATGACCGACATCCATGACCACGAAACCCTCCGGAGTGAAGAAATGGTGATATGATATGTCTCCACAGATATAAAGCTGCGCGCCAGCAGAGCGAGCCTGCGCAATCAGCGATGAACCAGAGCCACCGCAGGCCGCCACCCGCTTCACCATGAGCCCGGGCCACAGCCGCGATGACCTGACGCAAGGCACACCGAACGACGACTTCACCTTTTCCACGGCAATATCCACAGGCAAGGGGACATGAAAATCACCGATTATCCCGAGCCCATATTCAGTATCCGGTCTGGAGACGCTATTGTCAACGTCAAGAATCGACACATTCTCAAGACCAAGCCGCTGTGCCATTGCCCAACTCACTCCGCCCACGACCTTGTCGGCACTCGTGTGTGCTGAATATATCGACACACCGCCACGAATGGCCATCATCACAGCAAGTCCCACCGCATCGTCCGGTGTTATGCGCTTAAGGCCACCGAAAATAAGGGGATGATGGGTCACAATGAGATTGGCACCGCACTCAACGGCCTCCGCTACGAGCTCCGGCGTGCAATCAAAGCCCACAAGCACTCCTGTCACCACCGCATTCATATCGCCTACAGAAAGCCCGCTATTGTCCCAACTCTCCTGCACACTCTCCGGAGCGAAGCCACGAATGACGTCAACGACATCCCGCACACGCACTTTTACAAACTCTCCCATACCTTCCATAACTACATATTCCTTGAAATCTCCTCCAGCTGATCCCGGATCGACATCAGCGACTCCACAACACGGAATTTCCGCTCCGCACCCTTGCGATCCTCAAGGATGCGCTTCGTCGTTCCCTCTATTGTAAGTCTCTCGGTCTTGAGAAGGAACTGAATGAGACGGAATGTGTCGATGTCCTCCCCCCTGTAGATGCGGTTCCCTTTTGCATTGCGGGTCGGACGTATGAATCTCGGGAAAGAATCGCTCCAGAACCTGACGGTGGAAGTGTTTTCACCGAGTTCTTTGGCGACCTCGCCGATTGTGTAGCATATCTTTTCCATATAGTCTAATCCATTGATTGTTTTGTATTTATGGACATCGTTACCATGTTCAGATATTCCTCCGGAGAGACAGAGGCAAAAAAATGATTGACTGGGTTGAGGACCACAGTGTCGCGCAGGACTTCATAATGGAGATGCGGAGCGTAGGCGTTGCCTGAGATTCCGACGCGCCCTATCACATCTCCTCGGCGCACCTTCATTCCCTTCCGGACAAGGACTGCGGCAAGATGGGCATAGCGCGTGATGTAGCCGTTTCCATGGGTAAGTTCAACTACATTGCCCTGCCCTTTCATCGAGCGGGTCACATTGGAGACGAACCCAGTCGCCGATGCCAGAACTGGAACATCCGCTTCTGAAATTATGTCGAGTCCGTAATGCGGAGTCGGCACCTTGTAGTAGGGATTTATCTTGCTTCCGACCGATGCGCCTATCTGTGCATAGGACAGAGGATCTATCGGGGCATGCAGCGGAGGCACCGCATTTCTGTCTGAGGAAACAGCCGCCAGAGCCCGCTTCATATTTTCCTCTATGCGCTCGGCTTTGGAAAAGAGAGCATCTGCTTTTACGACAGTGTACTTTACCAAGTGCACGTCAGGAATCGTGTCAATCCCACTTGTGAAGGACAGCGATGAAGTCAAGTCCAAATCTGGGGAGTCCGTGAGGAATATCTCACGATATATGGCATTGTCACGCTCGGAGAGCCGCTGAATCTCGTTAGAGAGCATCGCGGACTTTTCCTGAAGTTTGGGAAGTTGCGAATCATAGGCGCGGTTCTGCTCCCTGAGCGCAGTTTCTTCCTTGGTGTTGAAAAGGAGCGAAAACACCAAATAGAACACCACAGTCAAAGACAGCGACAGCAGCAGGAATACAAGAATCCACCGACCCAACCTCTTTAGAGTCAGACGTTCTTTCCTGAAATTCAGGCTATTCTTATCAAAAACATATCCCTTTCTCATCTTTTCCTCCTATGGCTTGGATGTATCATGACCCGTTGCGCGGCGGACTCGCTGACCTGAGCCATGGTAGCATATTCTTCCGGAGTCATGTCAAGATCCATATAATTCATCGGATTGGTGGGACGACCCTTATATATGACTTCGTAATGAAGGTGCGGCCCGGTCGATTTACCGGAGTTCCCAACATTCCCTATATTCTCTCCTCTCTTCACCATCATTCCTTCTGCAACGTTCACAAAACTCAGATGGGCATAGCGTGTCTTGTATCCGAACCCATGATCAATGACTATCTGATTACCATATCCTGCGATACCGAACCCGACAGACTCGACAACACCATCGCCCGTAGCGTAGACCGGATAGCCCACCTTTGCGGCGAAGTCGAGTCCGTGGTGAAAAGCCGGGCGATGATATTTCGGGTCGATCCGTCTTCCGAAGCGGCTGGATAGGTGGTATTTTCTCTTGTCCGGATTGATTGGAGGAATAATTGGAACACACGATGCCATATCCCCGGCACGCCTGGCGAGACGCTCGACCTCGTCGTATGATTTGGACTGTATGTAGGCCTTTTTCAGGAGAATGTCGGTACGGACGACGGAATTGCGGAATCCTATGTTGTACTCCGGATTATCGAGCCACAGATAGCGGTTCGCCCCAGAAAAACCGGCATTTCTCGTCTCCTCGGCTATACGCCCCATTCCGAGTATGGTGCGATAGATGTCATTGTCCCTCATCTGGAGAGCCGTGAGACGCTCATCATATTCGCGTATGGCAGTGCCCAACACCTCGACCTGCAGGAGAAGCGCGGCATTCCTCTTCTTAAGAAGTTTTGTCTTAGGAAGCTCAACATCCAGCACTCCAGTCAGAATCCAAAGGTTGAAAAAAGCCATGAGACTGCTCATGACAACCAGGATAACAGCACGCAGAGCCCTCCTCTTCGCGTAATTTCTGTCCACTTCGTAGGAGAGCGTTTCCGAGTTGAAAATGTACTTTTTGAACCCCGACATAGCGCAAATATACTGCTTTTTACCAAATTTGTTGTACTTTTGTAGGTTAAAATGTTCCGGGAGGGGGCGCGAAACACGGCCTGTCTCCGGACGACTTCGAGAAAAATAAAAAGATTCAGAAATATATGATGACATCAAAAGAGATCAGGAAAGCCTATCTCGACTTTTTCGCTTCAAAGGGACACACAATCGTGCCGTCCGCACCCATGGTCGTCAAGAACGACCCAACCCTAATGTTCACAAACGCCGGAATGAACCAGTTCAAGGACTGGCTCCTCGGCAATAGCCCAGCACCATTCCCTCGCGCCACGGACAGCCAGAAGTGCCTGAGGGTCAGCGGGAAACACAACGACCTTGAGGAGGTAGGGCATGACACCTACCACCACACGATGTTTGAGATGCTCGGAAACTGGAGCTTCGGGGACTATTTCAAGAACGAGGCAATCGACTGGGCGTGGGAACTCCTGACAGAGGTCTATAAAATTGACAAGGACAGGCTCTACGCGACAGTGTTCGAGGGTTCCGCGGAGGACGGGACCGCACTCGACACCGAGGCCCGCGACCGCTGGCTCACCCACCTTCCCGCAGACAGGGTACTGCTCGGAAACAAGCATGACAACTTCTGGGAGATGGG
>DJSA01000046.1:12561-18960 GCA_002438905.1 Bacteroidales bacterium UBA6346
TGCGGTCCATGCTCCGAGATTCATGTTGACCTGCGCAGCGACGAAGAACGCAAGTCCGTTCCCGGTGCCGAACTCGTGAATAAGGGACATCGCCTCGTGATTGAGATCTGGAACCTCGTGTTCATGCAGTACAACCGCAAGGCAGACGGATCGCTTGAGCTCCTCCCACACAGGAACGTGGACACCGGAATGGGCTTCGAGCGTCTCTGCATGACGCTTCAGGGCAAGCAGAGCAGCTACGACACTGACGTGTTCACGGGGATGATCCACAAGATCGAGGAACTTTCTGGTAAGAAATACGGATCTGATGAGAATACGGACATCGCGATGAGGGTAGTCGCGGATCACATCCGCGCAATCGCGTTCTCCATCGCTGACGGCCAGCTCCCTTCCAATGTAAAAGCCGGCTACGTCATCCGCAGAATCCTTCGCCGTGCTGTCCGCTACGGATATACATTCCTCGGCTTCAACGAGCCTTTCCTCTGCCGCCTCGTGGGGCAGTTAGTGAGCGACATGGGAGAGCATTATCCCGAAATCGCCCTCCAGCAGACTCTAATCGAGAAGGTAATCAAAGAAGAGGAGCTTGCGTTCCTGCGCACTCTCGACAGGGGCATCAGATTGATTGACAGCATCATGGAGAAATGCTCCGACACGAAGGTCATCAAGGGAGAGGATGCGTTCACGCTCTACGACACCTTCGGGTTCCCGATTGACCTGAGCGAACTCATAGCCTCAGAGAAGGGATATACCATTGACCTCGAAGGATTTGAGGCCGAGCTCAAGAAGCAGAAGGACAGGGCGCGCAACGCCACGGCAAACGAGTTCGGAGACTGGATCGAGTTCCACCACTGCGACAACGTCGAGTTCCTCGGGTATGATTTCACCGAGATTGACGGGGCACGTCTCACTCGCCACAGAACCGTGAAGCAGAAAAACAAGGAGATGATTCAGCTCGTGTTTGACCGCACTCCTTTCTACGGTGAAATGGGAGGACAGGTCGGAGACACGGGATACATCGAGTCAGAAGATGGGGAACGGATCAGGATTCTCGACACCGTGAAGGAGAACAACCTCACGATTCACATCGCCGAGAAGCTTCCAACGGACTGCACGGGCAGCTTCCGTCTCGTGGTCGATGCCGCGCGCAGACACTGCATCGAGAACAACCACAGCTGCACGCATCTTCTCCATCAGGCTCTCCGCGAAATTCTCGGAACGCACGTGGAACAGAAGGGATCGTTCGTGACCCCGGACTATTTCCGCTTCGACTTCTCGCATTTCGAGAAAATGAGCGATGAACAGATCGACAAGGGTGAGAAGAGGGTCAACGAACTGATTCGCTGCAATTTCCCTCTCATCGAAAAAAGGAATGGGACAATGGAAGAGGCGAAGGCTATGGGTGCCATGGCCCTGTTCGGAGAGAAATACGGCGACCGGGTCCGCATCGTGCAATTCGGAGATTCTGTCGAACTCTGCGGAGGATGCCATACCTCGGCAACCGGAAACATCGGCTTCTTCAAGATTGTCTCCGAGAGTGCGATTGCGGCCGGAATCAGAAGGATCGAGGCAAGGACTGGGCTTGCAGCCGAGAATGTGGTCGACATTATGGAGAACACCCTGCGCAGCGCAAAGGCTCTGTTCAACAACGCTCCTGACCTCGCTGCCGCAATCAGAAAACTCATCGACGAGAACGATGGCTTCAAGAAGGAAATCGAGAATGTGGCCAAGGAGAAGGCAGCAGCCTTCAAGCAGGCGCTTCTCGACGAGGCAAAGGACATCAACGGCATCCGCACGGTGGTTCTGCGCAAGAGCTGTGACCCAGCAATGCTCAAAAACGCGGCGTTCATGCTCCAGAAGGAGGCGGAGAACCTCGCCGTTATCGCGGCATACGAGTTCGAGGGCAAGCCTCAGCTCCTCGTGATGTACTCCCCCGACCTCGTTGCCAAGGGCCACAACGCCGGCAATGATGTCCGCACAGCGGCCAAGGCCATACTCGGCGGGGGCGGCGGCCAGCCGGGACTCGCCACAGCCGGCGGCAAGAACGCCGCAGGCCTCGACGAAGCCACAGAAATCCTCCTCGGAAACATCAAGTGATCATAAGCAATCATTGAGTGCGTCTGATTATCACTTAAATAAATAAAAGAAAGGGATTTGATAAAGAGATGAAGTGCAAGGCGCGCGAGGAGTTCAAACCGCAGGCAGCGACCTCATGGTTGTGAGGATTTGGGCTACGAACGCAACGCGGCAATTCGCTCTTTTGCAAATCCCGGAAACAAATGAAGAAGTTAGACAAATTCATACTCAAGTCCTTCGTGCTGCCCTTCATCGCAATCCTCCTGATTGTGATATTCATACTCATGATGCAGTTCCTCTGGCTCTACATCGACGAGCTTGTGGGCAAGGGACTGAGCATGAAGGT
Source organism: Bacteroidales bacterium UBA6346 (assembly GCA_002438905.1). Lineage (GTDB taxonomy): Bacteria > Bacteroidota > Bacteroidia > Bacteroidales > UBA932 > Cryptobacteroides. The sequence goes on from DJSA01000046.1 coordinate 14,981, forward strand.
CATACTTGAGTTCATGATGTGGGGGGCATGCACCCTCCTTCCGCTCTCTCTTCCGCTCGCCACGCTGCTTTCGTCAATGATGACGCTCGGCAACTTCGCCGAAAGCAACGAACTATTGGCAATGAAGGCCGCCGGCATATCCCTTTCACGCATACTCCTGCCGATAGGCATAGTCTGCTTCGCAATAAGCGTAAGCGCTTTCTTCATCGCGGATGACCTCATCCCGGTGGCATATAACCAGATTTATACTCTCCGCGATGACATAGGACGGACGAAGGAGGAAATCAAGATTCCGACAGGCACGTTCTACGACGGCATTGAAGGGTACATCCTGCGGGTCGAGGACCGTGATGACAAGACGGGGATGATGCACAACGTGATGGTCTACAACCACACGGGACACAAGGGCAACACCAGCGTGACCGTGGCGGATTCGGCGATGATGACAATGTCAAAGGACAAGAGCTACCTCATTTTCTCGCTCTACAGCGGCTCGAACTTCGAGGAAAGCAACACGAAGAGATACCGCGACACGACGCTGCAGTTACAGCATATCGAATTTGACCGTCAACAGATAATCATTCCTCTGGAGAACTATGCCTTCCATAAGTCGGACTCGGCAAGGTACAGCGATCAGGTAAAGTCCATGAGTCTCAAGGAACTGAACCATGGCAAGGACTCAATCGGAGGGCTGAACGAGGCGGCGAGGGCAGAAAACGTCAAGTCGGTCAACGGCTATCGCTCAGGACTGAGGTACTATAATCAGCTGGATTCTTCGGCCAGGACAAGGATAACAGCACCGTTCAGAGCTGTGAACATAGGGAAGTTCGATAGCATAGACCAAGAAATCAGGGCCGTGGAGAATGCCATCCAGAAGGCGGAAGATCTTCAGAGCACGCTTTCGATGTATGCGAACGACACCGGTTACCACACGAGGATTCTGAGGAACATTGACATCGAGATTCTGAGCAAGTTCGCGCTGTCGCTGGCCTGCTTCATATTCTTCCTCATCGGTGCACCGCTCGGTGCGCTTATACGCAAGGGAGGACTCGGGACGCCGGCAATCATCTCGGTGCTCTTTTTCGTGGCATATTGGGTCATAGATATTTCCGGGAAGAAACTCGCCCGCGACGGTGCCATATCTCCGGAACTCGGAGTTTTCATTTCAAGTTACATACTCTTCCCGACCGGTGTGTTCCTGACATGGAAGGCTGTGAACGACTCAACCATTTTCAACATTGACAACATCAAGAGCAGATTCAGAAAATTAAAGGCTAAATTTATGGGAATATTCAAGAAGACAAGGATAGTGTATATGGGAACTCCAGAGTTCTCGGTGGCTCCGCTTGACAGGCTCGTGAAGAAAGGATATGACGTTGTGGGCGTGGTGACCGTGGCGGACAAGCCTTCGGGACGCGGACTCAAGATGAACGAAAGCGCGGTGAAGCAATATGCTGTGGCTCACGGGATTCCGGTGCTCCAGCCGGTGTCGCTCAAAGACGAGGCCTTCCTTGAGGCTCTCAAGGCTTGGAAACCGGATCTTTTCGTGGTGGTGGCGTTCAGGCTGCTGCCGGAGTGTGTTTGGAGCATTCCGAGGCTCGGGACATTCAATCTGCACGCGGCACTTCTCCCGCAGTACCGGGGCGCTGCGCCTATCAACTGGGCAGTGATCAACGGAGAGAGCATGACGGGAGTGACGACCTTTATGATTGACGCGGGAATGGATACGGGAAAAATAATGTACCGTGAGCAGTGCCCTATCCTCCCGACAGACACCGCCGGAGACGTGCATGACAAGCTCATGAAACTCGGGGCCGACCTTGTGGAGCAGACAGTGGAGTCAATCATCGAGGGCAGCGTGGAATTCCGTGTTCAGCGCAGCTTCATCCAGGGTGCTGAGGTGCTGAAACCTGCGCCAAAGATAACCAAGGAGATGTGCAGGATTGACTGGAATCACAGCACTACGGAGATTTACAACCTTGTGCGCGGGCTCAGCCCGTATCCTACCGCCTACACGGAAATTCAGCGGGAAGGAGAAGCTCCTGTTGTACTGAAGATTTTCTTCGGAGAGAAGATCACGGATGGGGAGTTCGCTAGGATTTGCCCTTCCGGAGCAGTTCCGGGACAGATTCTGAGCGACGGGAAGACATACATTGCCATCGCTACGGCAGACGGGGCGCTCGCACTCACCGACCTTCAGCTGGCCGGCAAGAAGCGGATGGACGCGAAGAATTTCCTGCTCGGATTCCGGAACCCGGAAGAATACCACGCGGTGACTCCGTCCGAATCGGAAGCCTAACATGCCAGAAACGCCGCACAGATGAAAGAAATCGTCATTCTTGCCGACGGGGATTTCCCAGAGACCGAGTACCCGAGGTGGCTGCTCGGGGCAGCGGAGGCTGTGGTCTGCTGTGACGGGGCACTCATGAAGTACCTTGAGTTCAGCGGCGGCAGTGCACCGGCGGCGGTCGTGGGAGACATGGACACGCTGTCGGAGGACATGGCAGGTCGGTTTGCGGAGATTGTCGTGAAGTACGACGAGCAGGACTACGATGACCTCGCAAAGGCCGTAAGATATTCACTGACAGCACATCCGGAGGTGGAGAGGATTCATATTCTCGGAGCGACTGGAGGTCAGGAAGACTTCACCATCGGCAACTACGGACTGCTCATGGAGTTCGGAGCAGCGCATCCCGATGTCGCATTCGATATGATTTCCGATCACACGATGGCCTTTTCTCTTCACGACAGCGACACTTTCGACTGCGGAGCCGGCCGCACCATTTCTGTGTTCTCGCCCGACCCTACGCTGCGGATCGCCTCACGGGGGCTTGAATGGCCGCTCGACAATGTATGTTTCGACAACTGGTGGAAAGGAATACGCAACCGCGCCACGGAAGACAGGGTCGCGCTGAAATTCAACCATTCCGCCCCTGTCCTCATAATCCTCAACTAACACGGTTACATATACATACGGACTTACGCACACTCGACACTTTAGACAAAGACCGACACAACTCCATAAACATTAATAATCACACAATTATGGAAAAAAACGCATATTTTCCCAAAACTCAGGACATCGAGAAGGCTTCGGAGAGGCTAAAGGAGATTCTCACGCCGACACCGCTCCAGTTGAACGCGCATTTTTCAAACAAGTACGGCTGTGACGTCTATCTCAAGAGGGAGGACCTGCAGATGGTGCGCTCCTACAAAATTCGCGGGGCATACAACAAGATTCGCTCGATTCAGCCGGAGGTACTCAAGTACGGCATTGTCTGCGCATCGGCGGGAAACCACGCGCAGGGAGTGGCTTTTTCCTGCAACAAGCTGAAGATCATGGGGTCCATCTATATGCCGGTGACCACTCCACGGCAGAAAATCGAGGCCGTGAGCATGTTCGGAAAAGAGTATGTGGACATTGTGCTGACAGGAGACACTTTCGATGAGGCTAACGACGCGGCAATAAAGTACGCCCAGCGAAGCGGAAAGACCTTCATTCCTCCGTTCGACGACGAGAAGATCATCGAAGGGCAGGGAACAATCGGATATGAGATTACGCAGCAGCTGGACGAGCCTCTGGACTACATCTTCATCCCCATCGGCGGAGGCGGACTGGCTTCCGGAGTGGGCGCATATCTGCATCAGAAGTGGCCGGATTGCAAGATTATCGGAGTTGAGCCGGCCGGAGCTGCAAGCATGAAGGCATCGCTTGAGGCAGGGCATATCGTTGACCTTGAGCACATAAACAAGTTCGTGGACGGCGCGGCGGTGAAGAAGCCGGGCAAGCTGACCTACGAGATCTGCCGTCAGGTGCTGGACGACATCATCCCTGTGCCGGAGGGCGCGGTGTGCTCGACCATCATCGAGATGTATAACAAAAACGCGACTGTCGTTGAGCCCGCCGGAGCACTTTCCGTGGCGGCGCTGAGGTTCTGTCCGGAGAAAATCAAGGGAAAGAAGGTCGCCTGCATCATATC
>DJSA01000046.1:19062-19391 GCA_002438905.1 Bacteroidales bacterium UBA6346
TTCATCGTGAACTTCCCGCAGAAGGCGGGAGCGCTACTGACATTCATCCGTGACATCATCGGCCCGTCCGACAACCTTGTCTACATCCAGTATATAAAGAAGACAAACAAGGAGGAGGGGCCGGCGCTCATCGGAATCGAGGTGGCCGCCAAGGAGGACTACGACGCGCTCATCCGCCGAATGGAGGCGCACGGGGTGTCGTATGAGTATATCAATCAGAACAACAAGCTGTTCGAGATGCTGATTTGACACGAATCACGACTCGATATGTATGTAAAACTTATAGGATATGATACGGAATATAGCACTTGTGGCGCATGACGCCAGAA
>DJSA01000046.1:19416-20018 GCA_002438905.1 Bacteroidales bacterium UBA6346
TCGACTGGGTGAAGTTCAACGCAGGCTCGCTGAAAGACAGCCGGCTTTTCTGTACCGGAACGACCGGAAGGCTGGTGCGCGAGGCATTGGAGAAAGAGCTCGGGAATGAGTGTCCGGAAATCACCTGCCTGCTCTCCGGACCGCTCGGAGGCGATGCACAGATAGGCTCTATGATTGCGGAGGGCAAGGTCGACATGCTAGTGTTCTTCTGCGACAACCTGATAATGCAGGGACATCAGAACGACGTCATGGGACTCGTGAGGCTCGCCTCGCTCTACAACATCCCGTTCGCGACTAACCGCAGCACGGCGGACTTCATCATAGCCTCGCCACTCTTCAAGTCGGAAACCTATCACCCGATCATTCCGGCCTGCATCGAGAACTACAAAAACCGCAAGCTTCAGTAGTCCAAGGTCAAATAACACAAAAATCGGGAAATCCCAAGGCTCAAGCCCAGAAGATTTCCCGATTTTAGTTCGTATTTCAATAGCCCCTTTCTGCTCTCGGCAATCTCAATTCATTTGGATTGCTCTCGCTTATCGAAAAGGTCAAAAAAAACAGTTGAGATGTGAAAATTGCAAAAGTAGTGCGGATGCAAGGCG
>DJSA01000047.1 GCA_002438905.1 Bacteroidales bacterium UBA6346
TTTTAACGAAGTATTGTAAAATTACACATAGCAAAATAGTTTTATAGGCCGCAGACTCCGGAACTGGCCAGGTTCAAGCAAAAAGAAAGTGTGGAGTCTTCGGTTCATCCGGATAGAGGCTCTGGTAAGCCCAAGAACAGATAAACGACGCAATACCCCACACCCGTATATGCAATTACCTGACGATAATTTACAGTGATACAAGGTGATGAGTGTCGCAGCCAATCCCTGTTCTTTTGAAATTTACCAGATTCCTATCCAAGGATAAAAGCCAAACACTTTCATCAATATGTCCGTCACCTTGCGATGACAGGGGCAAAGATAGAAAATGTTTTTCGTTTTACGGGGCATTGCGCATTACAAAGTACGCTATAATCAGAACAATAAAGGCAATCTTCTCCGCTTCAAACTACCTTCAAAAAGTTAATCGACGGAATCAGTCCTTCACGACTCTGCTGAAGGATAGTATGAAATCCAAAAGTGTGGAGCCGATATTCGATTGGTCTGTATCTGTTTGGCATAGCCCGCCAATCCAAAAATTACATCAACTTTTAGGATTATAATCCCAAAATTCACATAAATGCAACGTCGAGCAGACCGCAATCGTCACTCCCGATAACTGGACTGAATGGCTGCTGTGATGTGATGCGTAAATTTCATCGGCGGTATTCGGAGAATTTTTGTATCTTTGCAGGTTATTCGGAATTTTTGGGAAAATTTAAAATTTAAGGGATATGTCATTAAGCTTACTTCAGAGCATTGCGGACACGGCGGCGACGGTTTCGGAGATTGTTCCGGCTCCGGTGCAGCAGGAGGTGAAGATGTCTTATTTTGAGCTGGCCAAGGCCGGCGGATGGCTGATGATTGTGCTGCTTCTGCTCTCGGTCGTGGCGGTGTACATCTTCGCGAGCAAATGGTGGATGATTCACAAGGCCGGAAAGGTGGAGAAGAATTTCATGAATGAAATCAGGGATCTCATACATGAGGGAAAGATAAAGTCGGCGGTGTCGCTGTGCCAGAAATATGACACTCCGTCCGCAAGGCTTGTCGAGAAGGGCATCGAGAGAATCGGAAGGCCGCTTCAGGACATACAGACTGCCGTCGAGAACATGGGCAGCGTCGAGGTGGCAAGGCTTGAGAAGGGACTTCCTATGTTGGCGACAATCGCCGGCGGCGCCCCTATGATCGGATTCCTCGGAACGGTGACTGGTATGATACGGGCGTTCTTCAACATGTCCACCGCAGGCAGCAACATCGACATATCGCTGCTCGCCGGAGGCATCTACGAGGCGATGGTAACAACTGTCGGTGGTCTTGTCGTTGGAATTCTTGCATATTTCGCATACAACTACCTCACCTCCCAGATTTCGGATCTCGTGTTCAAGATGGAGTCCGTGACAATAGACTTCATGGATCTGCTGCACGAGCCTGCGGAGAACGGAAAGGAATAGTACTTTGAAATTCAGGAATTTAGAGATATGGCGATAAGAAGGACAACAAAGGTGGACTCGGGATTCTCGATGTCATCGATGACTGACATCGTGTTCCTGCTGCTCATATTCTTCCTGGTCACGTCAACGCTCATAAACCCCAACGCTCTGAAGCTTCTGCTGCCTAAGAGCACCGGGCAGGTGTCGGCAAAGGCAACGGTGAGCGTGTCGATTGCAGATCATGGGAATGGAGTCTATACCTATCATATAAACGGGGACAAGCAACCGGTGCCGTTCAATGAGGTGGAGGACGACCTGATTGACCTGCTTCAGGGAGAGGAGGATCCGACGTTCTCGATTTATGCGGACGAGACGGTTCCGATTAAGGAGGTGGTGCAGGTGATGAACATTGCGAAGAGAAACCATTATAAAGTGATAATGGCTACAAGTCCAGAGTAAATGTAAAATTCCATTAAAGGGCCATCTGCTGCGTTGCGCTCAACTTTATAATCCTCACAACCGGGAGGTTGCTCCGGTTATAAAGTCTCTTGCGCCTTGCATCTGAATCTGACACCTTTATTCAATTTTACTGAAACAGAAGTCAGTGAAACAAGATTTACTAAAACAGATCCTGCCAAGATAGGAAATGTAATTATATAATGGAAGAGTACAAACAGGATAGGGAGAGGCAGAGGAAGCTGTCGCGGGCGGCCGGGATAGGGCTGACTGTGGCGGTGCATGCCGTAGCGTTGTCCTGCGCGTGCTTTGCCGGAATGACCTATCTGGATCCGCCGCCTCCGGAGAGGGAGGAGATACTGATTGACTTCGACGACGCGGAGACAGAGAAGGTGAAGCCTGAGAGAAGATGGAGCCGGACGCGGGTGAAGTCTCCGAAGCCGGACAGGACAAGGCCGGACGAGCTTGTTAAGATGTCAAAGGCTCAGATGGAGGGGACGAAACAGAACGTTGCGCAGGAGGCGACTGTAGGACCGGACGGTGATGTTGAGGTGAATGAGCCGAAGCGCGAGAAGGAGATAAACCGCAGGGCGCTGTTCCATGCCGCCGACAACCCCGAAGCGAAAGATACGCTCGCGCCGCAGACCGCGCGCACGGCAAGCGACGAATTGGAGACAGGGCACGCGAGCGGAAATGTGGAACGCGGGAAAGTTTCAGGCGAGCCGAACGCAAGGCTTGAGGGGCGCAGCGTCGTGGGGCATCTTGCACGGCCTGCCTACAACATACAGAAGGAAGGCACGGTCGTTGTTGAAATATGGGTTGATCAGAACGGGAAGGTCACTGAAGCGAGAGTGCCCGGAGACGGAACTACCGTCACGGACAAGACTCTGTGGAACGCGGCACGGAACGCGGCGATGTCCGCGAAGTTCTCGAAGACGACGGATGTGACGAAGACGATGGATGTGACGAAGACGACGGATGTGACGAAGATGAAACAGTACGGGACGATTACATATATATTCAAACTGACAAAATAGTCCCGACATACGATAAAATAATGGAACATTGACAGACTGACGCGAGTCAGAGTATAAATTTTTAAACGCCGGAAGGCACAAAGTAATGGAGTACAACGAAAAGAGTGGCAGCGACCACAGCAGCGAAGGCCGTAGGGAGTACGGTAGCAACGATTCAAGACCTTACAGGTCAGGTTCAGAAAACGGCGGGAGACGCCGCATCATCACAAGAAAAAGGGATGACCATCCTTATATGACATCATCCGACACACCATCATCCTTCGGGGAAAGAAGGGAACGCCGTCCTTATGGCGAGAACCGCAAGCCATACGGCGAGAAAAAGAACTTCGGTGACAGGCCGGCAAGACCGTACCGTTCATCAGAAGGCGGAGAAAACGGAGAAAGGAACGAGCGCAGGCCATATGGTGACAGGCCGTCATTCGGAGGCAACAGACGCCCATACGGAGATAGAAAGCCATCCTTCGGAGGAAGGCCGGACGGCGAAAGAAGGCCTTACCGCCAGTCATCAGAGGGAGAGGGCAACTACGGAGAACGCCGTTCTTACGGGGACAGGAAACCATCCTTTGGAGGCGACAGGCCAGCAGGAGAGCACCGCAGCTTCGGCGAGGGAAGAAAGCCTTCGTTCGGCGGCGACAGGAAACCTGGATTCAAGAAGGCCGCGCTGGGAGGAAAGCTCGGATTCGGAGGAAAGCCGGGAGCAAAGGGCGGCAAGAAGCGTCCCGCACCTAAACCAATGTTCCGCGCCGAGGACGAGAGCGGAATCGGACAGATGATTGACAGGAGAAAGGCATTCGAGAACGAGAGGCTGTCAGACAACGACAATGTGGCTATTCCTTTCAAGGAGGAGTGCCGTCTGAACAAGTACATCGCCAATTCCGGAATATGCTCAAGGCGCGAGGCCGACAACTTCATTCTCGCCGGCTGCGTGACGGTCAACGGCAACGTCGTCACCGAACTTGGGACTAAAATCAACGTCATCAAGGACGACGTCCGCTTCAACGGTGAAAGGCTTCACGGAGAGGAGAAGGTTTATATCGTCATGAACAAGCCTAAGGGCTTCGTGACCACGACTTCCGACCCGCACGCGGAGAAGACAGTGATGGAGTTGCTGAAGAAATGCTCTGCAAGGGTGTTCCCTGTGGGACGTCTCGACAAGAACACCACCGGAGTGCTCATGTTCACCAACGATGGCGAGATTGCCGAAAGGCTAACCCACCCGGCATATGACAAGAAGAAAATCTATCAGGTATCGCTTGACAAGGACCTCACGCAGGAAGACTATGACAAGATTCTCTCCGGTGTGACGCTCTCTGACGGGGAGGTTGCGGCAGATGCGCTGTCATACATCGAGGATAACGACCACCGCAAGATCGGAATCGAGATCCACTCCGGCAAGAACCGTATCGTCCGCCGCATCTTCGAGTCTCTCGGCTACGACGTAAAGGCTCTCGACAGGGTCTATTTCGCGGGACTTACCAAGAAGAACCTCAAGAGGGGCGAGTGGAGATACCTCACTGAGGGTGAGGTCAACATCCTCAAGATGGGCGCGTACATTTAGAAATGGAAGACAACAAGACAACTAAGGGAACCGCAAGGCATAGAGCAGGATTTGTCAACATCATCGGAAATCCGAATGTAGGCAAATCCACGCTCATGAATGCCCTTGTCGGCGAAAAGCTGTCCATAGTCACGGCCAAGGCACAGACGACACGGCACAGGATTATGGGAATAGTGAACGGGGACGACTATCAGATTGTCTACTCCGACACCCCGGGAATCCTGAAGCCGAACTACCGTCTGCAGGAGAGCATGATGAACTTCGTGGAGACGGCAATAGGCGATGCAGACATCATCCTCTATGTTACGGACACCATCGAAAAGCCGGACAAGAACGAGGAGTGGATTGCGAAGCTCCAGCGGATTGAATGCCCGATAGTGCTGGTCATCAACAAGATAGACATCAGCACGCAGGAAAAGGTGCTGGAGCTGATGGCGTGGTGGAAGGAAAGGCTTCCGAAGGCAACGATATTCCCGGCATCGGCGCAGGAGAGGTTCAATCTCGACAACATCTACGACGCGATTGTCGCCGCCCTACCCGTTGCTCCACCGTGGTACGACAAGGACGTGTTCACTGACAAGAACCTGCGCTTCTTCG
>DJSA01000005.1 GCA_002438905.1 Bacteroidales bacterium UBA6346
GAGTGCCCTGCTTGCCGCAGATGAGGTCGGGAACCGGAATTCGACTCGCGGCGGTCATTGCCGTAGTGCCGTAGCCGTTGTCCGTTCCGGTGCCTTTCTCGCCCTGGTTGTTCGTCCCCAAGGCCTCAAACGCCTCCGAACTCATTGACACAAAGCCGTGCTCGAATTTTAGGAACTCGCGCCCGTGGATTGCAGGGTAGTCGAAGCTGTTGCCGGCGGGCAGCGAAGCCGCCATATCCGTCCATGACGCTCCGAATCCAGGCGCATCGTCATCCTTCCATTGAATATCTCGCCGGAACTGGTACATTTCTCCTATGTAGTTGATCCTTCGGATATAATCCACACCCCCTCCGTTCCTGCTGTCGAATCCGGCATATTCCGGAGTGTCAATGTACGAGGGCGCGGCCACACGTGTGAAGTTATTTACAATCAGCACATTCCCCGCATTCTTGCCTTTAGGCAGCCCGACACTCAATGTCTCCGACGGGAATGACTTTCCTCCATCGTTGAAGGCTGTGACGCGAAAACTATAAACATGGCCCTTCTCAAGTTTCAAAGAATATGAAATTCGTCCGTCCGCCGCAGTCTTCGTGTTTTTCATTACTATTCCATCGTCAAACACGCCGTCGTCGATCCTTTTGCTGAGGACATATCCCTTCGGCTTTGCCGTGGGTTCGAGAGAGTCCTCCCGTGGAAGCCAGCTGAGGGTGACGGAATATTCGTTGTCCCCAACAACTCCGAGTTCAGTCGCGAATGAACGCACCGGAAGTGGCTGGACAGCGTAGGGGCATCCATAGCGGTTGCTGAGATATTTCAGCATCCCCTTGTATATCGAGCGCGATACAAGAAACCTGAATGAGGGGTCAAGTCCAAACTTCATGTCAGTGAAATTCTGATGCGAGAGCAGTTCGAGAATCATTGAAGGGGTGGTTGGAGTTCTCGATTCAATGTAGGCGCGGTCCTTGGTGCCGCGTCTTGTCCAGTCTGGGTCATAGACGGCGCGTATGTCATTGACAATCTGTGACTGGACGATGTCAGCATACTCGCGGCTCGTTATTCGTCTTTCTCCTGATGGTAGGTCTGTCCTGCCCTCCGAGACAGATGTGTAGATTGCCAGAGTCCCTATGGTCGTGTCACATGCGGCTGTCCCGGCATCGGTGTGGAAGGCGAATGACAAGTCAACCGGAATCCCGAGTCCTTCAGACTTCCTATTCATCCGAGAGCCGCCGCTGATCCAGTCGGTCCATGTCCCCCGGCACATATAGTCGTCCCTGTAGTCGCTCTTGCCCTCGTTCTGACTCCAGACCCTCTCCGGCGCACCGTACCACTGGAGGCTGTATCTTGCAGCCTCGGCAAATCGTGGCATACCGGATGTTTCCACCTGTCGCTCAGAGTCTTCCCTATTTACAGAAGTTCTATCGCAGGAAATGCCTCTCGCGACATTTCCCATTCCCCCTCCGAATCTCACGGCATCGGCACAGATAATTCCCTCGCTTCCGGACGCTACTCCATCGAGTGTCACACATCCATCGTTGCCCCTGCAGAAGCTGAACGTTCCAAGGTAAATCCATGTCCCTCCGCCAATTCTTTGATTAACAAGGAATTCTGTACTCCCGCCGCGGTGTCTTACCGTGTAGCGTGCGGCGTCCGTGCTCTCCGGCAGGCTGCGATAGGCGATGTAGACGGCATATTCTCCGTTTTCGGCAATCTCCGGCCTCCACGTAACCCTGGGGACGCTTCCTGCCTTCGCCCCCTTCCCGCATTCTGCAGAAAGGAATGTTCCTGCAAAAAAAGGATTGTCCCCATCGTGAATTACCTCCGTTTTGTCAGCAAATCCGGGTCCCCCGATTTTCCAGTCGCCTTCCGCATGAAAACTTCCCTTTGCCCGTGAAGTTTCAGGGAGGTCATTGTCAATGATATATTCAGCCCTATTGAGGTCCCTCTCTCTGGGCAGCATCACATATGCACCGGCATTTTCCAACATCGGGACAAGAAATTGAAGGACAAAACTCTGTGTGAACATGTCTTCAACCGTCTGGAATAGGCACGCGCGCTGCCATTCCCAACGATCAAGCGACTGCTCATAATAGTATCCATGACTTTGCCATAAGGCTATATTTCTGTGTCCCAGGCCTTTGCTAAAATTAGTCTCTCCGATTTTCCGAACGATGTCACCACCCTTCTTCGTTGGGTCCGTGACCCTATTGAGGCTTTTGACACCCATACCATCGTATGTGAGTCTAGGGGTTATCAGATCCTTAATCGGGGTTCTTGACGAGAAGACTTCTCCGACAACGTGTCCGGAATATTTCTTTGGAAGGCAGTCTTTCAGCTCCTTCCTGAACCATCCAATATCACCGGAATGCCAGGGATAGTCTCCGAGTGTCCGGTCAAAATAGAAATCCAGCACATTGCCCCTTCGCAGTACCTTGCGCAGTTTAAGGGTGTCGGAGCACACTCCGGTGCGTTTCTGGACTCGTATGGTCAGGCTGTCGCAGCAGTTCTTGAATTCACTGCGCCTCTGTGCCGATGTGTCTGGTGTGATTAACATAGACAGCATCAGGACCGAAAATAGAGCCGTCCCCGTAGTCATAAGTGCTCCTTTTTCGTTGCCGCTCCCAGAAGAGGTCTTTTCGTTTGCACTGCCTTTCTCCTCCGGATGCCTCTTCCTGCGCCTAGCCATCACTGACTTCACTCCCAACAGCCCAGCCATTCCTGTTGCTGCCCCGGCAATCCCAGCCACCGCATCCCACAAGTCCTCCCCACGATATTCTGTCTGACCCTGAACAAGTTCAATCATCGATGCTACCGCAACTGCGGTTATGAACATCGCTCCTGAGAATCGCAGAGTTTTACGTATATTCCAAGATGGTGAAGCAAAAGCCAAATGCATTAGAGGCACGAACGGCAGGAACATCAGAAAATGCACGTCCTTGTCCGTAAGATGCAGCAGTTGAGACTGTTCCTGGATAAACGATGGATCAAACTCAGCGAAGCACAAAAATCCCACGGTCGCAGCATAAATCCCGACAATCACCTTAAAAACTATATGTATCTTATTGCCATTCATCTATTTGCCTTTGTTTTCCACCTTGTTCGTGAGTCGCAGAAGTGGTGTGAGTGCAAGGCGCATGAGGAGTTCGAGCCGCAGCAAACTTATAGGTTGTGAGGATTTGGAAGTTGATTGCAACGCGACAATCGCGCGGCTTCTGCGGCTCACAGCTTCTGCATGTCATTAAGTTTCTTGTAGTAGCCATTAAGTTTTATAAGTTCGTCATGCTTCCCCCGCTCCACAATACGTCCGTCCTGCATCACGCAGATCTCGTCCGCGTTCTTGATGGTCGACAGCCTATGCGCGATAGCTATCGTCGTGCGTGCGCTCATCAGCCTGTCAAGCGCCTCCTGTACAAGTTTCTCCGACTCCGTGTCAAGTGCCGAGGTCGCCTCGTCAAGGATAAGAATCGGCGGATTCTTCAGGATTGCCCGGGCTATGCTGATTCTCTGCCTCTGGCCTCCCGACAGCATGCGCCCGCCGTCGCCGATGTTCGTCTCGTATCCCTTTTCCTTCTCCATGATGAAGTCATGCGCGTTGGCAATCTTCGCTGCCGCAACCACCTGCTCCATCGTCGCGTTCTCCACTCCGAAGGCTATATTGTTGAAAATAGTGTCGTTGAAAAGAATAGCCTCCTGGTTGACATTTCCTATGAGGCTGCGCAGCCCATGAATAGACAAATCCCGGATGTCCACGCCGTCAATCGATATGGAACCGCTCTTAACGTCGTGGTATCTCGGAATCAGGTCGACAAGCGTCGACTTTCCGGAACCCGACTGCCCCACGAGAGCGATTGTCTTGCCCTTAGGAATCGTAACGTTGATGTCCTCCAGAACATCCTTCTCTCCGTTGTAGGAGAAGAACACGTTCTTCACTTCAATCCTGTCGTTGAATCCGTCCACCTTCACCGGAGCAGCGATTTCCTTTATGTTGTTCTCCGCCTTGAGAATCTTGTCGACCCTTTCCATCGAGGCGAGACCGCGCGGAATGCAGTAGCTTGCCCTCGAAAGATCCTTTATAGGCTGAAGCACGCTGTAGAGAATCACCATGTAGAATATGAATGTCGGCGCGTCAAACGCGTCATTCCCGCTGAGAATCAGCGTGCCTCCGAACCAGAGCACGACCATGATCATGACAGTTCCGAGAAATTCACTGACCGGGTGTGCCGAAGCCTGCCTTATGGCGACCTTGTTCACGAGCCTCCTATGCTCGTCAGCCGTCCTGCGGAACCTCTGCTTCATCTTTTCCTCAGCGTTGAATGCCTTGATGATGCGCAAGCCGCTTAAAGTCTCGTCCACCTGGGACATCGTGTCGCTCCATTTCACCTGAGCCGCGAGCGAGTCCCTCTTGAGCCTCTTTCCGAGCGCGCCCATCCCCCATGCCATCGCCGGCACCACGAGAATCGTGAACAGGGTAAGCTGCCAGCTCGTGAACAGCAGGGTTCCGAAATAGAAAAGTATCAGAATCGGGTTCTTTATGAGCATGTCAAGCGAACTCGTGATGGAATTTTCGACCTCTCCCACGTCTCCGCTCATCCTTGCTATGATGTCGCCCTTCCTCTCCTGCGAGAAAAATCCGAGCGGCAGCGAAAGCACCTTGTTATAGACCTGCACCCTGATATCACGCACGATTCCGGTCCTCATCGGGATCATGATTGCCGAAGACCCGAAGTAGCATCCGGTCTTGAGCGCCGTCATTACACCGAGGAAAAGTCCGAGCAGGAGCAGAGTCACCGATGGTCCGAAAGTCGTGATGAGTGTTGACATATAGTAATATATGTTGTTGAGCAGCATTTCCTTGAACGATGCTCCACTATCCCATGGAATAAATGTGTAAACCTCGTTTTCGAGGTTGAATATCATCTTCAGAATCGGGATTATCAGCGTGAACGAGAATATGTTGAACACCGCCGAGAGTATGTTCAGAATCACCGAGCCTGCGAGATACTTTTTATACGGACCGACGAAACGCCGTATAACCTTAAGAAATTCTTTCATCTATCGAATTTGTGATATATGTTTCTATTTCATCCCATCGGAACCATCCCACCGAACTCCACATCCCGCAGACATATAATCCCGAAAACCCACAAAGATACATAAATTTCCCAATATATAATTTTACCATCTTTATTGCTTTTGACGAATGTCCCTATGGGATTTTGGTGAAAAATCGTTATATTTACACGATATAACCAGCAACCACGCCAATGGCTACAAATACGACACAGAAACAGGCAGCAAAACAATTCGTCAAGGATTGGATCGGAAAAGGATATGAAAAGGGCGAAACCCAGCGCTTCTGGCTGGAGCTCCTGCACAATGTCTTTGGTATTGACAACCCTATGGCCATGATGCAGTTCGAGATTCCGGTCAAGACCATCCTCAAAGAAAAGGGTTCCGATTTCATTGACGGCTATATTCCGGCAACGAGGGTTCTCATCGAGCAGAAGGGCTCCAAAGTGGATCTCAGCGCTAAGTATCGCCAATCCGACGGTTCCGAGCTCACGCCATACCAACAGGCAAGACGTTATGCCGCTGGTCTGCCCGTGTCGATGACTCCCAGATGGATTGTGGCTTGCAACTTCATCAAGTTCGAGGTTCACGATATGGAGCATCCCAACGACGCCCCGGAAGTCATTGAACTGAAAGACCTGGAAAAGGAATATCACCGCCTGTCCTTCCTGATTGATGATACCAACGCCCATATCAAGAAAGAACTGGAGGTCAGCATCCAGGCTGGCGAGATAGTGGGTGTGCTCTACGATAAGATCCTGGCCCAGTACATAAACCCTGAGAATCCGGAATCCCAGAAGGCCCTCAACAAACTCTGTGTGCGTCTGGTGTTCTGTCTCTACGCGGAGGATGCCGGCATATTCGGGAGCAAGGATATGTTCCATGACTATATGGCCAAGTTCCCGGCGGCAGATTTTCGGTTGAGGCTGATTGAGCTCTTTCGCGTCTTGGACACCAAGCCGGAAGACCGTGACCCGTATATGGATGAGGCCTTGCTGGCATTCCCGTATGTCAATGGCGGCATGTTTGCCGGTGACATTGAGATTCCGCGTATCAATGAAGAGATCCGGGATTTGATTCTGCAGCGAGCCAGCGATGGCTTTGACTGGAGTCTTATTTCCCCGACCATTTTCGGTGCCGTGTTTGAGAGCACCTTGAACCCGGAGACACGTCGCGCAGGCGGAATGCATTACACCAGCATTGAGAATATCCATAAGGTGATTGACCCTCTGTTCCTCAATGACCTCAAGGCAGAGCTGGCGGACATTAAGGCTACGCCCGTGGCAAAGACCAAGAAGGTGAGGGCTTATGCTTTCCAGGACAAACTGGCCGGACTCAAGTTTTTTGACCCAGCTTGCGGCTCCGGTAACTTCCTGACGGAATCCTACACGTCGTTGAGGCGGCTGGAAAATGAGGCGTTGAGGATAATCTACGGCGGAGACCGTGTAATTGGCGAGATGGCTGACCCAATAAAAGTCCACATTAACCAATTTTACGGTATCGAAATCAACGACTTTGCCTGCTCCGTGGCACAGACGGCTCTTTGGATTGCAGAAAGCCAGATGATGCGGGAAACGGACGAAATCGTTGGCTTTAACCTCGATCCGCTGCCGCTCAAGACTTACAACAACATCCACGAAGGCAATGCTTTACGCATTGATTGGAATGATGTAGTTCCTGCAGCAGAGCTGGATTACATTATGGGTAATCCGCCATTTGTTGGCAAGAAGGAACAAACAAAAGAACAAAAGGAGGATCTGAAAATAGCTTGGGAAGGTAGTAGCGATGCCGGGAGCATCGATTATGTTTCCGGCTGGTATCGCAAAGCGGCCACCCTAATGATGATATCTCAATCTATTCGTGCTGCCTTTGTCTCAACAAATTCCATCACACAAGGCGAGCAGGTCTCATTAATTTGGAAAGCCCTCTTACACGATTGTGGGATACACTTGGATTTCGCTTACAGAACTTTCAAGTGGACCAGTGAGGCGTCAAATATGGCCGCCGTTCATTGTGTTATTCTCGGGTTTAGCGCCAAACCCGGTTTGTCCAAATATATATATTCTAATGATGGGGCGAGGATAATTGCCAACCACATTAACCCTTATCTCATTGACGCACCTGATTACCTTCTTGAGAACCATAAGAAACCTATTTGCGACGTCCCTGAAATAATCACAGGTAATCAAGCTACCGATGATGGGAATTTCTTTTTTGACACAGATGAATATGAGGCTCTTGTAAATAAGTATCCTTATACACGGAGTTTGTTCAAGCGGGCCTATAACAGCCAAGGATTCATAAATGGAAAGTATCAGTACTGTTTGTGGCTCGATGGTGTTGCACCAGGGGATATTAGAAAATGCCCTACTATAATGGAACGAGTTGAGAATGTAAGAA
Organism: Bacteroidales bacterium UBA6346; assembly: GCA_002438905.1. Lineage (GTDB taxonomy): Bacteria > Bacteroidota > Bacteroidia > Bacteroidales > UBA932 > Cryptobacteroides. The sequence goes on from DJSA01000005.1 coordinate 7,468, forward strand.
TATATCGTCTTGCCAGCCCGAAGGAGCAGACCCGAAGACAAGCAGAAACGCCTACACTCTTTACGGAAATTCGCCAACCAAAAGGTAATTACATAGTCATCCCAAAGGTTTCCTCAGAGAATCGTCAGTACATTCCTCTTGGTTTCTTGTCTCCGGATATCATCTGCAATAACACGATTAAACTGGTTCCAGACGCATCTTTATACCATTTCGGCGTTTTGAATTCTGTTGTTCATAATGCCTGGATGCGGGTTGTTGCAGGACGTCTTGAAATGAGATACCAGTATTCAAATACTATTGTCTATAACAATTTCCCCTGGCCGCAACCTAACGATGCCCAAAAGGCAAAAATTGAACATACCGCCCAAGACATCCTCGATGCACGCTCTCTCTATCCGGATAGCAGCCTTGCTGACCTCTACGACAGCCTGGCAATGCCGCCCGAACTCCGCAAAGCCCACCGCGCCAACGACGCCGCTGTCCTGGAGGCCTATGGTTTCCCGAAGGACGCCACTGAGTCCGACATCGTTGCCCGACTCTTCAAAATGTACCGGGAACTGACCTCGCGCTAAAGGAACAACAACCTTGAAGGAAATTCATGTTCCGGGCAATTACATCGTAACCATCCGGGACATTGATTTAACACTTTTAAACCATACTCAATGGGAAACCGGGTGGACAGGCAGAAAATCCAGGCAGCGTCTTAGTACAGCTGATACTCCAGCCAGTGCCAGATGAGCCAGATGCGGCGTTTCAGAACCTCGTAGTTGAGGGTTTCCGCTGTGTCCCAGCTCTTGTAGTTGTTCATCGTGATGCCGGAAGTGAACAGCACGGACGGAATCTTGTGCTGAGCGAAGATGTTCTGGTCGGTGATTTTGAAGAAGACCTTAGTGAAGTTTGCACTGCCGTAGTAACTATGGCAAAGTTCCAAGTTTGTCCCAAAAGTGTTGTTGCACCAGTCCAGTAGCTCGCTTTCGCGGCTTCCGAAGGTACCTCCATCGACAGCGAGCAGATAGTCTTCTCTTCCGCTGTCAAGAGGGGAGAGTGAACAGCCTATCTGATCTATATTAACCATCAGAGACACCATCTCAGGCAATATTGTTTTGCCCGTTGCAGGATCATGAAGCTTGCCGTTCTCAAGTGCCGTCCAGAACGCCTGTGACCCAGCCATTCCTTTTTCCTTCGCGTCGAAGGCGA
>DJSA01000074.1 GCA_002438905.1 Bacteroidales bacterium UBA6346
CCACGCCGCGTCGAGCGTGATGTCGTTCTCGCTTATGGAGCCGAGTTTCTTCGGCAGTTCCGGGTTCTCGATTCCGAGGGTCGTGCGGCGCTCGAATCCGGCCTCGATGAAAAGGATTTCCCCGAGCGAGTACTGAAGCGCCCCGCCGTAGCGGTGAGTGCGGTAGGTGTGGGCCTTCATGCCGTCGTTCCCTCCGACCTTGTTCTGGGTGCTCTCTCCGAGCCCCCGGTGCTCCCAGACCTTGGGATCCTCCCAGTTGTTATTGTTGGAAACCTCGGCTCTCTCGAATCCGTTGCTGTAGAATCCGCTGACGCCGAGAATGCTCTTGCCGAGGCGCACAGCCACGGACGGAGTGACTTTCACGCTGTACCTGTAGGTCTCTCCGCGCGGGTCGAGCTGCTTCGCGCCCACCTTCGTCGTGTAGTCGAACTTCAGGCCGAACGCAACCCTGTCCCAAAGCACGGGGGAGGACAGCCCCGCGTTCAGCAGGTACTCCTGCCTGTTCCATCCGCTAGACTTGTCGTCAATCGGATAGTAGGGCATATTGTCCTCAAGCTCGTACATCAGCACGTTGTAGAGCGCATCGCGGTCGAAGATGTTTCTGAAAGAGAACCCGCCTCTCGCAAGGAACTTCCCGATGTATGCCGACCCAGACGTGTTCAGGGAAATCTCCGAAGTCGTCTTTCCGACCCCGTTTTTCCTGAACTCCCCGAATCCTCCGTCATAGCTGAGGTCGAGACTGTTGAATATTCCGTAGGGCGTGAATGCCAGCCCGGCTGCGGAGGTACTTCTCGCCCAGAGGGCATTGCGCTCCGCCGTCTCTTTCAGAGCCGTGTTCCTGTGTATCGCCGAAGGCTCGCCTGCCTGGGCAGTTAATGCGCCTAGACAGACGAGTATGGCGGATATTGCGATAATTCTCTTCATCTCTTTGTTTGTCTTTTCGGTCTATATTCCTTTTTTTATCAGTCGTGTACGCCCAATACACTCCTTCTTCAAAAAGAAATCTATCTCTCGAAAATACTTCCAAATATTAACGTTATTTAATCCAGGTGTTCCAAGACGGAACCTTCGCACCATTTCTCCTTACCTGAGGATCAGTCTTGACCTCGAAGTCGTCGGTAGTGTTGTTGGTGTCCTGATATACAATTGTGCCGTCCTTGCGGGTTTCCTTGATTTTTCTCGCGATGCTTTCTTTTACATACTTCCCTGAGCACCAGATTCCGCCGGCATCAAGCACGGTAGGCAGACCAAGCAGATTCATTCCTGTTTCGCCATCAACGGACTGAACTGCATCGATGACTTCCGTAATCGGTACCTCACGGGCGTTTGATACGCCATAGTCATCGTTTGTCGGTGTCAGGAAATCCTCATTCTTGAGTTTGCCGGCAGGCTTGAAGAGAACATATCTCGCGCCTCCGACAGGAGTAAGCCATTGCGGCGAGGAGTACCCTGCTGCATTGACGGCCAGAGCCATGTTTATGGCATCATTATCCGTAAGTACAATTCCGTTGAAATTCGTCTCCTTCTCTATGGCTTCGAATTCAGCTCCGCTCAGATCTACAGGAGAATGACCGTCAGTGAGACTCTTTGCCTTGTGGTTCGTTCCCCATTGCGCTATGACGAATGATTCGCCCGGCTGTATCGGATATGTTGTGCCGTCTCCCGGAATTTGCCATATCTTTCCGGAGAAAACGTACTGCTCCGGATTCTCTATCGGCCACTGATACACGAGATTATCGGTGTAGTCGCTGGCGTAGATGGTCGTGCAGATGCACAGGCTGTCGGCATATACCACTTCCGTGCTGTTGTTGTAAATTTCGTAGAACTGGTCACGGAAATATGTGCTTGTGGCCTCCTCCCCGGTCTCTTCGTCTATTATAGGCTTACCGGTGGCAGGGTCTATGTTCGGAAAGCTGCATCCTGTGTAGTAAATCTCCTTGAAAACGAGCTTTGGTTCTTTGGCTGCCTCGACTGTGACACTAACCTCGTCATTGTCGTTGAGAAGGCTCACGTTGCTGCTTGCGCCGACAATGATGTAGTTGACTCCTTCCACCACCTGCGCCCCGCTGGCGGTCACGCTATAGACTCCCGGCACGATTCCCTCTGCCGTTGCAATTCCGTTCCCTGCCTGAACTTCGATGACAGTTCCTGTAGAGAAATTTGAGAGTTTCACGTCATAGCTTTCAGGCGCAGTCACTCCCGCCGCCTCAAGCTTTGCCTCGTCAATCTTCACGTTGACACTAATGGTTTTCGTCCCGGTCTTCTGGCAACCCACTGCCGCCAGAACCGCAAATGCCAATAAGGCGATTGCTGAATGTTTCATAACCTTAAAATATTTAACCAATAATTAAAACTTGCCTATTTGATTGCCACCTTGAACTCGAATCCAAAGAAGATAGGAATGCCCAGTTCGTCGTAGCTTCCGTCACGCTTCGATTTGTAGAGCGGGCGGCTGTTGAACATATTGTTCACATAGAACGAGGCTGTGAAAATCTCTCCGATTTCCTTGCTGACGTTGAGATTGAAGAGCAGGGTAGGGAAATACTTTTCCGCGATGAACCTATTGTCGTTGAGAGAGGGGAACATATAGGAGAACTCCGGGTCGCTCTTGAGCGCAGGGTCGAAGTCATGCACCTGACCGTCCTTACGGGAGATGTATTTGATGAACATCGTGTCGTTCCCGTACTCCGTCCAGTACTTGCTGTACCAGTTCACCTGTCCGGTGAGCGTCACCACGAGCCCCACCTTCGGGATGTTGTGAGTTGCTCTCAGAGTGGTGTTCAGCACTTCCGAACAGTTCTTCCTGAGCTCCTTTTCGTAGATGCCGATGTTCTTTTCCGGAGTTCCCGTCTTTTCCCGTGTCCCGAAGGTGTAGCCCTTGTTGGTGCCGGAACTGCGCATCCACGCTCCGTTGATGTAGAACGATGTCCTGATTGCGTCGAACCTGCCGAGGTCAATCTCGTACTCCACCCCGCTGTTGCGCGACTTCACGTTGTTCAGCGGCTTATAGACGGTGTAGAACAAGTTGTAGGTAGTGCCCTCCTTCAGCACCGGGCGCTGTCCTGCGTCCTTGTGGTCCACCTCGTATGTCATCGCCTGATACCAGATGAATGAACTGATGTCGGTGCCGTAGCCGTAGCCGTTATCCATCCGCTCGTCGTAGGCCGTCACGCTGATTCTGTAGTGCCCTCCGAAGTTGAAATCAAGTCCGACTTCCGCCTTGCGGTTCACGGCGATTTCAAGGTCAGGGTTCGTTGCGTCATAGATATCGGTCTTCGCGATGAGCAACTGCTCGTTCTCCGGAAGGTCGGCCTGCATTCCGTTGTAGAGGAGGTAGTCGTGATAGGACTTGTTCGGGTAGAGGTAATATGAGGTCGGGGCCTTCGACGTGAGGCCGTATCCTCCGCGCACCGTTGCCCATGGGAATATGTCGATGGATGCGTTGATTCGCGGAGCGACTGAACTGAGACCGTTTACATTGTCGTAGCGTACGCCGGCGACGATGTTGAGCGCCCTGTCCGCGAAATTCCAGTTGAAGTAGTTTTCGGCGTAGAGTCCGAACTGATTGATGAACGGAATCTCGTAGTACGGCCTTGCCCTATAGCCCGACTCCGCGTTGTTTATGTTGCGGAACGGCGGATAGTCCTCGTCATAGACCGAGCCGCGTCCGAGGTTGCCGTCCGTCTTGAAGTCGGCTCCCACGAGCAGCCTCTCGTTCACTCTTCCCCAACTGTGTGCGAAGTCGGCGTTGACCTTGGCGAAGGCGTTGACTTCCTTGCCGTAGATGTCGTATCTGTAGAGGTAGCTGTACGGCAGCACCACACCCTTGACTGGGCTGTCTTCGGAAACATTGGTGATGAGCTTCCCGTCGGCGTCATATATCTGTCCTCCGGCGATGTTGCTATAGACCTCCCCGCTTGTCATTGACTTTGAGTAGAGGTTCATCGCGTTGATTGCAGTGTCCTCAAAGTGGGATTTCTTGTTGTTCAAGCTTCCTGAAACCAGCCAGTTGACGCTGCGCAGCCAGCTGCCGTTTATTGACGCCCGTCCGTTTGTGTTGAACGCTATGCCGAGGTCGTTGGCGTAGGACTGTCTCCTTGAGGAGGCATCGTCCGGATTCAGCTTGCTGCGGTCGCGCCCGAAGCTCATGGTGAGGGATGTTGTTTCGCTCACTCTGTCTCCGGCCATCACCGTCCAGAGCGCCTTTGCGCTGGCACGCTGGTAGAACGAATGGTTTTTTGTCAGGGAGTTCCGGCTGTAGGCATAGTCTCCCGAGACGTTGAGGTCTCCGGCCTTCTTCCCGAGGGAGAATCCCTTTCCGGCCGATGTCTGATAGATGTTCGGGTTGGTCTTGAAGCGCACCGTGAGAGGGGACTTGCCTGCCTTGGACTTGACAATCACGGCTCCCGAGGTCAGGTCTCCGTACTCTGCGGAGGGGATGCCTCGTATGACTTCTATTGATTCGATGTTGTCCGTGGAGAGCGCCCTCACGTCCATTCCCCTTGCAGGAGTGCCTGAACGGCTTTCGTCACCCGCACTGCCGTTCACCACCGGGCTGAGTGCCTGAAGGTTCGCGTTGTTGGACATAGGGGCGCCATCGACTATGACGGCCGTGCCGAGGCTGTTCATCACGGAAGCGGAACTCGGAGTCTCTCCCACGATAATCGGGTCTGCCGTCCTGATTGTGAGTGACTGCGCCCCAGAAAGGTCCGGGTTGGTTATCGCCACTCCAGGCAGCAGTGACATGGCATCTGCCAGCGAACTGGTCTGCATGTGGTCCATGGCCTGGCGCGAGATATTGGATGCGGTGCTGCTCCCGGCCTTGTTTCCGGTTGCCACGACCACGACATCGTCGAGCCTGAACGAAGTCTCCTTCATCCTGAGCCTCAGATTCACGACCTCGCCCGCAGAGGCGTGGAAAGTCGTGTCCTTCTGTTCCATTCCGTAGAACTGCACGCTGACCGTTACAGTCCCAGCTGGTATTTCTCCTATTGAAAAGCGACCTTTGCTGTCCGTCATCGCATATAACTGCGATGGGGTCACAACGACCGACGCGAAATCGACCGGCGCTCCGCCCGAGGCGGACACCACCTCACCATTTATTATGAATGCCTTCTTGGGGGGGGCAGCCTCAACTGAAACGCAGAAAGACAGCGCGAGAGCCATCGCTGCCGCTGAAATTAACCTACACTTACTCATTTGCTGTTTGCACTACTACAATGCAAATGTAGGCGTTTGATTCTACATTTCAAAGAGAAAGCTATACCAACAACTGGTGATTTTTTCGTGCGGGTGACATTCTGCCGCGTATGCCGGTCAGCATTTTTCTTACGATTATTATTAGTTGTGGCGAGTCTTCTTTCAAATCGAAAGCAAAACTCGCCGCAAGCTCACAGAATATAGTTTTGGATATTTTTCAGTTATTTCACGCTGAACCTGTAGATGCACTCCTGCGTGTAGGTCTGTCCCGGCTCAAGAAGGGTCGAAGGAAAGTTCGGGTGGTGAGGGGAGTCCGGCCAGTGCTGTGTCTCAAGCGCGATGGACTCGCGGTAGCGCAGCGGCTTACCGTATTTTCCGCAGGTGGAGCCGTCGAAGAAGTTGCCGCTGTAGAACTGGAGGCCCGGCTGGTCGGAGAATACTTCGAGGAAGCGGCCGCTCTCCGGCTCATAGACGGAAGCATCGAATTCCACTTCGTTTTCCGTCTTGCGGTCGATGCAGAAGTTGTGATCGTAGCCGGCTCCATGCGCAAGCTGCTCATTCTTCTCGTTTATGCGTTCACCGATTGTGTGCATCTTCCGGAAGTCGAAAGGCGTGCCCTCGACCGGAGCGATCTCCCCATATGGAATCGAATATTCATCGATAGGAAGATATGCCGATGCGTTGATAATCATTTCGTTGTCGAGAATCGTCCCGTTGCCTTCGCCCTTGAGGTTGAAGAACGGATGATGGGAGATGTTGAAATATGTCGCCTTGTCAGTCGTCGCGGTGTAGTTGATGACAAACTGATTGTCTGAGTCGAGGAGATAGCTTAGCCGGATGTCGATGTTACCCGGGAAACCATCAAGTCCGTCCGGATGCAGAAGGTGCATCACGATGCTCGAATCAGTCACCTCGTCCACGTCCCACACGAGCATGTCCACGCCTTTGAGCCCGCCATGCAGCGTCTGTCCGTTGTTGTTCAGCGGGAAATTGTAGATCTGATCGCCGATAGTGAACGTTCCGCCTGCAATCCTATTCGCGTAAGGCCCTACCACCGCTCCAAGGAATCTTTCTCCCGGATTGTGAACATAGTTCTCAATGTTGTCGTAGCCAAGTACCACGTCTTCGTAAGACCCGTTCTTGTCTGGAGTCCAGAGGCTCACAACCCTTGCCCCGAAGTTCGTGACCTGCATCGTGAGGTTACCTCCGCGAAGTGTATAGAGGGAAACCGGCTTTCCATCGACCTCCGTCGCGAAATTCTCCTCCGGAATCAGTTCCACTGGGTGCTTGCCCCAGCATGACGCGAGCGTGAGCGCCGCCGCGATGAAAATCATTGTCTTTTTCATGTCGTTATCAGTTTTTTGTTTTACTTTTCCTGCTATGTATAATCTGTGTGTATAGTCTGTCTGTGTATGTAAGGTGTACCGTTTATTGTTTCTCCCGTCCGGTAAAATTGTCCGATACAATCCCTGCCCTTATCGCTGATAATTTAAAATGCCACAGCACGACTCCGGCCGACACCGAAATGTTCAGCGAATGCTTCATCCCGAACTGCGGAATCTCAATTGAGAAATCCGATGCATCGATGATATCCTGTCTCACACCATCGACCTCATTCCCGAACACAAGGGCATACTTTCTCATCTCCATATTCTCCCGTAAGCCCGTATCCTCCTTATCTTTAACGTGACATTTATCGATATTCCCGGAAACATCGTCGCCGTAAGGATGAAACCTGTCGAGTTTCACGGAGTTCACGGTCTGCTCAACGCTGATGATTTCATATCCCTCGTCTCTCAGTCTCTTCACGGCATCCATCGTGTCTTCGCAGTGTTCCCACGCTATGCTTTCCTCCGCTCCGAGCGCGGATTTATGTATTTCGGCTGATGGTGGAGTCGGGCATATCCCGCAAAGGAAAATCCTGTCAGCCTTGAACGCATCCGCAGTCCTGAACACAGAGCCGACATTGTGCGCGCTCCTGACATTGTCCAGCACCACGACAAGTCCCGAATCTGGCAGACGGCGGTACTCCTCAGCGGAAACCCTGCCCAGTTCGATGTTCAGAAGTTTTCGGTCTTTTCCCTGCATGCGAAATTTTGTTGATGAACCTTATCAATAGCACAAAGGTAAGAAATCTTCAAAGAATAAACATCCGTATGTTTTCCGAAATAAAAAATAAGACTAATTTTGCAGGATATAATTTTGACCGCATGAAACAGGACATATCAATTTTTGAGCTTCTTCGGGAAGAGGAGGAGAGACAGACATCGGGACTTGAGCTCATAGCCTCTGAAAACTATGTCAGCAAGCAGGTGCTTGAAGCGCTTGGCTCAATCTGCACGAACAAATATGCTGAGGGCTATCCCAACGCGAGATATTACGGGGGCTGCGCCGTCATCGACAAGATAGAGCAGCTTGCCATCGACCGTCTATGCCAGTTGTACGGGGCGGAATATGCAAATGTCCAGCCTCACTCCGGTGCCCAGGCGAACATGGCTGTGATGATGGCCTGCCTAAAGCCGGGTGAAACATTCATGGGGCTCGACCTCGCGCACGGAGGGCACCTCACGCATGGCTCCCCAGTGAATATGTCCGGAATTCTCTACCACGCTGTGTCCTACGGCCTTGACGAGCGCACCGGCAAGATTGACTATGATGCTATGGAGGCAAAGGCTCTCGAAACCCGCCCGAAGCTCATCATAGGCGGCGCCTCAGCCTATTCCCGTGAGTGGAACTATGCGAGGATGAGGGAGATAGCTGACAAGGTGGGAGCCATCCTTATGGTTGACATGGCGCACACAGCAGGCATCATTGCCGCCGGGCTGCTCAGCAATCCTGTTAAATACGCTCACATAGTGACTTCCACCACGCACAAGACCCTGCGCGGACCCCGAGGCGGAGTCATACTCATAGGCAAGGACTTCGACAATCCGTGGGGACTCAAGACCAATAAGGGCGAGGTCAAGAAGATGTCCCAGATAATTAACTCAACGGTTTTCCCGGGCGTTCAAGGTGGCCCGCTCGAACACTGCATCGCCGCCAAGGCCGTCGCCTTCTTCGAGGCACTGCAGCCTGAGTTCGTGGACTATCAGAAACAGGTGCTCGCCAATGCTTCCGCAATGTGCGAGGGCTTCATCCGCCGAGGCTACAAGATTGTCTCTGGCGGCACAGACAACCACCTGATGCTCATCGACCTGCGCACCAAATTCCCTGATCTGACCGGCAAGATGGCCGAGAAGGAACTCGGCAAGGCGGACATCACCGTGAACAAGAACATGGTCCCGTTCGACTCCCGCACTCCGTTCTCCACCTCCGGTCTCCGCATAGGCACCCCGGCAGTCACGTCACGTGGCTTCGTGGAGAAGGACATGGAATGGATGGTCGAGCTCATCGACACCGTCCTTGACAACGCCGCCCGCCACCTCGACCTCATTGCAGGCAAGACCGACGAAGGCCGCTCCGACTACGAATCCGTTCTCAGCGCCGCTGCCGACAAGGTCCACAAGATGACCCACGGCATGCCATTGAATAGGTGGTAGCCCAGCCCCCTCCATATCAGATGCCCCGTTAGTCCGTCAAAGTCGCCTCCCCTAAGCATTTTGTAAGACTCCCCCCCCACATCTTCAACCAAATTGCCGAAAATTTGGTGGATATTGACATTCTTGCGCAAAAAATTTGGTGGGACTGATAGTAATGTGTATTCAAAAATCTTGAGGTGTCAAACATCCGAAGCCTGCTGGCAATAGCATAGTCTTTATCTGACATTCAATTATTGAAGGTTAAATGATCTGACATTAGGTAATTTGACGAGGCTTTTGGCTCATCAGGGCTTCCTATGTGGGAGACACCATGAGCCCCCCCCGTTACCACCTGTCGTAGTGAATCTTCGTCGGATCCCACTTGTCCTTAGGCTGGAAGTCGCCGTCCGGATGGCCTACCGGAACCACGCAAAGAGGATGGATTTCGGACGGCAGGCCGAGGGCTTCGCGGACTATTTCCGTGCGCTCTCCGTCCGATGCCTCAGTCCACACAGCCCCGAGACCCATTGCCTCGGCGGCAAGAAGAAGGTTCTCCGTTGCCGCTGAGCAGTCATGCTTCCAGAATTTCTCGCTGACGGATGTATCTCCGCAAACTACGATGGCAAGCGAAGCCGTGTCAAGCCGAGCATACGGCATCTTCCCGGCCATAGACGAGAGTTCTTCCTTGTCCGTCACCACCACGAACCTCCACGGCTGCTTGTTCAGTGCGCTCGGCGCGGCCATTGCTGCCTTGAGCAGAGTCTCTACCTGCTTTTCCGAAACCGGCTCGGAGGTGAACTTGCGCACGGACTTGCGTGCGAAGATGTTGTCCAGAACAGCGTCAGTGCTCTGAACTCCCGAATTGTTGCTGCATGATGTCATTGCGATAAATGTTGCGCCCGCCACAGCGAGCAGTTTTTACAAATCGTTCCATATACCTATATGTATATGCCCATTCCCATGAATTTCGGACAGATATTACACTTGCCAATACAAGAAATCCGAATATCCGGAGCGGAATTCGTGCGAAGGCAAAAATATGGATTCACTTTTAGAAAAGCAAAAAATGCGCGAATTTTCGCTTTTGCAAAAGTAAAAATTGTGTAAGAATAAACTTTTGTAAAAGTAAAAATGACAAATTGTCAGTCTTTGTCCGGTGGCACTCTCTTTGTCGTTTCACAGCCCGCTCCACACGGGGCATTGTTGAAGTATAACACTTAAAATACTATAATTATGATAAAGCCATTGGCAGATAGGGTGGTCGTTGAGCCTAAAGAGGCGGAGACCAAGACAGCTTCAGGACTCTATATTCCTGATACAGCGAAGGAAAAACCGCAGCAGGGAACCGTAATCGCGGTAGGACCGGGCACAAAGGACATAGCGATGGAAGTTAAGGTCGGCGATGTTGTCCTTTATGGAAAATACGCCGGAACCGAAGTCACTTACGATGAGAAGAAATACCTCATTATGAAGCAGTCAGACATTTTGGCAATCATTTAAGCATTTCTTCTCTGAAATTTTGGTGAGATTTCTCAGAAGTATTTTTTTTATGATAGATTCGCATTCGAAGAGGGAGCACACGGGGTGTGTCTGGCCGATGAGAAGGCGGATATGGACAAAAGGCAAACAAAAAATTTTAATTATGGCAAAGGAAATAAAATTCAATATTGACGCCCGCGCACAGATGAAGGAAGGCGCAGATGCATTGGCAAACGCAGTGAAGGTGACACTCGGTCCGAAGGGTCGCAACGTTGTGATTGATAAGAAGTTCGGTGCTCCGCAGGTTACCAAGGACGGCGTTACCGTGGCAAAGGAAGTCGAGCTTGAGGATAGGTTCGCCAACATGGGTGCACAGATGGTCAAGGAAGTCGCTTCCAAGACTAATGAGCAAGCCGGTGATGGTACAACCACTGCAACCGTTCTCGCACAAGCAATCATCAATGTCGGTCTGAAGAACGTCACGGCGGGCGCTAACCCTATGGATCTCAAGAGGGGTATCGATAAGGCTGTTGCAGCCGTTGTGGCAAACCTCAAGGAGCAGTCACAGGAAGTGGGCGACAACTACGCCAAGATTGAGCAGGTCGGGACCATATCAGCCAACAATGACAGCTACATCGGCAAACTCATCGCCGATGCGATGTCCAAGGTGAAGAAGGACGGCGTGATCACCGTTGAGGAGGCTAAGGGCACCGAGACAGAGGTCAAGGTTGTAGAGGGCATGCAGTTCGACAGAGGATATATTTCTCCTTACTTCATGACCAACGGCGACAAGATGGAGGCTGTTCTCGACTCCCCGAGCATCCTCATCACTGACAAGAAGATTTCGACGATGAAGGATCTTCTCCCTATTCTCGAACCGATTGCAAGGGAAGGCAAATCACTTCTTATTATTGCCGAAGATGTTGATGGCGAGGCACTTACAACCCTCGTTGTGAACAAGCTTCGTGGAACATTGAAGATTGCGGCTGTCAAGGCTCCGGGCTTCGGTGACAGGAGGAAGGAGATGCTCCAGGACATCGCCACCCTTACGGGCGGTATCGTAGTGTCCGAAGAAAGGGGATTCACCCTTGAGAACTGCACACCTGATATGCTCGGACACGCCGAGAAGGTTGTCATCACCAAGGAGAACACCACAATCGTTAATGGTCAGGGCGACAAGGAGGCCATCACAGAGCGTGCTAACCTTATTCGCAAACAGATTGAGGGAACTACTTCTGACTACGACCGCGAGAAACTCCAGGAGCGTCTGGGCAAACTCGCAGGCGGTGTAGCGGTGCTCTATGTGGGTGCAACTACCGAGGTTGAGATGAAAGAAAAGAAAGACCGTGTCGAGGACGCGCTCAACGCTACCCGTGCGGCTGTCGAGGAAGGAATTGTGCCGGGAGGCGGAGTCGCATACATCCGTGCAGCCGAGGCTCTTAAGAACCTCAAGGGTGACAACGAGGACGAGACCACCGGTATCCACATTGTGGCTGCGGCCATCGAGGAACCTCTCCGTCAGATTGCCGCGAACGCAGGTCTTGAGGGCAGCGTGATTGTCAACAAGATTCGCGAGGGTAAGGGTGACTTCGGATTCAACGCCCGCACCGAGGAATATGTGAACATGTTCGAGGCCGGCGTTATCGATCCGACCAAGGTTTCCCGCGTGGCTCTTGAGAACGCCGCTTCAGTAGCCGGAATGTTCCTCACCACCGAGTGCGCAATCGCCGACATTCCCGAGAAGGAAGCTCCTGCGATGCCGGCAGGCGCAGGTATGGGCGGCATGATGTAATGGGCGGAGTTGCCTAAACGGCATGCTTGCTTCGTTATCGGGATAGACATAATCCTTACAACCTAGAGGTTGCTCCGGTTATGTCTTCGCCTTGCGCCTTGCAATCGCACCGTTTATACAACTCCTTTATATAAGGTGCTAAAAAGGTGGCTGTCAAGTATTTTTCTGGCAGCCATCTTTTTATCGTAATTATTTGTACCTTTGCAAAAGCATACAGAGTCTCTGAATTAGTGACAAGAAAAGGCGCTTCGGTTTCCACCTGAAGTGCCTTTTTGTAGATGAACTAATCGGGGTTAAGAAACATGAAAAAAATGGAGTGCAAGGCTTGCGAAACTTTTCTAACCGCAGCAACCTTATGGTTGTGAGGATTAGAAAATGTTGAGCGAAACGCAGCAATCCGCTTTTTATTTAGAAACTGTTTTAATTTTTTGTTCAGTTATTTTGAGATGTATTTTTGAGTCAAATTTTTCGCTTCGCGCCACTTTTCTGCGTTCGGCAAAACAAACAAGTTTC
>DJSA01000152.1 GCA_002438905.1 Bacteroidales bacterium UBA6346
ATATTAAACTTATCTCATTTATCAAGTTCTCAAGTCCCACGCACTTTTTTTCTGTCCACGTTACCCCTCCCCTAAATCCCACTCCCTCGGGGAGGGGACTTACCATCGCCACAAGGGCTCAAAAGAGGTGTTTCGCACTTGCAAAACCTAGGTTACAAAGTAAACGGATTTGAGATATTTATTTATCGTTATTATGGCATCAGAATGTTGATTTTTGATTTTATTGAATTATATTCGCCGGTAAATTTCAGAAAATGGGAAACGCGCAGAGCATAAAATATCTCCTCAGCGGGAAGAGAGATGAACAATGGGGGATGACGGTCAATACTGTAGGTACGCAGACAATAGAGAAAGAGTATACAAGCTATCCGCCGGCAGAAAGGCATCCGGAAGGCTTTTATTTCGATGTGCGTAAAGGTCGGGTTCTCGACAGCTGGCAACTGCTGTACATCCATTCGGGAAAGGGACTGATGTATGACAGAGAGGGCAATGGGGTGGAAATTAACTGCGGGGATATGATTCTGCTACGTCCCGGATGCTGGCACAGCTACATGCCTGATAGGGAGACCGGCTGGGAGGAATATTGGATCGGGTTTCAAGGTCCGGTCATCGAGGATAGGCTGAAGGGCGGATTCCTTGACAAGACAATATATAAAGTGGGCATACGGGAGGACATTGTCTCCATGTACAAGGATGCCATTCAGATTGCTGTGCAGGAAAAGCCATCATACCAGCAGTATCTTGCAGGGATGGTGAACATGCTGCTCGGCATCGCCATCTACCACGACACGAACAAGACCGCCGCCGGAGACTATGCAGCGGACAAGATTGACGCAGCAAAGTCCATCATCAGAGAACGTTTCCGTGAAGATCTTGATCTTGAGAAAGTGGCAAAGGAGGCGGGAATGAGCTATTCCTGGTTCCGCAAGAAGTTCCGCGAGCACACGGGCATCTCTCCGGCCCGCTACATTCTCAGACTGCGCATTCAGGAGGCATGCCGTCTGCTTGCGGAGTCTTCCCTCAGCATCAAGGAGGTGGCATGGCGCATCAACGTTGACGACAATACCTATTTCTCGGCAATGTTCCTCCGAGAAGTAGGCATTTCGCCTAAGGAATACCGCAGCAAGTTCAACTCGAATCTGGATTAGGCCCTAGCGTTGCCGTCAGAAAGATACACGCAGTCCCATGTTCAGACGCGAGATCGAACCAAACCGGTTCACAGGCGTGTCGGGGCGGTTGCCGGTAAGATTATAAAGAGTGTACGGAACGTAGGAAAAACGCGGCTCAAAATAGAGACAGAGACGGTCAGATATGGTATAATCGAACCGCACGGCAGAAGTCACGCCCGCATAGAACCGTGCCTGAAGCACCCAATTGTCAACACTGAAAAGAACTCCGAGTTCAGGACCGGCAAGAGCGGAAATCGTGAAAACCGAATTGCCGTCCCGCTGCCACCTAAGCCTATTGAGCATAACTTCCGGCTTTATTGCGACATTGTAGCAATGAGCAATCTTGTCCGTGTCAAAGACTTTCATCCCATTCATCGAATAGGAGCCTGACAGTCTGAAGGTTACAAGCCTATTGACCTCCTGTCCAAGAATAAAGTCATAATGATCATACGTTGACGAATACAATTTCCACGTGTCCTTGACAAGCGGAGAAGACTGGAACTTCATGCTCCCGTTCACGTTGAGATACGCCACCTTCGTTGTCCAAGCAGCATAGGGGCCATTTTTCACTTGAATAATTGGACCAAGAAACTCATCAACAGGACTCTCGCTCGCCTGTCTGCCGAGATAATCGATATAGGTGCACCGACTTCCGCCTTTATACTGGAACTGACGCCCCTCACCACTAAGCCTTGTCTGCGCATGAGCGCACAATGCTGCAGATAAGACAACAGCACAAAGCACAGAGACAATATAATATTTAAGCGACTTCTCCATTCAATACGCTCCCTTCAGCAATGAACCGGATATAAGATTCATTTCGGAAGGAAATGTGACAGAACACGTGCCACTTTATGGAAAATGTCAGCAATCTGACAATTTTTCAGAAATATTGGATGATATATCGACAACACATGACTTGACGTCTGTCTACAGAGGGATGTTTACACCAAGCTGTAGGGAGTAAAGAGCGTCATACCAGTTTGCGAGCGAGGTAATAAGGACGTTTCCGCTGCGGGATTTCCAAGAATACGGAACTATGGAGACGCGGGGTTCCAAGAAAAGTCCGAAATGACGGGCAAGGTTGAACCTTAACTGTATGCCACCGGTGAAACCGAGATAGAGTTTCCGGATGGCATAACTTTCGTCCGGCTTCAGCATCAGTCCTACCTCCGGACCGAACAGAAGCGGCATGGAGAACACTCCCCTGCCAGTTCTGTGCCAGAACATCGGATCAAACATCAGTTCTCCGCGTACTCCGCCATAGAAACAGTTCTTTTGCCGGCCATCAGAGAACTCTTTCCAGATGTCACGTCCGTAGAAAGCTGACAATCTGGCAGAAAGAGGCCCTGCCAAAAGGCGCCCGTATGAAAGGTTCAGGCTCTCACGGGCAGAAGGAATGAATCCGACCGTCTCTGAGACAAGGTCGGATGCCTGAAACTGCGCGCCTGCGGAAACGGAGATGAAGGCGTCACGAGTAAACCACTGACCGAAACTCTCCCGTCCTCCGTCATCGGGCGCCCGGAAGCGGTTGAAATGGGTAGTCACCCCAAAATCGAGCGAATATCCCCCGTGGCAGCGTGCCGGTGAGGAGAGGCAGTCGAGCCCATCTGAGCCGAATAGTAGGGACGGACGGAAGAATATATCCAAATCGCGGGCTACCTGAGCATTGAATTCAAGACCAACGAGAAGTTTCGCTCCAAAAGAACTGCGGTCTGAGGCGCGGACAAAGCCAAGAGCAGCGCCCTCGTATGTGGAGATGCGCAGCACGCGGGAAGGATCGTAGCCACGGAAATAGGAGGTAAGGTCAAAACTATGCGAGATGTCTACAAAGACATCCCAAACACAAACCCCATCGGCATTACGCAGCAGGCCACCGCCGGAAAGCCCGAGCGATATCCCGTTGTAGATGTTGAGCTGTTTTCCGAATGAGACCCCGAACGCAGGTCCCTGAGAATAGCCTGAAGTTGAGTTTTTGAAAAGACTCCAGCCTCCGGCCTTCACATTCAGGAAGGTGTTGTCCATGAACTTGCCCGAGACAAACTTTGCGTCACTCGGGCGGTAGCGCTTCTGCATGCTGAACTCCAATGCGTTGAAACTCGATGTATCAGAATCCTGTGCACGCATGGAGAACGGAAGGAGCATAAACGCCAACAGCGCTACAAATATATTTCTATTCACCATTCTCATAGCGGTCACGTGCACTTTTCATAATCGTTTCAACAATATCCCCATCCCCAGCGGCAATGTCAATGAATGACGGGTCCTTGTGGAAGCAGGCAAGAAGGTAGTCTTCGGAGGCCATGTCATCCATAAAATCGTGGGAACGCGCACCCTTGCGTCCGTAAATCACAGCCCACAGATAGTTCGTAAGAGCCGAATCCTGCGGAAGCTCAGACATTGCTGCCTCTGCAAGCGCATCATAGGCCTTAGTGTTCATAGCTAGGTTCAGAATAACGCGGTTCAGAGGCGAACTCTCTGAAACAGTCTCGAAAACCTCACGCGCCCGCGAGCGCTGTTCTGGGGTGTTCCCTCCCTTGTAGTAGCCTCCGAGACAGAGCGCGAAAGCCCTCACAAGTCGGTTCTTATCCGAGTCTGGAAGAATGTTGGTCAGCTGTCCGGCCCTGCGGAAGTCATTTGACATCACATACATAATCATCTGATTCGCCACAACAGCCTCCGGATTCACGATGTCATATCCGTTTCCGTTCATCCTCATCAGCCGAAAATCCACCGCAGGCGTCTGCAAATCGATAAAACGAGAAAGCAGCGTAGTGTCCGCCACACCGCGTCGGATATATGACTCAGCAAGAT
Source organism: Bacteroidales bacterium UBA6346 (assembly GCA_002438905.1). Classification (GTDB taxonomy): domain Bacteria; phylum Bacteroidota; class Bacteroidia; order Bacteroidales; family UBA932; genus Cryptobacteroides. Next base: position 3,984 of record DJSA01000152.1, read on the forward strand.
TGTTCGCTGCGAGAATCCATGGTTTCCCGTTCGCCTCTATCGATTCATCGTACGCTCGGCGATAGAGATTTTCCAGTTCACCCGGATCCTTGACCATGCGGAATAGATGCCAATATTCATACAGCGCAAACTTCTTTCGACCACTGCGATAGTCCTCATCGTGCAGGTAACGCGCCATAATTTCCTCGGGAGTGAGCTCGCGAAAGATTTCATATCCATATTGGTAACGCACCGAACGCAGACGCGGAAGATAGTTCACAATTACGCTGCGATAGTAGGGCAATGCCTTGATTTTCCCCCACTGCCTGTCATGACCGCCCGGATTTGCGTCAACGATGTCCCTTATTGCCTTGGCCTCGACCATAAGAGAATCAGCTTCAAGCAGTTCCGCCACTGCTGTCCACGGAGCCACGGAAGCCTTCGTTGTCATATAGACCCTGTCCCTGACAGCCTTGGGCAGCACCGAAACAATCTGATTCAGAGCATATTCCATTCTCTTCTTCGCGAGGTTCACGTTCCCCGCATATGGTCCGTCCGGAGAAGCCGTACCAGTGATGTGAAATTCCTTGAGCTGCGAGCCTTCGCCATGAATAATGTCCAGAAGAACCGCCTTCACGGAGTCAATCTGCCTTCGTCCCTCAGTGTCATCGTCCGCGAGTTGAGCCTTTCCGACTTTGAAATTCAGGGACATATTTCCCGCTGTGTTGCGTTTCTCCCGTTTCGCGCGTTCCCGATATTGATCTGGGTCAAGACTATACGGAGTCATCGAATATTCGAGAAAACGCAGAGGGCGTCTCAGTCGAGAGGACGCGAGAAAATAATCCTTGCGGAAATATGGCAGATTGTAGTCTTCCAACTGGATTATTCCCTTGACCTGATAGTTTTTCGACGGATTTTCGAGATATATCGTGTCAGCCCAGCTGATATTCTGCGCTGCAGCCGTGAGAGTGTCGGGAGAAAGCCAGCGGTTCAGAGGGTCGAGAGACGGATCGTAGTTCATGCGGCGAAGCTGTGTAAGATGATATTCGCGACCATCCATCACCATTGGCTTCAGATAGCGCAGCGTGTCCTTCGTCGCGCCGTCTATCAGCACGGGCTGCACTATCATCCGCGCATTGGTTTTGCCGCTATTTTCAGGTAGGCTGATGGTGCTGCGGGCCTTGAGATAGTTGCCCTCGATGTCTCCCTGAGGATCAAGCACGCCAACCTGATCACGAACAGCCGTGACCGTACTCGTGTTGATGTAGTTTCCCATCTCTATCTTCACATTGATTTCTAGACGGAAATTGACCTTTTCAAGCACGGCAGACTTCATCTCGGCCTTGAAAATCAGCGCTCCGGTTTCAGGAACCGAAATCTCATAATAGCCGTTATCGTCAGGAAAAGCCTGTGAATCAGGAACAATGAACGTATTCTCATCACCATCCATCTGCCTTTTTACATCCTCCGCCTGCGCAACGGTGTTGAACCCGTAGACCTGAACAGAAACAAGTTTCTGGTCAATTGGCTTGCCTGTCGTCTTGTCAAGTATATGCCCAGTGACGCACTTCATCTCCTGCGCCCCGAGAGAGAGCGGCAGCAGCTGAAGCGCCGTCAGCAGGCATATCAACAATTTCCCTTTCATATCCCCGCGAAGCTACTTTATTATATATATAAACGTCACGCCGACATTCATAGGCAAAATATTGTAACCCCTTGAGGTGTAGGCGCCACCATCAAGATAGTCAAAGTTGTCGTAGCGGCTGCCACGGTGTTGTCTAAAGAGGACTACGCCGAGCCCTCCGGAAAACTCAATGCCCCATCGGTTGCCGAGCGGAAGAACATACCCTCCCGTGAGTCCTAATCCTCCTGCCAGCCCCTGGCAGCGGAGTTGTCCCCAACTAATGTCATAGTCGGTAAACAGCGCAGCCACGCCGACATATTCCCGTACAAGCGGGCGGCCATTAAACCACCAGCGAAACTGGGGCTGGACGGCAATCAGCTTTGAATCGATGCCGTAAGGCTTCCAGTTGCCGAAAACTGACAGAGAGACGGAACTATGTTCCCCCGTCACCAAATCCACGCCCAAGTCCGGAGTCAACAAGACTGTCCGCAAGGCGTTGGACCGCAGCGCAACCTGCTGTGCATCGGCACGCCACCCGAAGCCCCATAGGGCAACGAGCAGCGCAACCGTAACAACAATATTTTTTCCTGTCTGTTTCAACTTAGATTTCGGTACCCAGTGTCGGATTTTCTCCCGGAGTCCACTCCTTCAGTTCGGTCCCGACAATGGTGACTGCTTCAGGAGTGTTTACAGTCACCGTGAAATAATAGATATAACCGGCCATGTACTCGGTAGAGTCACTTCCGATCGTCAGAGGGATAGTTGATTCCTGTTCCCCAATGATGGAAATGGTCAGTTCCACATTATAACTTTTGGCTGGCATAGCCATAATCGTGCATGCATCAGTCTCCTTGGCTATCGGCTTAACGTCAAGGTCAGAACGTCCGATCTTGCCATTTCCGATGCCCGTCAAGACACCAGACTTTCCGGCCTCGTTATCAGCGATGCAGAGCTTTGCCGAAGTGTAGGTATCCGTAAGCTGGATGCCTTTCACCCTCACGCTATAATTCTCAATGCTGCTGTCCTTACCCTTAACGCGGAAAACGAGAGCAGTGAGAAGGTGGCTGTACTCCAACTTAGGAAAGTACTCCGACTCAAGTCCTGCCTTCTTCACGGCACGGCAGTATGCAGCATTAAAGCCAGAAATGCCATTATATTCTGTCGCTGCGGATTTTGCCCAGAGAATGTCCGTCTTTCCGAGATCGTAGGTGATGCTGTAGGCACCGTCGGCCAGTGAGGCGGTCTCACCACTGGCGTTGTTGTAAGGATAGTAGCTGTAGAATGTGTAGGCATACTGATTCCTGTACGGATAGTAAACAGCCGGAGAGATTTTGATGGCTCCGGTTTCATTTGTCGTCACCTTGCGGTTGTCGATGAGCACTGTGCCCTCTGTTTCCGTTCCCCAAGTGACAGTCCCAGAATTCTCCACGTTCTTTTCAGCCACCCCGATGACTCCAACGTCAAGATTGTTCATCACACTCCCAGAAATCAGACCATCCCTGATGGCCTTTGACTGTGCGACATCAGCCTTCGATGCACCGAAAAGCACTGGGACTCTCTGCGCCTCGTCATTCACCCAAGCATTGTCATCCGACACCGAAGCCGCCTTGCCGCACGAAACGGCAAGGACGAGCAACGAAATATATATCAGTCTTTTCATGACTATCGATTTTTGAAACTGTTCAGACTATTCCTCATCTGGATCGAGGGTCGTGCTGCCACCATTCTTCCAAGGCTCAAGTGCAGCCGTGATATCAACAGTTTCAAGTCCGTAGATGACAGCCGTAACCTCATATGAGTAGCCTGCCTCAAACGCAGTAGCGCCTTCAGGAGCACCTTTGATTTTCGCGATACTGATAGTCGTCTTATAAGGGTCTACTGTAGTTTGCGAATTATCCTTGCTCATATAAATAGTAAGCTCATACTCCTCGCCTGGAATGACCATAAGGCTCTCGCCAACAGAAACGGCATTGTCACGAGCTTCTGTGTATGCATCTGTCTTGACAGAAAGAAGTTCTTCCATGGCACCGCTTTCACCGCGCTGCTGAAGGAAGAGTTCCACGGGTGTTTCAGCGGGTGTTTCAGCGCTTTCGGTAGGAAGACGAAGACCTCTATTCTCTCCGACGACAACAATGCTGCCAGTAGTCTTGGACTTAAGCGAAATTTTGTTGACGCTGATGAGGTTGGCAGACTCTGAACCTGCGACAATCTTGAAAGTGAACCTTGAGAGCAGATGCTTGAAAGAAAGAGTCGGCTGCACACCGCGACGTGCTGCGTATGCACTGTAAGCACGCTCCGCTGTAACCTTGTCGGTAGCTTTGGCTGCATCGATGTCGGTCTGCTGGTCAGCCTTGGCAATCATCAGATCTTGGGAGCCGTCGATGGTGAATGGGACAGATATTTCCGTTTCCGTCTTAACTGGCGCACTCGTTTCGGCACCATCAGTGAAATAGCCATAGAAGTCATAATTGATACCTGAAGCGTAGTAGAACGGCTCATCGGCTGCAGCCGCATTAGTCACAGAGAGTACACCCTTTGGTACGCCAGCTGGAGCTGTTGCGGAAACATTGTCGATGAACGCAGTAGTAGTAAAGTCAGTCACTGTTCTTTCAAATCCATAGATTTTGAGTTCCTGACCGTTCCAGACATTGCTCTTTTCATCTGATCCACCGACAGAGCCAACAGACTTCACGCGGACATCCAGCGGTGATCCGATTCCGAACTGCACAGCAACAGGACCGTCTTCTACAGTTTCAACTGGCGTCACAGACGACTTTGAGCAAGCTGCCAAAGATGCAATGGCAACCGCTGCTGCAAATAAATGATACTTTTTCATAACCATTTGTGTTTAAGGTTTATAAAATGATTTTTGTTAATAAATATATGTTTTTGATTATCGGTATTTATCCTCCTCATCCACGGTGATGCGTCCTCCCGTTCCCCACGCCTCAATCTCCACAGCGGGACGGACATCCATCATTCCATATATGCCCAACCTCACAACATACTGATGCCCAGCCTCGAAGCCTCCGCCTCTGCTGAGCCGGAACGATGTCCTGCCGGTATGTGTGTTCCACTTCTCTTCTTTAAGACCAAGTTCTATCTCATATTCTGTGTCAGGCGCCAAAAGCAATGAACCTCCGACCTGAATATGCGGGCGCTCGTAGAGGGCATCGCTGAAATCCCCGTGATAGTCAGTGTGGTAGACATCCTGTTTCAACGGACTTCCGTCTGCCTCAGCGAGGTCGAGCCAGTTCAAGACCTTTGTAGAAGAAAAATCAACGCCGGTGCCTGCATCGTCGCGACTGACAACTATGAAATCTCCGGAAGTCTTAGTCTTTACTCTTATAGAATTGATTATCACCGTATTCGACATATCTCCGGCAGGGTACATCTCGAAGCGTAGCCGTGTCAGATGATGACGAAACTCCAGCATAGGCGTAATTCCGCGCTTCGCTGTGTATGAACTGAAGGCATATTTCCTCAGCATCTCGATCTCCGTATCGGAAAAATGCGAGTTTGCAAGCACAGCATCTGAAATTCTGGCAGTTCCAGTCATAAGATCCGTGCATCCGTCAATGACCACGGGAAAACTAATCTTGTCACGTGAACGCACGACCGGGCCACTAGAAACATTAGGAGCATCAATGTAATAGGCATAAAAGTCATAGGCCGTCTTACCGCTCGGATAGTAGACATCATTGCCAGAGTCAGCCCAAGCGAGATATTCGTCCGTGCCGCTGTAAGCCGCTCTACGGCCAGCCAGGTTTCCAGAGTCGTCAACAGATCCGTCAACAAGACAATCTTCTCCTGAAACCGCTGTAGCGGTAAATGGGGCATCCTTTCTAAAAGCATAGACATAGACGTCCACATCTTTCCATGGACGTCCGTCATTGCCGTCCACAGCTCCGCTTCCCTTTGTGTACGAGACGCCGTCTCCCATTCCGATCATGACGGGAACACGAAGGCCATCGTCATAATCATCATAGTCGCTATCCAACAGCCCGCGCCACGAGTTGTCGGTACAAGCGATCAGCATAAGCATAGAAAGCAATATGAGCACATACTTTTTCAAACTATATCTCTATATCTATACTATCACTGTCAAACCACCCCTCAACGCTGCCTGAACCTGAGCCAGACGAGCTGAAACTCCCTGCTCCTATCGTCAGCGGCTCCGCAACCTCAAGAACGGCGGAACGGCGGGAAATTCTGTAACCATCAGTACCGGGTATGCGCTCCATAAGCGAAGCCGATGTTATCAGGTTGCCGATATTCATCGCCGGGCGCAGCACTTTCCGCACGCCATCCTTTTCCGCCGTCACGGCAAGACGCATAATGCCCGGACCAGTGTACAAGCTGACGTTCTCCGATGGGAAAAGGCCGGGTATGCCGGCCGTACCCTCATAGTGCCCTCCCGATGGTGACATCCTGAAAATCACCCGCGCCATGTCATCCATATCAACTGCTCCCGTCAGCAGGCTGAAACCTGCCGGAACCCCCGAAATCTCCGCGACGACGGAAACGATGTCAACTCCGGTTTCTGTCTCAAGATTAACAACGAAAGTTATGTCCTGGAGCATTGGATGCATGGCAAAGTTGAATGCATTGTCCTGAGTGTCCGAGACGTTCCCTTTCTGAGAAGCGCACCAGAGCGGAACTGAATGGCGGACAAAACGGTAGGCAGCATTAAAATCAAGCCTGGAGCCCTGTCTAAGTTCTTCCAGCTCATCCTCCGGCAAGTCTTTCAGGCTCGCCTTGAAGTCCAGCATGGAAACCTTAGGGTCAGAAATGAAAGTATCAAGTCCCGAGAAATTATAATTGTCACGGTCACGGGTGTAGGCAAGCATGATATAATCCCCATAAACGGCGGAACTGTCATGGTCATTGTCCGGCAGATAATTCCCCGAAGCATCAAGCTCGAAGGCATAGCGAATCACATCCGGCACACGATTTATGTCAACGAAGACCGTATCAGGACGTCCCTCACCGGCAATGGCATCCCATTCGAGAGCAAAAGCAATCTTCGAGGCATCAGAAATTTCCGCAGTCTTCAAATCAAGCATCACGCAAGACGAAACAACCGAGCAAAAGACAAGTGCAGACAATACCTTTTTCATTCTCCCTTCCCTCCCTCATCTTTCACAGCCGAACCTCTTTTCTTTGCCGCATGCGCCTCTTTCCTCAACCTTCGCTCCTCGTCACGCTTTTCTTTCGCTGCCCGTCTTGCATCCTCTCTTTCCTGCTTCAAAATCATCTTCTGGGCATCAACTTTCTTGTATTTGTCCTTGATTGACATCGTCCTGAACACGAAGCATGCCTTTAATTCCGAAACAATGGGAAACGGGCAGAGGTGCATGCCCTGGGAACGCTCCGAGACAACGGCATAGTCGGAGCCGCTGCGGTTCATCGTAAACGAATCGTATGATGTCACGCCCAGCCCGACCGCCACGCCGAGTTCAAAATCAATCACAAAACGCCGGTAGACGTACAGAGGAATGTCATATCCGAAAATGGCTCCTGCACCGAAAAGCGGGCCCTGAATGCCGTAGGTTCCCGGTTTTATTGAATATGTACCTCCTTGGACGTAGGCCCCGAGAAAAAACACTCTCTCTTTGGGCGCAGAATTTTCCTTGGGCTTCAAACGAAACCACCGACGAAATTCCGGACGCAGTTCAAACATGTTGAAGACAAGTTCCGGCGGGGTATTGTGCCACGTGTTCCAATTGTATTTCAACGTGAGTCCTAACGATATTCTATTATATGGAGAGGAGGACAAATCAAATTCGGCATTTACATTCGGTACGGTACAGAGAAGCTCCAAAGCATTTACCCGGAACGCCCATCGGTCAATCCCGGACACTCGGTCAGATTCAGCAACGCCCAAACGCCCGCCCAAATTCGATTGGGCCGGAAGCGCGAATGACGCCAGGAGCATGGTCATAATGACCGCCACCACATATCGTTCAGCTCCTCTCACTTGCAGATTTTTTCGTTTTTCAGTCCTTTCCAGGACAAAGTTTCGGTTAAATGGTTCAATAGGTCAAACAAGGGCAAATTTAGTAATTTTTCCCAATATTCTTAATTTTTTGTCAAATTTAATCGTTTTTGAAGTTTTCCATACATAAAGCGGAGCACCTCGCCTCAGCGAAATGCTCCGCAAATTTGCGAAATTTCCCCCCCCCGCCTAGTAGCCAAAAATTTCCTCAAGTGAAACTGTCTTGACCGGTCCTAGAGTGCTAAGGAATTCTGTGTCAAGATCCCTTATGTCACCGAGGATGGCGTAGGTATAGTGGCGGTCCTTCACCCACTCTGTCTGAACTTCATTAACATCTTTGAGGGTCATGTTCTGAAGTGCCTCGAAGATTTCCTTGTCGAGAGGCTCGGAAAGGCCGAGGTCACGGCAGTTGATGTAGCTGTTCAGAACGCCCATGCCGATTGTCCGGGAGGTGCGCAGATTCGCGATGAGCGACTCCTTCGCAATCTTGAACGCGGCCTCGGACTCCGGAAGATTGTTGATGATGGCATCGAATGCCTCGACAGCCTGTTTCATCTTGTCGTTCTGGGTGGCGATGAATGCCATGTAGTAGTACTTGCCGTCACGGTAGTATGGAGAAATCAGCGATGCCCATGCCGAATATGCAAGACCGCGCGCCTCTCGCATCTCCTGGAACACGATGCTGTTCATTCCACCGCCGAAGTAGCTGTTGTAGAGGTCGATTCCAGCCTCAGAAGCCGGATTGTAACTGCGTCCATCGCATGAATACTGGATGTAGTAGAGCTGTTTTGCATCATATTGAGCCATCACTACGGAATTGTCGGCTGTCGTCTGATAGACTGGCCATTGGATGCCGGTGTCTTCAAGGGACTTACCTTTTATGATATGCACTTCGGCAAGAGCATCTTTGAGGGATTTCTCGGATGCCGGACCATAGTAGACGACCTCATGCTTTTTGTCGAAAAGTCCGCGGACCTTGGCAAGCAACTCGTCCGAGGTAAGGGAAAGAATCCTCTCGTTGGAGAGAGTGCTGCGGCGTATGGCATCTCCCCCGAGCTGGGTGTACCTCTGAAGGGCACGGAAACAGCTCTGCTGGTTGAGCTTGCTATCAGCCCTATCCTTGAGCATGTCGGCCTTGAGACCTTCAAGAATCGTCTCGTCGCCCTGCGCATTGTAAATCACGTCCTCAACGATTGCCATCACGTCTTTCATCGAGTCCCCGAGTCCTTCCATTGTGACGTATGTTCTTGTGTTTCCGACGTACACATTATAATCTGCCGCGAGGTCATAGAGTTCCTTCGCAATCTCGTCGTGACTCTTGGTTGCCGTGCCGAGGTAGGAAAGATAGTTCAGCGCAAACGAAAGTTCAGGATCCTGCTCACGGTTGATGTCGAATACATATTCGAGGTTGAACAGGCCGTTAGTTTCGTTCTTTTTATAGAGAACTTCCATTCCGTCAGCCACCGCAAACTTTGACATTTCCTTGTCGAAGTTCACGAACACTGGCTCAATCGGCTTGACTTCCGTGTTCTGAATCTCAGTGAGGAACTCGGACTGACGGTCGCGGTTTGTGACGATAGGTGTAATCTTCGGAGCGGAGATCTTCTTCACGGTCTTGTCTTCGCCCTGTCTCTTGTTAATTACCACGTAGTTGTCAGCACCGAGATATTCGTTAGCCCAAGCAACGACGTCTTCCTTTGTCACTTTAGAACAGCGGTCAATCTTGGCCACGCAGTCTGCCCAGTCCTCACCGTCAATGAATGCGTTGACATAGCTCATAGCCCTCTGGTCGTTGTCCTCAAGACCCGCCATGTAGTCCTTCCTGAAATTGTTGACAGATGCCTTGATTAGTTCCTCGTCAAAGTCACCCGCGCGAAGCTTCGCGACCTGTTCGAGAAGCACCTCACGAACCTGTTCAAGTGTCTGTCCCTGTTTAGGATAACCGACCATCAGAAACATTCCGTAGTCCGGCATATTGTTGCTGAATCCGTATGAGGCGAGCACCTTCTGCTGCTGGTTCACGTTCAGGTCGAGCATTCCTGCCTTGCCGTTATAGACTATCGACGACGCAATCTCCGCGACATCGTTTGACTTGTCAGCGGCAGCCGGCAGTCTCCAGGCAAGGTAGACATACTCCGACTCAAGTCCATAGACATCACGAACTTCCGGAGCCGTAATCGCTGCCTCAGGCTCAAACTCAAGCTTCGGAAGCTCAGGGTTCGGCTTCATTCCACCGAAATACTCCTTTATTATAGACATCATCTCGTCCGGATCAAAATCTCCGGAGAGGCAGATTGCCATGTTGTTCGGCACATACCACGTCTTGTGATAAGCCTTCACATTGGTGATTGACGGATTCTTCAGATGCTCCTGAGTACCGAGAACCGTCTGTGTTCCGTAAGGATGATGAGGGAAAAGCGCTGCAAGGACAGCCTCGTACATCTTGCGGTTGTCCTTCGTGAGGGACATGTTCTTCTCCTCGTAAATCGTCTCAAGTTCCGTGTGGAATCCGCGGATTACCGGATGCTGGAAACGATCGGCCTGAATCTTCGCCCAATTCTCAATCTGGTTGGACGGAATATTCTCCACATACACGGTCTCATCGGTCGAGGTGAACGCATTTGTCCCGTCAGCTCCGATCATTGACATGAGCTTGTCATATTCGTTAGGAATCGCAATCTTCGATGCTTCATAGCTGATGGAGTCTATCTTGTGATAGATCGCCGCTCTCTCCGCCTCGTCGATGGTCTTTCTGTAAACCTCGAAAAGGTTCTCAATTTCATCGAGCATAGGCTTTTCTTCCGCATAGTCGCTCGTTCCGAACTGCTCGGTGCCCTTGAACATGAGGTGCTCAAAATAATGAGCAAGACCGGTGGTCTCCGCCGGGTCGTTCTTTCCTCCGACCTTCACGGCGATGTAGGTCTGGATTCTCGGAGTTTCCTTGTTGACGCTCATATAGACCTTCAGGCCATTGTCGAGCGTGTAGATCCGCGTGTGCATCGGATCGCCTTTCACTGTCTCATACTCTTTTGCGCAGGAGGATGAAACGAGCGCGGCAATCAACGTCGCCGCAATGAGAAATAAACGTTTCATATTGATATACATTATATTATATAAATTATTCATCAGATTTTCATATCCTCAAAGATGCTTTCAAAAGAAAAAATCCCCGAAGACAACGGCACGCGATGCGCGAATCTTCGAGGATTTATCTCCCTTGACATAGTCATTTGTCAATCAATTTTTCAGAGCGGGTGGCGAGAGTCGAACTCGTGGCCCTCGGCTTGGGAAGCCGATGCTCTACCACTGAGCTACACCCGCTTTTCCTTTCCTCAAGCGGAACGGACTGCAAATATAGGAATATTTTTTCAATATATGCAAAAGTTTTGAAGGGCACAACTTGAGTTATTTTTGAGTATCTTTGTCGCGCATTGACACCGAGCAATCCCTCCGGAGCCTTCCACCAAGGATGCGGTATAGCAGAGCCATTTGTGTAATTAATTATTAGTCATTATGATAAAAGTGATTGTCTTTGATCTTGGAGGAGTACTCCTAGATCTCGACTTGGACGCATGTTACAAATCCTGCAGGGAGAGACTTGGCTTCGAGCGGGTTGACGAGTTTGTCGGCCCATGTCACCAGAAGGGGCTTTTCATGGAACTTGAGGCCGGAAACATAACTGCGGACCAATTCTATGACGGCGTTCTCGCTATGTCCGCTCCCGGCAAGACTCGGGAGGATGTGCGGGAGGCCTTCCGTCCGTTCCTCATCGGTATGGCGGACTATAAGGTGCCGCTGCTCAAGGAGTTGAGCCAGAAATATGATCTCTATCTTCTGAGCAACAACAACGCGATGACTTGGCCGTTCGCCGTCGAGGAGTTCGAGCGCAAGGGGCTCCCGATTGACAGTGTCTTCAAGAAAGCGTTCCTGTCTTTCGAGATGCACAAACTAAAGCCGGGCGATGCCATCTATCAGGAGGCCATCAGCGAAATTCAGCGTCTCTCCGGCACACCCGACTCTCCGGTTCTGCCATCCGAGATGCTCTTCATCGATGACTCCCCCATCAACGTTGAAGCCGCCCTCAACAACGGAATGCAGGCTGTTCACTACCCGCAGGGCGACAACCTCAAAGAGTTGTTGACGCAAACCTTAAAAGAGATTCACTAAAAAA
>DJSA01000153.1 GCA_002438905.1 Bacteroidales bacterium UBA6346
TCACGGATTTTCGATTCATCCATCGGCAGCAGCAAACCTATTTGTGTCCGAGCCTTTTCTCCCTTTAATGAAAATGATATGAAGCGGGGCTTGAGCTCCGCGATGGCCGGATGAACATACGCTCCAAGGATGTTGCCTGTGATGATCTTACGTTCCACTATCTTGTTGTTGTTCAATGCTATCTCAGAGTCCCAAACCTTGGAGTCCGGCTGCCACGACCGTGAATCAAGGATTCCCTGAAGGCGCTCATAGTTACTCCACTTATTGTTGTGAACCATGTTGATACGTATTTCTGTACGTACAGCTGTGAGGGCAAATACAAACTCGACACGGCTCGGCAAGAACCTGTTCCTGTCGTCTTTACCGAAACGGATATCCCTCAATACCGCGATGACCCTGCCTGGGCTTTCTTCACTGGCTAGTTGCGCGCTGATATTATCGTACCCCTTGCCGATTTCCGCCTTTGACAGAATCTCTATAAGTCTTCTTTTCTCTGCCGAGTATCTCTTTATCTCCTTCTTTTCACGATCAATCAGGTGGTTATATTCATTCGAGAAAGAAATCAACTTGCGCATGAGCTGCTTTGCCTTCTTTTGCTCATCAACTTCCTCAAAATATGCAGGAGACCACTCATCAAATGGGATACATGCTTTTTGCAGCCAAGTTTCCGACAATTCTTCATCATTGCAGTAATTAGACAGTGTGCGTTTAGCACCGCTGAACAACAGGGAACGGCGCTCCCTGAATTGTTCGCGCACACACCTATTACGATGTAAATAGTAATCCCTTACCTGTTTACGCAATGTTGGATTCTCTCCATAAGGTTCCCCGTAATCTTTCTTTGCCTCCTCACAAAGTCCGGTCAGCACCTCATAGGCATACGGGAACGTCTTTTGCCGACATTTATAAGTGGTCAGGTATGAGCAGCCGCCAAGTTTGGTTTCCGCCTTTGCTGTCGTGAACAGTTCTTCCCGGACAAACTCTGCTTCAAAATCGCGGAACTCTCGTTCCAAATCCCATTGGTTGACACGACGCAGTTCCGCTTCCAGAGTCGTATATGCAGCCATCAGATCATCCACGATATCCTGCTGTGCCGCAACGCTTAGCATAGCGATCCTCGCAAGCAGTCTGCTCGCGGTCACTTGGCCTTTCAAATCAAGGACCAACGCCAACTCAGGATGCTCACTTATATATTCAGTGGCCACCTCATTGCCATACTTGTTGCTGATGTCAATAAAATCAGCCTGGTCCTTATCCTGGTCCTGCCATGCTGCGGTGTTTGCGCTCAAAGAACGCAATTTTGCCCTAAGCATCATGTTGAGACGTTTCTCTGACGGAATGGCGGTAATGATATATTCGTACAATGGAGGCAAATCCATCCTCTGACCCGTACGATTGATACGTCCTCGTTTCTGCAAGTCAATGTTCACATCAAGGTCATCCTGTACTATAAGCATCTTGCGCTGACGGACTTGGTCTTCCGGAACCACAGCTGTAGTAACAGCATGTGCGCTGGCCCCGATGGCTCCACAGGTGTTGATGAGTATCACATCCAGTTTATTGTTCTGGAAGTCATTGAATATGTGGTTGGAAGGACGCTTCCTGCGGGGCTTTGTCACTGCATTGACAAAATCATCGTTACCCTCAGGTGAGAGATATTCCAATTGATGCGCGCGACCGGTGCATTCCTCAAAACGGATATTGATATATTCTCCATCGGGAGCGATGAACTTTTCCTCTGTTATAAGTTGACGGATCACGTCAATAGGAGACATAGGTAGATGAAAGACCTCTTCCATTATGCCATTTTCGATATATTCATAGTAATCTCTGACCAAATCCGCAGCGGAGCTTAACGAAGGAATATCATCGTCTCCAGATTCATCAATGATGTCAAAAACAGGTTTGCCACCATAACCAGACACTCCCGTACCACGAACTGTCTTATTCAACAATCGCAGCAACAAAGCCGATATGTCACCACGGACTGTACCATCCTCATTCACCACCACATCCTGAAGAACACACTCAAGGGTGTCGCTCATCCCGATGACCACGGATTTACCTTGTCTTACATCTTCTATGGCAACCTGCGCCACTTTCTGCGCCTTAAGGGAAAGCAACAGCACCTTGTTTACATAGAAGAGCTGGGCTCTTGCCGGATAGCACTTGAAATCTGACAGCAAGCCATTCATCTGAGCCTGACCAACCAATGTATGGACCATGGATGACAACTTGACTATTTCCCTGAAGAAGAACATAACCTTGTCAAACAATTCACCATGCACCACAAGATCGTCATCAAGATAGGTATATACTGGGGTAGGCAAACCCACAGCGGAGTGTTCTCTTCTGATCATTTGACCTTCCGCGGCCAGACAGGACGAGACATATTCCTGCATCGGCACACCTCCACTATGCAATGCCTTTTCTAGAGTATCTTCTGTTGCCAATGCAGCCAAGGCCGTACAGCTCATGAATGTTATGAGGCTTTCTGGACGTTTGGCGAAAGTGGCGGAAAGAAACACGCACTGCGTCTGCGGAGTCTCTGAAAGGATCATATTGATGCCCTGGGTGATTACGGATATCTTGCCAGCGCTCACACTGCTGCTTCTGTGGGCTTCGTCAAAAATGAAAAGCACCCGGTTATTCTTACACAGCAACCGAAGAAAGTCAAGCCTGGTCATATCCCGCCTGGCATCTTTCAGTTGAGAATATGTGACCATAAGGTAATCATACGATTCCGAGGGGATGTCGCCTTTTTTGAATATTTCCTGAAGAATATTCTTTTTAGGAGCCCTGAAAACCACTTCATATTGATTTTGATAGCGCTTCATGAGTTCCGCCTCGAACTTTTCGGAATCGTCTTCAGCAGGAGACCAAATCTCGTCATAGGTGTCTGGCTCTTTTTCTTTAATAATGTTATCGAAATCAACAACAGACGCACCGGAGTTCACCACCAAAGGGCGCGCGTCCTTAATACCAAGAACCTTGCAGTCCCGGTACATGTCACTGAACAGCGTATATCGATCTGTAAAGAAAACAGGAATATAGCCTGACAATAATCCATAGCGGATCATCGCGGCGGCCTGGCGGCCTTTACCGATGCCAGTCTGATCTCCGATGATCACCGACTGCGACCTTTTTTCTATGTTGTACATCGCCAGCGCGACGCCATCGATCTGCTCTGCGGCCAAAGCATCGCAAAGTTCATTGGTGCTCATGTGAAGCCGACTGGCAACATATCCACAAACATCGCCACCAAGGGCATTGTTCAGTTTTGACAAGGCCTTGGCAGTGTACTCT
>DJSA01000014.1 GCA_002438905.1 Bacteroidales bacterium UBA6346
ACCGCAACATCAAGGCGAAGATTAATGCTGACGGCATTTGGATTGAGAAAATGGACGATAAGCCTTATGAGCTCATCCCTTCGGAACTCCGCAATGCCGGAGAGGGCGATGCGGTGAAGATTGATCTCGACAGGCCTATGCCGGAGATTCTTGCCGATCTCACGAAATATCCGGTGTCGACCCGTCTCAGCCTCAACGGAACCATCATCGTCGCCCGAGACATCGCCCATGCGAAAATCAAGGCACGGCTTGACGCGGGCGAGCCTATGCCGCAGTATCTCAAGGATCACCCGGTTTTCTACGCCGGTCCTGCCAAGACTCCGGCCGGAATGCCATGCGGCTCCCTCGGCCCTACGACCGCAGGCCGCATGGATCCGTATGTCGATGAGTTCCAGGAGAAAGGAGGCTCTCTCATCATGCTTGCGAAAGGCAACAGGAGCCAGGTTGTTACGGATGCCTGCAAGAAGCACGGAGGATTCTACCTCGGCTCAATCGGAGGCCCGGCCGCAATTCTTGCCCAGAACAACATCAAGAGCATCGAGTGCGTCGAGTTTCCTGAACTCGGAATGGAGGCCGTCTGGAAAATCCGCGTGGAGAACTTTCCTGCATTCATCCTTGTGGATGACAAGGGCAACAATTTCTTCAGCCCATTTGGCCTGTAAGCTTTTGACGTCGACAGGCGATTTGACTCCTTGATTCTCGGGGAATGTCATAAACAAAAACCATATATGGAGGGTGAGTTATTGTAGTTGAAGCGGTTCAATACCGGGGTTATGGAATATATTTCAAAGGAGCGTCACGACGAAATTGTTGCGGAACTCAACAATCTTATAAATGTCGAATATCCGCGGATTAAGGATGATCTGTCCGAGGCCCGCGCACAGGGTGACTTGAGCGAAAATGCCGGATATCGTGCGGCGCGAAGGGAACAGGGCAAGGCCATTGGCAGGATACGTTTCCTTCAGAGACTGCTGCAGTATTCGCGGATCATCGACACCAATGCCCTGCCGAAGGACAGGATTTCGCTTCTGAGCAAAGTCGAGTTCACGAACCTTGCCTCCGGCGCGAGGATGACATACACCATTGTCAGCCCTCATGAGATGGATCTCCCCAATGGCAAGATTTCCTGCAAGTCACCGATAGGCGCGGCTCTGATGGGCAATAAGTCGGGTGATGTTGTGGAAGTTCACGCACCGTCAGGAATATTCAGTCTCAGGATTGAGAGCGTTACCCCGGCAGAATGACGGGTGCCGGCTCGCAGTCGGCACTTCTTCGAGAACCGGATTTTGACAAGACCGAAAATACGTCTATTTTCGCATCATGAAAATGACAATTACATACGCCGCGCAGCGGTTCGCGCACTTCAACGCGCTTTGCTTCAGCGGCGCACTGCCCGATGTTCCGATTGCGCTCACGAGGGCGACCACCTTTCTCGGGAAGGTGCGCTACAGGCGGGAGCGGCGGATTTTCGGGCATCTGCGGAACGTCGATTTTCAGATCAGGCTGAGTTCCGAGTTTGACTTGCCGGAGAACGAGTGGGACGATGTCATCATCCACGAAATGATACATTATCACATCGCACTGAACAACCTCCGGGACACATCGACGCACGGAGTTGTCTTTCGCGGCATAATGGATGAAATCAACCGGAAATATGACCGCCACATCACCGTTTCCCACAAGACTTCGCCTGAGGCCACGCCGCCGAGAATGGCGCGTGAACGGTGGCACTGCATCTGCGTCTCGAAATTTCCGGACGGAACAGAAGGAATAACGGTGTGTTCCGAGGCCATGGCTCCGCGCATCGAAAGGGGGCTTCCGCAGAACTATCATATTGTCTCCCGAAAATGGTATGTCAGCAACGATTTGTATTTCAACCGTTTCCCGCACTCGCGACTTCCGAGAATATACCGAGTTACAGCCTCGGACTTACAGGCACATATCGCCACTGCCGTGCCGACAAGTCTTACGTTGCTCGGAAGCGGATAGTTCTGCCTGAAATACGGCTGACTTCAAATATCCTTACTCCTCGCTGACGAGGCAGAAGTCGAGGTCTTTGGTGATCTGCTCCTTGTCGAGGTGCTGACCGATGAAGACGAGTTTCTGCATACGGTCGCCGTACTTCGGGTCCCAGTCCTTCATGAAGTCGGGATCTTGGGCGGCTATTTCCTTGAGGTCTTCTTCTGGAGCGGTGGCGTACCACTTGCCGGCGGCCTTGAGCTGGAATTGACGGCCTGCCTGCTCGAAGAGGTAGGACATGTCGGTGTCGTTGCTGAAGTAGCAGAGTCCCTTGGCTCGGATGATGTTGCGAGGCCATTTCTTCGCCACGAAATTGTCGAACTTGTTCATGTCGAAGGCCGGGCGGCGGCAATAGACAAAGGTGCCGATGCCGTATTCCTCGACCTCACCGCCTTCATGGTCGTGATGATGGTGATGATGATGTCCTCCGACTTCCTCGTGGTGATGGTCGTGCTCTTCATCGTCATCATGGTCTTCGTCATCGTCGTGATGGTGATGCTCGTGTTCGTCATCATCGTGGTGATGGTCGTGCTCTTTATCCTCATCGTCATGCTCCGACTTGTGGGCATCCTCCTCTGAGACTTCTATGCCCTTGACCCAGCCGGCCGAAGAGGACACCTCGTTATAGTCGAAAAGATGGGTGTTCAATAACTTTTCAAGCGGCACGTCAGCGTAGTTGCATTCGATGATTTCCGCCTTCGGCTGAAGCTCGCGGATGATGGCCTTTATGCGTTCAAGTTCTTTCGGCGAAACTTCCGACGCCTTGTTGAGAAGGACCGTGTTGCAGAATTCAATCTGCTGGATTACAAGGTTTTCAATGTCGTCCTCATCGATATTCTTCATCACGAGGGTGTCGCCGCAGTCGAACTCGCTCTGCATTCTCATCGCATCCACGACTGTGACGATGTTGTCGAGCCGGCAGATGCCGTATTTCGTGTAGAGACCTCCGAAGGTCGGGATGCTGCATATTGTCCTCGCGATGGGCTCCGGCTCGCAGATTCCGCTGGCCTCGATGACGATGTAGTCGAACTTCTGCATCCTCATGATTTCATAAATCTGCTCTATTAGGTCGGACTTGAGCGTGCAGCATATACAGCCGTTCTGGAGAGCCACGAGACTTTCGTCCTTCTTGCCGACAACTCCGCCTTTCTGGATGAGTGCAGCGTCAATGTTGACTTCTCCTATGTCATTGACAATCACGGCGAAGCGTATACCTTTCTTATTTGCGAGAATTCTGTTAAGGAGCGTCGTCTTGCCGCTTCCGAGATAGCCGGTGAGCAGGAGCACCGGAATTTCTTTCTTTTCCATATATTATCTTGTTGTATTTACTATTGTCTCGTTCCGAAATTCGTCAGACCGTAAAAAACCCGATACCACGAAAACAGCGAGGAAATTTTTGTAGCGCAGATCCCACTGACAAACTGTCATAAGGAAATGCGGCTCATACCCGCGTCAAAGTCTGTGCCTTTGCCGGAAAAAACGCTATCTTTGTCCCGCCGTTGCCGATGCCCCTGCCAAAGTTGGCAGACGACTGTCCCGGTGACACCACAGTGATATGCCGAAAAAGGAAGCCGTTGAGAAGATGTTCGACAGCATCGCTCCGGAATATGATGCTCTGAACCATATACTTTCGCTGAATATCGACAAGATATGGCGTCGTCGCGCCGTGCGGAAACTTCTGCCGAAAGATGCTGATTTTCATATACTTGATGTCGCCTGCGGGACGGGGGACTTTTCGATTGCCGTGGCGAGACGCTCGAAGAACGCGCGGATTACGGGCATCGACCTCTCGGACGGAATGCTTGCCGGGGGGCGCGAGAAGGTGGCGAGGCTCGGCCTCGACGGCCGGATTGAGCTGCTGAAAGGAGACTGTGAGGCGCTGGAGTTCGCCGATGACAGCTTCGACGGCGTGTGCGTGGGGTTCGGAGTGAGGAACTTTGAGCATTTGGAACAGGGGCTGCGTGAGATTCTCCGCGTGCTCAAGCCGGGTGGCCGTCTGGTGATTCTTGAGCTTTCCGTGCCTCAGAACAGGCTGCTTCTTGCGCTGTACAAGCTGTATTTTCTGAAGATTCTGCCATGGATCGGCGGCAGGGTCAGCGGCGACAAGGCGGCCTACCGCTATCTTCCGGCCTCTGTCCTGAATTTCCCCCTTCCCAAGCGCTTCAAGGCCATCCTGTCGTCCTGCGGCTTCAGTTCCGTCAGGCATACACCTCTCACGTTTGGCATCTGCCGTATGTATGTCGCCGAGAAGTAATCCCTCAGCAACCGCCAAGCGAATCATCGCGAAATCCGCTCTGTCCTCTCGAACCCCATTCTGTCCTCTCGAAATCCATTCTGTCATCTCGAACGAAGTGAGAGAGATCTTTGCGCCTTGAAGCTACCACAAATACATCGTGAACCCGACCGCAAGAAGCACAGATAGGGCAAAAGTTCCCATCACGAGCATCGGGAGGTACTTGTCAAGGGCATGGTCCCAGTGCTTCCAGACTCCGATGATGTGGATGACATAGAGCGGAAGCGTCGCAAGGAAGAGACAGTGCCGCCAGTCGAACATCCGGCATCCGAAGACATAGCCAAGAAGCAGCGCCCACCCTCCGGCAATCAGCAGCGTCTGGTATATTCTCGCATTTCTTTCACCGAGCCTTATAGCGATGGTCACTCTTGTCTCCGCGTCCGTCTTCATGTCCCGAATATTGTTGATGTTCAGCACCCCCACGCTGAACAGCCCTATTGCCGATGCCGGGAGCAGGAGGTAGAACGACGGAATTTCGTGCGCCACGACAAAGTATGCCCCGAGCACAGAAACAATTCCGAAGAAGGTGAACACGGCGATGTCTCCGTGTCCGCTGTAGCCGTAGGGATGACGCCCGAGAGTGTAGCGCATCGCCGCCATTATGGCTGAGGCCCCGAGCAGCAGCAGCATAATTGGTTCCAGCTCGAAAAATGTCCCGTATGAAGAGTAAATCATTCCGGCTCCGGTGATGCAGCTCATCACTGCCCAGAACGCGATCATGCCACGATAGTCCCTGTCGCTCAGATGTCCCTTGGAGTAGTTCGGTCCCTGCCTGTCATCTCCGTCTGTGCCGCTGAGATAGTCTCCGTATTCGTTCGAGACGTTTGACAGAATTTGAAGGCTTACGGCAGTCAGCGCGACTAGCGCGGCAGTTTCCCAGCCAATCCGGTAGTCTGCCGCTGCGAGTCCGATTCCCGTTATTATTCCCGCAAGCGACAGCGGCAATGTGCGGAGCCTCGCTGACTTCACGTAATATTTGAATTTTCCCATGTCTATGCCATCATTATATATGTCTGTATATCCCCGAAATCCCGTTTTTTCTGTAATCATATCTCCGGATTCGGTGAATGCGTCGCGAAGTTAATGAATATTTGAAAAAGTAAAAAATATGCGTACCTTCGCGCCGCTTTTGAAATATTATCCCGGGGCTGTCAGGGGTTTACCACCATGATGGCTACTGGGCGGGAATATACCCGGAGTAGTTGAAACCTCTAAAAACAAGATTTATGCGTTCACAAAAAAACGTGAGTGTGCTGTTCCTGCTTTTCAGCATCCTCTTCTGTGTCTGTCTCATCACGGCAAACCTTCTCGAAACAAAGCAAATCGCAGTCGGACCGATTTCTTTGACCGGCGGTCTTTTAGTTTTCCCTGTCAGCTACATCATCAACGATTGTGTGTGTGAGGTGTGGGGCTACGGCAAGGCTCGTCTGCTAATCTGGACCGGCTTCGCGATGAACTTTTTCGTTGTCGCGATGGGTGCCTTGTGCGACATCATTCCTCCTGCTCCCTATTGGGACAACCAGGCCGGATTCCACTCCATCTTCGGGCTTGCCCCACGAATAGCCGGAGCGTCATTTGTCGCGTTCATAGTCGGTTCGTTCGCCAATGCATTCGTAATGAGCAAGATGAAGCTCCGAGACGGCGCGAAGCGTTTTTCCTTGCGTGCAATTCTCAGCACTGTGGCAGGCGAGGGCTTCGACAGCCTCATTTTCTTCCCGATTGCCTTCCTCGGCGTCATTCCGGCCACCGAACTTCCAAAGATGATGCTCTGGCAGGTCTTCCTAAAGACGGTTTATGAGATAGTCGCCCTTCCCGTAACTATCCGTGTGGTGCGCGCTCTCAAGAGGCACGAAGGCAACAGCGCGGACGACGAAGGTATCTCCTATAATATCTTCAAGATAAGAGAACTTTAAATTTCTTCGCTTCATCTCTCCAATCTCATCGGTCATGTACCTCGTTGACATTCGTGCGTCCTGCCCGTGAATCTGAGCGGAGGCCTTCGTGGCCGATGAACGCTGTTGCGGGAAACGGGGCAATTTCGTATATTTGCAGCCCCAAAATGTAATGGCATTCATGGGCTAATACTAATACAAAACATCATTGATGAAGAAAGTACTCTCTTTTTCTGTCTTTCTCCTTGTCGGGCTTGCCGTTTCGCAGGCGCTTCCGTTCTTTGCAGGAGATGCCGTACATTCCGTTAAGATAGTAACCGACATTTTCCTTTACATCTGCCTCGCATTCATAATGATAAACGTCGGCCGCGAGTTTGAAATTGACAAGGCCCGATGGAAATCATATGCGCTCGACTATTTCGTCGCCATGGTCGCCGCCGCGATGCCATGGATTCTTATCGCGCTCTACTATATTTTTGTCTTGTTCCCGTCGGGTGAATGGGGGAGCGGCGACCTGTGGAAAGAGACTCTCCTGATAAGCCGATTTGCCGCACCGACTTCCGCGGGCATACTTTTCACGATGCTTGCCGCCCTCAGGCTGAAGTCGAGCTGGATGTACAGGAAAATACAGGTACTTGCAATTTTCGACGATCTCGACACCATACTCCTAATGATTCCTCTTCAAATATTCATGATAGGAATGAAATGGCAGATGGCGGTTATTCTCGCAATCGTCATGTTCCTCCTCGTTTTTGGATGGAAGAAGATGGGGCAGTACGGGATGCGGCAGGACTGGAAGGCAATTCTCGGCTATTCCGTCATCGTCATCGCGTTCACCCAGGGAATATATCACGTCTCCGAATACTATCTCGGCATGCACGAGGGCATACACATCGAGGTCCTGCTTCCGGCGTTCATCCTCGGAATGGTCATGAAGCCGCAGCATATAGAGTCGAAGACGGAGACGAACGTCGCGACGGCGATTTCATATCTCTTCATGTTCCTTGTCGGCGTGAGTATGCCGCAGTTCATCGGAATTGACATGAACTCGCAGGCGGCAAACCCGGATTCTGTGACGGCATCGCTTCCGATGATGTCCTGGGGAATGATTGCCGTCCATGTGCTCGTCGTCTCCCTGCTCTCGAACATCGGAAAGCTTATGCCGCTCGCATTTTACCGCGACCGCAAGTTCAGCGAGAGACTTGCCCTTTCAATCGGAATGTTCACCCGTGGCGAGGTCGGTGCCGGAGTGATTTTCATCGCCATCAGCTATGGTCTCGGAGGCCCGCTGCTGCTGATTTCCGTGCTGACGATTGTGCTCAACCTGATTCTTACGGGCGGGTTCGTGATGATCGTGAAGAAGTTGGCGCTGCGGACCTACACCCAGGACGCTGAATGACTTTTGCCGCCGTCACAAGATTTGGTGACGGCGGCTTTTCAATATACCTAAATGTTGTAATTGCGGCCTGCCGGACATAGACCTACCTTTGCAGAATAAATCAGAGTAGTGTCTATGTCATTTTCCGGCGTCAAATATGGGGCGGTGTCAGTCTTGTTCGTGCTTGTCCTTTTCGCTTTGCCGCTTTCGGCTCAGGAAACAAAGGATGCCTGGCCGGCGGCCAAGCCAGACACGGCCGATGTCGCCGCGATGCACTTCAACCTGCACGAGGCCGTTGTCACCGCCACCGAGTCCCACAGCGTCGTGAACTCGTCGAAGATAGGGGAGGAGGCCATAGAGCACATCCAGCCATCCAGCTTCGCCGACCTGCTTGAGCTGCTTCCCGGAGGACGCGCCGAAGACCCGATTCTCGGAGCTCCGCAGACAATAAACCTGCGTGCCGCCGCATCGCTTTCCGACGACAACTACTCGACCTCATCGCTCGGCACGAAGTTCCTCATCGACGGCATCCCGCTGAACAACGACGCCAATCTTCAGACGACTCCGGTCTGGAGCAGCTACGGCAGTTCCTTCGTCAATGCCGGAGCGGACATGAGGACCATCCCGACCGACGACATCGAGTCAGTCGAGATTGTCCGCGGCATCCCCTCCGTCGAGTACGGAGACCTCACCAGCGGAATGGTCAAAATCAAGCGCCGTCATGGCGGGCGCGACCTCAGGGCACGCTTCAAGGCCGACATGAAGAGCATGCTGTTCTATACCGGCAAGGGCTTCGAGTGGGGAAAGCGCGACAAACTCACTATGAACCTCGATTTCAATGTCCTCGACTCGAAGAACGAGCCGCGCAACCCGCGCCAGAACTACCGCCGCTTCACCTTCAGCTACCGCGTCGGCAAGAACCTCTCACTTGACCGTTTCCAAATCACGATGAACGGCAACCTTGACTACACCGGCTCCTTCGACACGCGCAAGGCGGACAAGGACCTCGACTTCGGCGACTGCGGCCCGATAGAGACATACGACTCGAAATACAACCGTTTCGTAGCCGGCGGGGAACTCAATCTCCGGAACAAGGATAACGGATTCTTCCGCAAATTCTCGCTCACGGTCTCCGCAACGGGGGAATATGACCTCATCGACCGTTGGAAATATGTTGTTCTTGCCTCCCCGGTGCCCCTTTCAACCTCGCTGGACGAGGGCGAGCACGACGCCGTGACCGTGCCTTACAAATACGGGGCGACCCTGAAGGTCGACGGGCGGCCGTTCTACGCCTATATCAAGGCCTCGACCCTCTGCTACGCCGGCACCGAACACACGGACAATGACTTCCGCTTCGGGCTGGAGTGGAACCTTGACAAGAACTTCGGCAAGGGCGTGATTTTCGACCCTCTCAAGCCGTTTTCTCCGGACATGAACGTGCGTCCGCGAAACTTCAGCCTCATTCCTGCCAACCATCAGCTCTCAGCCTACGCGGAGGACAGCTTCACCTGGAACGCGGGACGTTTCCGCATCGAGGCGATGGCCGGACTGCGTGCAGGGATGATGCTCGGGCTCGGAGGCCGCTACGAAATCAACGGCCGGCTTCATCTCGACCCGAGGCTGAACCTCCGCCTGAATTTCCCGGAGTTCACGCTCGGCGGCGAGCCTTTCAAGTGGGCGGTTTCCGCCGGAGTCGGACAGCACACCAAGCTCCCGACCATGGCTCAGCTCTTCCCGAATCCGATTTACAACGACATAACACAGTTCAACTATTGGCCGACAGATGAGAGCAAGCGTCGTATAAACCTGTTCGTCAAGAAGATAGACCCCACGAACTACGGCCTTTCTGCGGCACGCAATTTCAAGTGGGAGGTCCGCACGGACGCGCAGTGGAACGGCTGGTCGTTCTCCCTGACATATTTTCAGGAAGACATGACCTCCGGATTCCGCAACAACAGCTCCGACTACACCCGCGTGATTTATAAGGACTACGACGAGAGCGCGGTCGATAAGGACGCGCTGGCCGGACCTCCGAGCCTCGAAAACCTGCCGTATCAGCTTGACACTCTGCTCGTTTCATACACGTTCGTCACAAACGGCAGCCGCACGAAAAAGGAGGGAGTCGAATTTACCCTCGCGACGAAGCGGCTCGATGTTCTCAGGACTAAGCTCACTGTGAACGGCGCATGGTTCCGCACGAGGTACATGAACTCGCTTCCGCAATATTACCGTCCTTCGGCGGTCGTCTCCGGCAAGACATATCCATATGTCGGAATTTACGAGGACAGCGACAACTATCTGAGGGACAGCTTCAACACGAATTTCACCTTCGACACCCAGATTCCCCGTTTCGGACTCATATTCTCGACTTCCTTCCAATGTCAGTGGTTCACGGGAAATCAGAATGGGTGGCGCAACCCGTATCCTCTCGCGTACATCGACAAAAACCTTGAGACACACGAATTTACGGATGAATCGTTGAAGAACGGAGTGCTTTCCCTCATGATAAAGCCCGAGCGCGACGAGTCCATTTTCCTCTATAACCGAGTGCCCTTCAGCATGAACGTGAATCTGAAGGTGACGAAAAAACTCTGGCGCGACCGCCTTTCGATTGCCGTGTTCGTCAACAAGATTCTGGACTATACGCCGTCGTACATAACGAGGATGGGAGTGGAAATACGTCGCGAGGTGATGCCTTACTTCGGAATGGAACTGAACTTCAGAATATGACGGGATAATCTGGTGTATGGGTATGATTATGATATGATGGGACGGATGATTGAAAATATGGGGACAGGACATTTGCGGCGTATTCTCGCGGCTGCCTTGTGCGCTGTGATGTTTTCGGGATGTACGGAATATGACGACGCGGGGCTCTTCACCTCGCTGACGCTCGAAACGGAGCTTCCGGACGGAGCCAAGGCTGTGCTCGTGACGGCTGACAACAGTCTCAAGGGAACGTTCATCCGGAATGTGAACACTCTGCAAAGCTTTGATTATCCGGCATTTGTCGGCGGGCGCTGCACCTTGAGGATTCCCCGTGGAGTGTATATGCTCTCGTTCGACGGAACGGCAACTCTCGACGACGGCTCGAAGATTAAGGTCCGCTACGCCGGAAACAACACCTACGAGTCGGCGGTCGCTTTGTTGGAGGAGAATGAGAAGATGGTTCTCAAACTGACTGTTCTGAAATGAGATTTTTGAGTGTCATATCAATGGTTGTGGCGGCAGTTGCGACACTGTCCCTGCCGGTCTATGCTTCTTCTGTCCATGGCTACTCGCCGACAGCCAGTTCTCAGGCAGCCCGTCAGCTGTCTCGTGCCGCGTCCGACTCGCTCTCTGTGACTCTGCGCTCGTTTGAGACGGATGCCCCTGTTGAGACCGTGGGGCGTGAAATTTCGGAGCACAACACCGCCTCACGGCTTTTCGCCCGCCGCCATTCCATGACGGAGGTCGAGGCGCGGTTCAACTGGCGGCAGGAAAGCTCGGCGGTCCTTGAGCCTCTCGGCGACGCCGCCATGACGGGGGAGTTCAACGTCCGCTCTCATGTCGTCCTGAACGACCGCTCCGTGGCTGTAGCCGGAGCCGACTATTACAACGGGGTGAAGCGCAATGTCCGCTGGAACTCCGTCTCTGACTACGAGCTGCTCGCGCCATACGTGATGGCCGATTCTCTCGGAGGCGACCTGCGCACTTCGCAGTACTCGTTCTACGGCGGCTATGCGATGCGCCACCATCGCTTCAACTGGGGAGTCGGCGCTGGCTACCGTGCCCTTCACGAGTACCGGCAGGTCGATCCGCGTCCTCGCAGCGTCGTCTCTGACTTTCATCTTGACCTCTCTGCCGGCTGCCTCTTTGACAGCTACCGCCTCAATGCCGACGCCTCCCTGCGCCTCTACCGCCAGTTTCAGGAGGTCAGCTTCATGAACGAGCGCGGAGCCAACACCTCCGAACTGCATTTCACGGGGCTGGGAACCCATTTCGAGCGCTTCGCCGGATCGGGCGACTACTGCGCGACGCGCTACCGGGGGACCGGCTGCGACGTCGCCCTCTCGCTGATGCCGCTGCATTTCGGCGGATTCTATGCGCTTGCGGGATATGCCCTGTTTGACGTGAACCGCACACTTGCCAACCAGAACAAGGTGCCGATTACGAGGATGCTGCGGCATCGGGGATATGCCTTCCTTGCGTATAGGGGCGGTTCTGACTCCTTCGAATGGGGCGTTTTCGCCGACGGCGGCGCGGAGCTGTCCGACGGGCGCGAGAATGTGATAGACAACGGGTTGGGAAACATTTATAATGTTCTCTACGCGATGCCGATGTACCGCTCGCTCAAGGCCGACGCCGATGCCGGAGCTGTGCTGACATGGCGGCGTTCCGGAGGTCGGGACTGGTCTCTGCTGGGGCGCGTAGAGTGGCTTCACTGGAACTCCTCCTACCGCTACCCTTCAGGCTTCCTCTCCTTTGACCGGCTCGGGGGCACTCTGGGGGCTGTCGGAAGGTGGCTCATTCATGGAAAATGGGTGGTTGCAGTGGAGTTCGGGACCGGAGGCCACGGCAGCGTCCGAGGCGGTCTGGCTCTTCCGGAGGGACGCTGTGAGGCAAAGGTCGCGGCGCATTACGGGAGCATGTACGGGAGGCTGAACGACGCTCTTGTCCTCGCCGACGCGGGCTTCCGCGTGCAGCGTTCCATAGGTTCTCGAACTGCGGCATATCTCCGCACAACCTGCCGGCACTCGTTTTTCCTTTCGGGCGAAAACCGGGACGCCGGACTTGTTGCGATTGGATTATGTTTTTGATTGTCATAATATAATAGTTTTAATTTTTAGTATTTTTATGAAAAAGATTTTATTTGCTCTTGCAGCCGCGCTCGTCGTTCTTGCCGGCTGCGAAAAGGAAGAGGAAAAGTTTGTTCCTCAGCTCAGTGTTGACAAACAGGAACTCTCGACCGGGTTTGAGGCGGCCGAACTGTCGTTCGCAATCACCGCGAACTGCGGGTGGACCATCACAACCGATGCAGCGGAAGGCGAGACCTGGTTTG
>DJSA01000026.1 GCA_002438905.1 Bacteroidales bacterium UBA6346
AAATGCGCCGCACTGCTTTTGGTGCACTTTTGTAATAAATCTGCACTTAGTTTAGTGCGTTTTTTATGAAAAATGCACAACTTTTGGTGCAAATTACTATCTTTGCATCGTAAAAACTCTGATGGATATGGATAGTTTACTTCAGACTCATAAACTTAAGCTCGACATGACCACGACCGGTTATGTCCGCTCATTCCACGACACGATAAACTGGAAGAACAGACTTATAGGCATTCTCGGACAGAAGGGCGTCGGAAAATCGACGATGATGCTTCAGCATATAAAACTGTATGACAATCCGGGCGAGTCTCTTTATGTGCAGTCCGATGATTTCTATTTTGCGGGGCATCGTCTCTATGAACTTGCGTTGAGCTTTTTTCAAAGAGGCGGGCGGCGGCTTTATATCGATGAAATTCACAAATATCCCGGCTGGTCCACCGAGATAAAGATGATATATGACCAAATTCCCATGCTCAGCGTCGTCTATTCCGGGAGTTCAATCCTTGACCTGAGGAAGGGAGGGAAAGCGGACTTGAGCCGAAGGACACGGGAATACACGATGCCGATACTTTCGTTTCGGGAGTATCTAAATATTTCTCAAGGCTGGTCGCTCGGAACATCGTCGCTTGATGACATCCTTGTCGGCAAAGTCGATTTTCCATACGGCGCGCATCGCCCGATAAAGTACTATCGGGATTACCTTCAGTATGGGTGCTATCCATATTTCAGCGAGGAGGATTTTCCCGTGAAGTTGAAACAGGCCGTCAATGCGACCGTGGAGGATGACATCCCGAAATATGCGGAGATGACCGTGGCAGCCTCTGTCAAACTCAAGAAACTGATGTATATGCTTGCCATGTCAGTTCCGTACAAGCCTAACTATGCCACGCTTGCCCGTGACCTTGACATTAGCCGCAACACTCTCCCGGACTATGTCGAATGTCTGGAAAAATCCGGACTATTCAATGCGCTCAGGGAAAAATCTGCCGGAGACGGCCTGCTTCAGAAAATCGAGAAACTCTACCTTAGCAACGCGAACATAATCCATGTTCTCGGAGCGGAAAACGCCGATGAGGGAACAATCCGAGAGACGATGTTCCTTTCGTGGATGAAGGACCGCTATTCTGTCTATGCCTCCAAAATCTCCGATTTCGAAATCGACGGTATCACCTTCGAGGTCGGCGGCAAGAACAAGAAAGGTCGCCAGCTGAAGGAAGCCGAGTCCGGCTACATCGTGAAGGACGGCATCGAATACGCCGCCGGAAAGAGCATCCCCATCTGGATGTTCGGGTTTGTGTATTGAATACGAAGTCAGCAAATGCCACGCGAAAAATCCCGATATTTGCTGACGATTCGCCCGAGAACTTAGCCTGAACGCTTAATTGTCTTTGCGTTTATTACGGCGCTTTTCTGTTTTAAATAATTTGACAATTGCGTCTGCCACCTGAGGCAGCGGTGTGTTGGCAGGAATGTCTATGTCTTTTGCATATTCGTTGTGGCAGAATGCATTGCGCACATTTATCAGGACTCTTCCCTGATTTTCATACGGAATATTTCCCTGTATCGTTATCAGGTTGTTAAAATTCTCCCTCAAAGTCTTGTCTATGTTATTCTTGCCTCCGGCACCGGCAATGATGCTCTGTTCCAATGATTGGACTTGCTTCATGACCTCTATACGATTCAGGTCATATTGGCTTAGTTCTGTCTCCAACTTGTCGCGGTCAATTTCAATGCTAACACCAGCACAGGTTCCTAAATTCTTAACAAGATATGGAATTAAAGATTTTAATCGAGTGTCGCTATTGTACCTATAGAACTCTCCAAAACGCTTGATTTTTATATTCTCTTCTTGATGTATAGTGACATTGATTCCATTTACGATGAGACTGACATTGAAAGGAACCATGAGTTCAAGTATTGTTTCCTTGTTGTTAGGCAGAATGTCTTTCAGTTTGAATTTGTCGAGGCTTTCCTTTTCGATGCCGTCAATCCCTAACAAAATGTCTTTGGCCATAAGGAACATTAGCATGTCCTGAACTGCATAACGGCGTATTGTACGTTCATTTTCGTCATATTCCTTGTATACTTTGCGCAGAATTTGATTAGCAAGGTCTTTGTCCGTGATTTTCTTCTTGCCTTTTTCCTGTTTGACTGCATTCTTTGCCTTGTCGAGAATAAGTCCATTTGGTTTAAGACTCTTTCTGTCGCGCATCATCTTTTGCAATTGTATAGGGGTCATAAATTCGTGGACTACTTGATTCCGGATAGTTTTCCCTCCCAGTAGGTCAAATGCCCTGTAATGCCGTGGCCATCTATAAAACTTTTGGGTGGTATCGTTCATGACCGTTTGGAAATAAGTATTTACTAGATTGCTCATACCTAACTTTCGCTCGGCTGTTTCTGCTTCTAATGATAGTGCGCAATTCTCGACAAGAATCTTCTTTGCATACTGCGTGAATAGGCTTCGTGGCAGTTCAAACTGTTCATAACGGCCGGCGAGTTCTTTTATGGAAGAGTTACTGCGGTCTCTCCAGCGAATACGGGAGTAATGCAGGAAAGGCAGCTTGATTAGTTGGTCACTACTAATCTTTTTTAGCAATTCGAGGTAGTTGGCTCGTTTCTCCAGATAGATTTTATAGAAATCAAAAACCTTGAAATACTTGCCGTTGCTCAAGTTGTGATATTTTTTAAGTGCTTCTTGTAGAAAAGGATGCTTTAGCGGAGAAAGCATCTCATCAACTTTGTCATTGGTTGTTGCCGACATAGCCAGAGCACTTTGCAGAGAGTTGAAGTTTGCGGAGGTTATGACAGATTTCTCTTCAGGAATCTCCATGAAAAACAGGATGTCACGGCATAGACGCATAGATATGGAGCCTGGGCGTAAGTCAACATAGTGCCCTTTCTTGAACTTATTGTCTTTGGAGGTCATCTTGGATATCTTTGACTTAAACCCATTTAATTCAGCTTGTGTCTGTTCGCACATCTCTTTTATTCGTTCACGTGCTTTTTTATGAAAATATGCTGATTGAACCCCATTCCCGTTTTGGATGTATTTCTTTATTTTAATAGGTAACACGTCTTGTGACAGAGGTTTGTATTTGGTGTCATCCCAGCCTAGAAATGTTCCATCCTCGATGTCAGAAAACAGTCTCCTGTATGCGTCAATATATGATTTGAGTATGTCTTCTGCGCTGGGATAGTTACCTTTCGCGCCATATTCTTTGTAGAGATGTTGGTAGAAAATCAATCCGGGAAGTTCGTAGATACTGAGCCATGCATCCGGAAGCAACAATTTCACCTCAGAAGCACTCGTCAGGGGCAGCCCCTGTTTTGTGACTTCGGGAATATCCAGTTTTGAACTGTCATTGAACAGCCGTAAGCCCACGCGGTTGTTGGAAAAGAGATAGTGAACTTTCGTGTCTGTCATATAAGGTTTTGAGTCAGGCGTATCGGCAACTAGTTCTTGAATCTTTGTTTTTGCCTCACTTTCATCGGTCGTGGTTCTGGTTTTCTTGAAAAGTGCCGAGTATTTCCTTTTTCTTTCAATTTCCACTTCCTGAATCCTTCCGAAGCCATTGATTTCTTTCTGGAGGATGCGAAGGGTGTCAGGTCCGTTGTCTGCCAGACATTGTTTCTTATAGAATTTGAAGCGATAGTTGCCGAGGCGAACCATGAATCGAATGTTATCAAAGACCTCTTGCCTGTCAATGTATTGAAGAGCCAAAGGAGCGAAACGGTCACGGATGCGTTTCATCTGCACCTTGCCGTCTCTGCCTGTAACTCCGTCGTCCTGTACCACATCTTCGCCCTGCGCATGAATATCTACGCTCAACATATCTCTTGACTTATCAGAAAGCACTTCAAAAAGTTCGCTCGGACACATCTGTAATTCATTCAACATATCAAGCCCCAGTGCGTAGTCCGGACGTTGAGAGTCATATTTCTCCTTTGGCGGGCGAATGTGGAAAACTGAAAGAACCTCAAGTACGGCCTTTTTCTCTGTGTCGTTAAATTCTTGAGGCCAAGGCTTGATGGCATCAAGGAACATTGCCGCATAGCGTTTTTCCAAAAACTGGCAGATGAAGAACACTATGCCGATATCAGACAGGACATCCCGTTGCTCCTTAATGCTTTTGCCCTCTTTGTTAAGTTTCTCAATTTCAACTCAATACTTCGTTAAAAATTA
>DJSA01000103.1:0-34225 GCA_002438905.1 Bacteroidales bacterium UBA6346
CAAATCTGATGCAACTTATTTTGTTCATGTTTCTTAATTTTCGAAATTGTTTTAAGCATTTTCTAAAAGACGACAAATTTAACTAAAAATTCGGGGATATTGGATTTTAGTTGTATTTTTGCACCGCGAATTGCGAATACATGTGATCGCCTGTTCGTGGCGACAGTGTCATAGTGGTGGAGCAAAATGATATACAACAAATAAAGATTATGAAAGATTCAATCATTATCCTCTGCGGCGGCGGTCCTGCCCCTGGAATGAACTCAGTTTCAATGAGTGTTGCAAAAACTTTCCTGTCAAAGGGTTATAGGGTAATCGGACTTCACGGCGGTTACTCCGGACTTTTCTCAAAGAACGCCCGCACTGAGGACATCGACTTCGCGAAGGCTGACCGCTACTTCAACCGCGGCGGTTCCTATCTTGAGATGAGCCGGTTCAAGCCGACCGACAAGGATTTCGAGGAGAACTTCAACCTCGACCTCTTCAAGGAGAACAACATCAAACTTCTCGTGACAGTCGGTGGCGATGACACCGCTTCAACTGCAAATAGGATTTCCAAGTTCCTCGCCGCGAAGAACTACCACATCGCCAACATCCACTGCCCGAAGACCATAGACAATGACCTTCCTCTTCCGAACAACACCCCGACTTTCGGCTACAACTCCGCCAAGAACGAGGGTGCACACATTGCGAGGACGGTGTACGAAGACGCGCGCACGTCTGGTAACTGGCTCATCATCAGCGCAATGGGACGTACATGCGGAAGCCTTGCACTCGGTATCGGCGAGGCAACTCACTGCCCGATGACCATCATCCCAGAGATGTTCAACCACACCGCGATGACTCTTGAGAAGATCATCAAGCTCTCAATCTCAGCTATCGTCAAGAGGAAGCTCCTCGGAATCAACTATGGTACAATCATCGCTGCTGAGGGACTCTTCCACAATGAGGAAGTTGCAAAGGAGGCTGCGGCCGCTGGCATACACTTCACCTATGATGAGCACGGGCATCCGGAGTTGGGCAAAATCTCAAAGGCAGTTCTATTCAATGATCTGCTCGAAAAGGAGTTCAAGAAACTTGGTGTGAAGGTCAAGAGTCGTCCTGTTGAAATAGGTTATGACGTGCGTTGCCAGGATCCGGTCGCTTATGACCTTACCTATTGCACGGAACTCGCGATGGGCGTATATCAGCTCTTCAGCGAAGGCAAGACAGGCTGTATGGTCTATGTCGATGCTTTCGGAAACGTTTCTCCACTCTATCTTGCTGACCTTCAAGATCCGGAGACAGGCAAAATTCCGCCGAGAATCGTTGACATCAACGCAGGTACCGCACAGAACTACTACAAATATATCGCGCACTACATCACCCCGGAGGATTATGAGGCAGCCAAGGCTTACCTCCCGAATCCGGAGGAGTATGACTTCTGCAAAATCCTTAACTGGTAGGCGGGGCTTCATCCCCTCCCTCTCAGCTGTTTTTAGCTGAAATGATTGATAAATTGGAGTGTCCGAAGATTTCGGGCACTCATTTTGTTTTTATGTCGCGCCGGTATTTTGGTTGTTTCTGTATCGCGGTGGAAGCGGGAGCGTCCTGTGCGAGCCGAACAATTGGAATTTTCTTACGTCAGAAAGAAATATAAAACGATGGGTAAGACACTTATATATCAGATGCTTCCACGTCTGTGGGGTAATATGGACGAACATCCGGCAAAGTACGGAAATTACGAGGAGAACGGGTCGGGTAAATTCGCTGACATTGACGAGGATACACTCGCTTATCTCAAATGGTGCGGCTACACGCACGTCTGGCTTACAGGGGTAATTCGCCACTCATGCAGCGACCCCACGGCAATGGGCGGTCTCTCCGAGGGAAACGGCGGCCATGTCTCCAACGGACAGTTCGTCAAGGGCTTGGCTGGTTCTCCGTATGCCATTCAGGACTACTACGACGTCAATCCCTATCTCGCGGACAATCCCTCCGCGAGGCTTCATGAGTTTGACGAGCTGGTCGGAAGGATTCATGCGGCGGGGCTGAAGGTGCTGATTGACTTCGTGCCGAATCATGTCGCGAGGGACTATGGGGTCGGCGTCGATAAGTCCATAGAGGGTCGTCCGTCTGACAAAATGTCACTCGGCGCAACGGATGACAAGTCCGTCCATTGGAAAGCCGAAAATGATTTCTTCTACTATCCAGGGCAGCGCCTGAGACTGCCTAACGAAAACCTGTGGAAAGCGGCCGGGAAGCTCCTCTATGAGGAGTTTCCGGCGCGTGCCTGCGGAAATGCCTACACGGCGTCTCCGAGCCTGAACGACTGGTATGAGACGGTGAAGATAAACTACTGCGATTACCACACCGCAACTTGGGACAAGATGCTTCACATACTTCGTTATTGGACGGCTATGGGCGTGGATGGCTTCAGATGCGACATGGTGGAACTTGTGCCCCCGGCATTCTTCAAATGGGCAATTGCCGAAATCAAAAAGGAGAGTCCAGCGACTCTATTCGTGGCTGAAGTCTATCAGAAACAGTTGTATAACAAGTATGTGCGCGAAGTTGGTTTTGACCTTCTCTATGACAAATCCGGGCTTTATGATGCTCTTGCAGACATTGTTAGGTGCGATGACAGCGTGCAGCCTTACGTTGATACATGGCAGTCAGCCACCCGCATCACGACCTCTTGGCAGAATTTGGGTGATCTCCAACTCTATATGCTGAATTTCCTTGAGAATCACGATGAGCAGCGTTTTGCATCGGACTTCTTTGGGAAGAGGGCGGAACACTGTTATCCTGCTCTTGCTGTGAGTCTGATGATGAATCTGACTCCGTTCATGACCTATTTCGGAGAGGAAGTGGGGGAGAGAGGAATGGACGCCGAGGGCTTCAGCGGGCTTGACGGCCGTACTTCCATCTTTGACTGGTGGTCGACACGGCAGCTTCGCGGACTCCGGAAACTTACGCGAAACGGCAATTATCTCACTGCCGCAGAGTTGCTTGCAGACTCCGCTGATAAGGATGGAAGACCATTGTTGAGAAAGCGCGTCAAGAATGCTTTGAAGATGAAGAATCTTATGAAAAACACGGGGCTTACAGCGTCTGAACTCAAGTTTTTCGTCAAGTTTACAAGCATGCTCCGTTTCGCTACAAACGACAACGCTATCTCGAAAGGAGTAACCTACGACCTCTGCTACTGCAATTACAATTCGCGTGGCTTCGACAAGGACAGGCATTTCGCGTTCTTGAGGGATGACTCTGACGATACCTACCTTATCGTGTCAAACTTTTCATCACGTCCCGCCCAGATGGAACTGACGATTCCTCAACACGCTTTCGAATGGCTCGAACTGCACCAGACACCGGGCTGCAACGCGCAGACTCCCATTAGTGTCAGTGTTCCGGCTTACGATGTGGTGATAATGCGCCTGTCTTCATCCATCCAGGCCTCGTGAGAGCATGCTCTACTTGGAGAGCGCATCGGACACAGCAGATGCATAGGTATGCGACATCGGTATCACGGGGACCTTGTCGTTGTCGACGATTATATAGGTGGCCTTCCCGTCATTCTGCATCATCCTAATGCGGCGGGTGTTCACCATGTACGAGCGCTGGCATCTGACTATGGGAGAACCGGAAAGTCGCGTCTCCAATGAACCGATGGGTATCCTCATCATATAGGATTCCAAATTTCCCCCTTTTTCATAGTACAGATTAACGTAGTTCCCCTCTGATTTTATATATAGGATTGAATCCACATCTATAGAGAATCTCAGGACGCCGAAATCATCCACAAAGTTTATCATCCTATCCTTCAGTGTCCTGCGCACATTGTTGCGTGCCGATGTTTCAGCATCTGAATCCTGTGATTTTTCCGAGATGGACTGATAGTGATCGGCCAAAAGGAAGATGACAGAATAGGGGATAAGGAGTATGAGTGCGACACATGGAATAGCCTTGATTATCAAGACCTTGGCCGAGCCGTAGTTGCCGAGTGAAAAAAAGAGCGTAAAGACGACATAGAGTAGTGCGATTGCCAGGAACTCGGCAAGTGACCAAAGAATGAACTGCCACAGTTTGACAGCGCGGGTGCGGCAGAAACCGATGAACATCGACTTGCTCACGAGCAGCACAATCACGGACAACAGAAAGAAAAGAATTGTCAGTCCCGCCAGCTTCAGCGTGGCCAACGAAAACCACGCAGAAGACGAGAACGGCTGATAGAGCAGCATAAACACTGCGGAAAAGGCAAGCGTATAGAAAACTGAAGTGTATGGAAAATCACCAGTTCTCAGTTTTCGCGGAATGCCCCGTCTCAACTTTTTGACAATGTGTATATCCATAATTGTTTCTGAACTTTCGCCCTGCAGTTTGCTGTCTGGGCAATCACACAAAACGCGGCAAATTTAAACAAAATAACCGACAAACGAGAAAGCGCGATATTGCATATTTCGTCACAAATAAGCATAGGTTTATCCCAAATATATCCTTCATTTACGCTGAATGCCTGTCGATGAATTATTTTTGCCGGAAGAACGAACATAGATAAATGCGAGAAAAATTAAAACATTTTATGTTATGTCAGAATTCAAGAACAAAAATGTGCTGATCACAGGGGGCGCGTCCGGAATCGGGAAAATAATGGGAAGAATTGCCTTGGAAAAGGGCGCGGCCAATCTCATTATCTGGGACATGAATCCGGACGGGATGGAGTCTGCAAAAGTGGAACTTTCAAAGATAGGAAATGTCCGTTGCTATAGGGTTAATGTTTCGGATGAAAAGGAGATCACACTGGCGTATGAGAAGGTAAAAGAAGAAGTCGGATATGTGGATATTCTCATCAATAATGCGGGAGTGGTCCGTGGCAACAGCACTTTCGACAGGCAGATGGTCTCGGACATAAGGCTCACTATGGATGTGAACGCGACTGCCCCGATGCTTGTCGCCCTGGAGGTGCTGCCGGACATGATGCTGCGAAACAGCGGCCACATCTGTAACATCGCTTCCGCCGCAGGCATGCTGGGTGTTCCGAAACTTTCTGTCTACTGCGCAAGCAAATGGGCTGTAGTCGGCTGGACTGAATCGCTCAGGATAGAACTGAAGCAGGCACACAGCAATGTGAAAGTCACCTGCATCGCTCCGTACTTCATAAATACGGGAATGTTCGATGGCGTGGATTCAAAGGTTTTTAACATCCTTGAGCCGGAGCCTACCGCAAAGAAAATCATTGATGCCATACGTCATGACAAGGATTTCAAAGGGCTGCCTTTCCCGGCACATTTCATACGTTTATGGCAGGGGGTGTTGCCTAACGTTCTGTTTGACTGGATTTTCGGCAAAATATTTGGTGTGTATTCAGTTATGGATCATTTTACCGGACGCAGGAAGAGTCCGGTAAAGTGTGCTGTCGTGCAGAATAGGCGGACTGCATAATATCCTGCCTTGAAAGATATGGAAATGGAAAATACATCAAAAGAGAGGGTCCTTGCATTGCGCGAGGTGCAGACAAGGGCGTTAGCCGCAGGAAAAACACTCGATATCGGTGGCAGAAAAAGAAATCTTAAGGCACTGCGGACGGCTGTTCTTAAATGGGAACAGGAACTTGCAGTTGCCCTTTGGAAAGATTTGCACAAATCTTATGAGGAGGCGTACCTCACGGAAATCAGCATTGTGCTGAGCGAAATTGACAACCACTTGCACAATATTGGCAAATGGACCGCCCCGCATCGGGTATGTACAACGCTGAAGATGTTCCCCTCCAGAAGTTCCGTTATTTCCGAGCCTTTGGGCAATTCGCTGATAATAGCGCCATGGAACTATCCTGTTCAGTTGCTACTGAACCCTCTTGTCGGAGCCCTTTCAGCGGGCTGCACGGCAGTTCTGAAACCATCGCCTTACGTCCCTGCCGTTTCTACAGTCATAGGGGAAATGATTGCCGAGACTTTTCCGGAGGAGATCGTGGCTGTTGTGCAGGGAAACAGGGAAGTGAATCGCCTTCTGTTGGACTTGAAATGGGATCTTATATTCTTTACCGGAAGTCCGGCTCTGGGGAAGATGGTGATGGAAGCGGCGTCCAGAAATCTGACACCGGTAGTGCTCGAACTCGGAGGCAAAAGCCCTTGTATTGTAGACAAGGACGCGGACATTGAAGTCGCCACAAGGCGCATTGCCTGGGGCAAGTCCCTGAATGCCGGGCAGACATGCATCGCCCCTGATTATCTTATGATACACGAAGACGTCAAGGCACGCTTCCTTCCTGCTCTTGAAAGGGAATTCCGAAGACTGCTCGGTGAAAATCCTAAGGAAAGCCGGCATTTTGTCCGCATAGTAAACGACCGAGCCTTCGAGAGACTCAACGGGTACCTTTCTTGCGGGAAGATAATCTTCGGTGGACATACGGATGCCGGTGAACGCTATTTTGAACCTACGGTCTTGGACGATGTCGATCCTCATTCACCTGTGATGGAGGAAGAAATCTTCGGCCCTATATTCCCAATTATCACATTCCGTACGACTGATGAGGCCCTGCATTTCATCAACAGCCGTCCGAAGCCTCTTGCCCTCTACTATTTCGGAAAAAACGGAGATCAAATACTTCGTCACACATCCTCAGGCGGAGCCTGCATCAATGACACTATAATGCATATCGCAAACGAAAATCTTCCGTTCGGAGGCGTTGGAAATTCCGGAATGTCAAGTTATCACGGAAAGAGAAGTTTCGATGCGTTCACCCATTACCGGGCAGTCGTGAATACCCCTACTTGGATCGACATGCCATTCAGGTATATGCCGTACAAACTCTTCGGGCTTGTAAAGAAGTTGCTTTGACGTTTTTCCTAGCGTGCATTCCGTACAAGCCCGAATTGGCTTATCTGTCGTGACATGTATCAACAGCCTCTTCGATCTGTCGGAGAAGTTCACAGTAGTGGCTCTCATACTCATTTTCCGGTGTTTGCCGGCGAAAATCGCAAAGCTTTTTCTTCAACGTTAGAAGCTCGCCATAGAACAGTTCCTGTGAATTGTTGATGGCTTTCAAGTTCAGTCTGGATTGCCAATTATATCCGGCCCTACCAAAACCGCTGTCTTCGCTGTCGTGATCGTGACATCCGCAGACGGGGGTGTCTTGGTGCAGAACTGCCTCATTTTCGTTGAGCAGTGTCTGTTTTGTCGTGCTCACTCTCTTTTCGGCACCAGAAATCAGGGTGGCTACGTAGACTTTCTGCAGAGTCATCTCGGCCTTGGACAGCTTTCTCAACCTCCATCCGAAAAGTTCTTTCCTAATGTCCTTGAGCCAGTTGGCCAGAGTGTAGGCATCCTCTTCTGAGGCAATGTGGGATGACAGAATCACATTGTTGTAGGTGGAAAAGAGTAGTATTGTTTGACCAGCTGCTCATAGCGGTACTGCCTCAAAGTTCCATCCTTGTCATTCCCATCGTTCATCCATTCATTGAAGTGAGCTAGGATATATTTAAGATTGTCAATGCCATAGCGTGACGCCTTCATCGGATCGTCTCCCAAATCCTCTTCAAGCGCACTCGGGTCATAGCGGGCTGACATCTGCTGTCTGCCGTAGCGGAATGAAGGATCGCCAGATTTCTCGTCAATCCAATTTTCTATGATTGCAGCATCTTCCTTCGCAGTAGCAGTATCTGGAAGCGGGCAGTAAGCGTATTTCACGAGAAAGCGGTCGTATTCTCCAAGATAAGGAGGCGTAAGTTTCACACCACTATCTTCCGGCTGTGCGACATAATTGAAGCGGGCATAATCCATTATCGATGGTGTTGTCCCATGCTTCTGCGTAAAAGTGACGCTACGCAGCGAGTCTGTGGGAAATGCGGCAGAGACTGCCATATTGTGCATGAACCCGAGGCAGTGTCCCATCTCGTGGGCAACGATGTATTCCATGGTTTCATCAAGCACATCTTCAGGCATGCGCCTGCCCCTCACCCGCGGATCGACCTGCGAAGTCTGGCAGAAGCGCCACCCGTTTGCGAGCTTTACGACATCGTTGTAGACCAGAATGGCCTCAGGAAAAGCATCGTCCATATAGAACACAATATGTTTCTTTGGCTCAACCATTTCTCCACGTTTCCATGCTGCTGTGTCGGATGGCTGCACGTCCCAGCGGTGGATCACTGAATAGACTCCTATATTATCCTCGTCATTATTCAGATCGCGATGGTTGGAGAGAAAAATTCCTAGCCTGGAATCGGCTATGCGCGGACGCACCCTACGTTCGGGCAGAAGTAGAATGCTCCTTGTCGTGCGTATGGTGTAGGGCTCATCTTTACGGATTACGGCTAACCCGAGAATGTCGGAATTGATAGTGTATGTGTAGCGTGAAACTATGCTAACATTATCGCTGAACGCCTTGACGCCTTCGATAAGAGGGGAATTCTTTTTCAGGGTATATTTCGTTGTGACAAGGTTGGATGTCCCAGACTTAACCGGACCGAGTTTTGCGTTGTCACCGCTGAAAAACGCTCCTGCCTCAAAAACTAGGGAAGTCCCATCTGGGCTCTCGCAGAAAAGGCTGAAAGTTTCGAGAACGGTGTCAAGGGAATTCCTCGCCACAGCTTTGGATTCTGCCGAACTGGCCGCGTCAAAATCTGGGCGCGGACTTATCTCGCATAGGTATATGGTTGTGCTGTCCGCGCGTTCGAACCTCACATGGAGTGGTTTCACTGGCTTGTATCCGACAGAGAGAATCTCGGGGTTGCTCACCGCAGTGACCATTGATGCAATAAGCATTCGCTTACCGAAATTTTCCTTTGGAAGTTCGATGTAGAGCTTTTGCCGCAGTGGTGCAGTTTCATGAAGCCGCCCTCGCATCCGGCGGTCACGCAGGACTTGTCATTACGGAAGGTCTTCTCGTAAAGTCCTTTTCTGTCTTTCGTCGAACTGCTGTCCGATTTTTCCGTTCTGTTTTCATCCTTCACGCGCACTGCACCAAGTGGATATCGGTTATAAATTGCAAACATTTGATTGAACTTTATTCGCTCATGACGGATTCGCGGCGACGAAATTCAGCGACAGTTATGGCTGTAGCGACAGCAGCATTCAGAGACTCCGACGTCTGTGCACCGGGCGGCCATGAAGGGATGAAAAGCCGTTCCTTGATGCGTGCTCCAAGCTGTGCAGAAATGCCGTTGGACTCATTCCCGATTACGATCACAGCAGGGGCATCAGTTCCGGTGTCGAGGCAGCAGGAATAGATATTCTGCCCATCGAGAAATGTTCCATAGAGTTGTCCTTTGGCTTTGGTGACGGCATCTGCAAGCGTCTGCAGATCACAATAGTGGAACTTGACTCGGAAAATAGCGCCCATAGTTGCCTGAACAACTTTTGGATTGAACAATTCGACAGTGTCCGGAGCCGCGAATATGCCGTCGATTCCGAACCAGTCCGCTATTCTTATGATGGTACCCAAATTTCCAGGATCCCGGATGGCGTCAAGTGCGAGGAACAATCCGTGAGAACCGAGCGCCGAAGAAATTTCCTGAGTGCCAGTAAGACGCACATTTTCAGGCTTTCTGACGACGGCAAGCACTGGAGACGGGGATGCAAACGATGACACACGAGACATCGCATCTGCCCCGATTTCATCCATACGTAATATCTTCTCCACAATGAACCCTGATTTCTGTGCTTCAGCGACCATTTTTTCCCCTTCGACGACAAATGCGCCATATTCGTCCCTGAACTTTTTCTGAGTCAGGGAACGCAGATATTTTATCTCGTTGTTCGATATCCCGTCCATATTATTCCAGTCCCGAAGGCTTATCGTTCCAAATCCACGCAAAGGTAGAAAATATTCGTGTCAAATTGGGGATATGTGCGTATAAATCCATACCTTTGCATGAATGTCCGAGCATCTTGGCCGATGTCACCTCTTATGAATAAAAAGATTTCCTCTCATATCCTCGTTGCGCTCATCGCATTTGCTGCAGCGTCATGCAGCACCACACGAGTGCTGAGCGACGGGGAATACAATCTTGCGGGAACGAAGGTCATTGTGACTAACGGCACTAAAGACTTTCGAGAATCCGGACTTGCGGCTTACATTAAGCAGAAGCCGAACTCAAATTTCATCTTTGGATGGAATCCGTTCGTGAGCGTTTACAACTGGTCAAACGGCAAGGGCAAAGGTTGGGACAAATTCGTGCAGAAACTCGGCATAGCACCGATCATATATGAACCGGAACTTGTCGATGAATCTGTGGAGAATCTTGAGAAACATCTCGAATATATAGGATATTATGGCTCGAAAGTAGACCCCGAAATTCGGGTCAGGAAAAAGAAGGTCTATGTGACGTACAATATCAGTCTTGGAAAGCGCTATAGGATTGACAGCATAGCCTACAAACTTCCAGAACGAGGAGAGCTTGCTTCGGACTTTCTGTCCGATGTGCCTAACTCCACTGTGAAGGCCGGAGACTTTCTGTCAGAGTCTGCTCTTGAGGCTGAGACGGTACGCGCCGCCTCCGTGCTTCGCGACAAAGGATGGTACACTTTCAACAAGAACTACTTTTTCTGCGAGGCGGACACGTTGGGCTCCCTTGGAAAGGCGAGGCTTATCGTCAGCTTGAACGAGTACACGAGAAACGAAGCCCCCAAAGAGGCGGCCCCGTTCCAGAAGTACTCATTCACCGACGTAAACATTTCCTATCCCTCCAAGCTTAAGGTTCGCAAAGGCGTGCTTGAAGATCTTACAACTGTGCGTCCGGGAGACATATACAGCGAGGCCGCCGTCAACCAGACCTACTCTAGGCTGTCTGCACTGCGTATGTTCTCGAGCGTCAATATAGGCGTAACCCCAGTGGACAGCAGTCATCTGCGCTGTGACATTAATCTGATGCCATCCAAGTTGCAGGGTTTCAAGATAAACGTGGAAGCCTCAGCCAACTCATCTGGGCTATTCGGTGTGTCACCCCAGCTTTCGTGGTATCACAAGAACATATTTAGAGGAGGGGAGTGGCTGAATCTCAGTTTTATGGGCAATTTTCAGTTCAAATTCAAGGACAAGGTACGTTCCAACGAATTCGGTGTCAGCGGAGGTCTGAGCTTTCCGAAATTCTTGTTTCTTCCCTACAGATTATTCGAAGGAACGATTCCGCGAACGGATATAAACGCATCCTACAATTATCAAAGCCGCCCGGAATACACCCGCAACATAATATCCACGTCACTCGGCTTCATCGGCAACGTGCGTTCGCGATTTTACTACCAAGTCTATCCGGCGCAACTCAGTATAATCCATATATTTAATTTGGACTCCGCGTTCTTGGAGAATCTCAAGACCGATCCTTTTATGCAGAATGCCTATCAGGATCACTTCGACCTCGGAGCCGGTGGGACTTTCTATTACACGACAAATTCGGACGTTAATCCGAAAACATCGTATGAATACGTCCGCCTCCAGACCGACATTTCAGGAAACGTGCTAAGTGCGTTCAAGTCGCTGATGAAAAAAGACAGCAACGGCTCCGGGATGATTTGGAACACACCGTATTCCCAGTATGTCCGCGCTGAACTGACGCTCGGCAAAACGTGGCGTTTCGGAAAAGATGACAAACAAGGGCTTGCCACGAGGATTCAGGCCGGAGCCGGATATGCCTACGGAAACTCCACTGCGCTCCCGTTCGAGAAGCACTTTTATGCAGGAGGCGCCAACAGCATGCGAGGTTGGCAGGCTCGCAGTCTTGGTCCGGGACTGGCCGCTAGGGATTCGGCCTTTGTCATCCCGAACCAAACTGGAGATAAGAAATTTGAGGCAAATGTCGAATACCGGTTTCCGATGTTCTGGATGTTTTCCGGAGCATTGTTCCTAGATGCCGGAAACGTGTGGAACCTGAAGCATTCTGATAATTCAGAAGAGGCTGACCTGTCGCATTTTGGGAGCCAGACACTCTGGACGGGGATGGCGATGAACTGGGGACTAGGTCTGCGTCTTGATCTAAATTTCCTGATAATCCGTGTCGACTGGGGAATGAGGCTTCACGACCCGGCGCGCACAAGGGGTGATTGCTGGCTGTCGCCTGGCCAATGGTTCAAGAAGAACGGATATGCGCTGCATTTCGGTGTTGGTTATCCGTTCTGACGAACGGATAACCAGATTCCTCTTATCTGACAACGGATAACCTGATTCCCTCTAACCAGCGAAAGGGTAACTATTTCCTGTAATATTTCGGCCAGAGGGCTAATAGGCGTGCGGAAATTTCCGCCTCTTTTTTGTTGTCTGCCGGTTCATAGAGTTTGGTGCCGACAAGATCTTCCGGCATGAACTCGAGGTCGGTGAAATGGCCCGGGTAATCGTGGGCATACTTGTAACCATCGGCATAGCCAAGCTCCTCCATCAGTTTAGTTGGAGCGTTTCTGAGATAAAGCGGAACCGAAGCGGTCTGGGTCTGCCCCGCTAATTCGAGAGCCTTGTTTATCGCGAGATAAGCTGAGTTGCTTTTAGGTGAGCTTGCGAGATATATTGTCGTTTCCGAGAGCGGTATGCGGGCCTCTGGCATTCCGATGTTGTGTACAGTCTGAAAGCAGGCATTTGCGAGCAGTAGCGCATTGGGATTCGCAAGCCCGATGTCCTCTGCCGCAAGGATACAAAGCCGACGGGCTATGAAGAGCGGATCTTCTCCCCCTTTGAGCATCCTTGCCAGATAATAGACAGCCGCATTGGGGTCAGAACCCCTCACGGACTTGATGAACGCCGATATTATGTCGTAGTGCATCTCTCCACCCTTGTCATAGATGGCCATGTTTTCCTGAAGGCTGGCCGTCACAAGGGCATTGTTGATGACAATTTCATCCCCAGCCTTATGCGCAGAGACTATTATGTCAATGATGTTCAGCAGTTTACGGGCATCTCCTGAAGAATAGCGGAACAGCGCATCAGTCTCATCGACACGGATTTTCATGCTTTTCAAAACAGAATCCTCGGCAAGGGTACGGGTAAGCAGTTCGCTCAGATCTGCCTTGTCCAAAGGCTTGAGCACAAAGACCTGACAGCGCGACAGAAGGGGAGTGATTACCTCAAATGAAGGGTTCTCTGTAGTGGCCCCGATCAGAACGACCGTCCCATCCTCCACGGCTCCGAGGAGCGCGTCCT
Source organism: Bacteroidales bacterium UBA6346 (assembly GCA_002438905.1). GTDB lineage: Bacteria > Bacteroidota > Bacteroidia > Bacteroidales > UBA932 > Cryptobacteroides. The sequence goes on from DJSA01000103.1 coordinate 13,103, forward strand.
GCTGTGACTTGCTGAAGCGATGTATCTCATCGATGAACAGAACTGGGGCGACACCTCGACTGAACAATCCCTGCGACTTTGCTTTCTCGATGACCTCGCGCACTTCCTTTACCCCTGCGCTCACGGCTGAAAGTGTAAAGAAATCCCTGCCAGCAGACTTCGCCACAATATTAGCGAGCGTTGTCTTTCCCACCCCCGGAGGTCCCCAAAGTATGAACGAAGTCAGATTCCCACTCTCGATCATGTTCCGCAGCACGCATCCCTTTCCGACAAGATGCTTCTGCCCTACATAGCCGTCAAGGCTGTGCGGGCGCATTCGTTCTGGAAGAGGTACTGCCATAATCGGTCAATCTTTATTATCAGTAAAACGTTGAGAGCGAGTAGTATATAACATAACCTTTTTTGCAGACTACTCGATTTTCTTTGCGTAGACACGGCGACGCTTATGCTGCTCCTTCTCAAAATACTTCCACATCGCCTGAATCTTATCATTGGTCTCAAGTTCAGCCGTAGTCTCAGCGTATTTGAATCCCATAGCTTTCAGGCGGGGATATAGATCCGTCATAATCACCGCGTTAAGCCCCTTGCTGCGATAGTCTTCGCGAACCCCAATCAGCAACATGTCCAGCGTATCTCCAGGTTTCCAGAAGATGGCCTTGAGAAGATAATACCAACCGAACGGGAACAGCTTGCCGTTGCATTTCTGGAGTGCTTCCGAGATGTCAGGCATAGTCACTCCAGCAGCGACCAACTCTCCCTTATCGTTCTCGATGAAACTGACCATACGCGTGTCCAGCAATCCGAGATAGAGTTTTGTGTAGGCATCAATCTGCTTGTCAGAGAGCAATGAAAAACCATAAAGTTTATAGTACGTCTCGTTTATGAGTTTGAAGAACTTGCGCCCGTAATTCTCCCTATTGATCATCCTGCGCGTCACCTTCCTCACGTTCAGCTTGTTCTTGGCAATGACAATTTCAGCAAACTTGTAATAGCGCTCAGGAAGTTCATCCGGAATTGTGATTCTGTATTCCATCCAGTCCGTCTCCTTCTTGTAGCCAAGTTTCTCCATTATCTCCGGATAGTAAGGATAGTTGTAGATTCCAGGCATTGTTGCCAGCCGGTCAAAACCCTCCACGAGCATTCCCTCCGGATCAAAATCCGTGAATCCGAGAGGGCCAGCAATCTCCGTCATCCCACGCTCTTTTCCCCATGCCTCCACAGCATCAAGAAGGGCCTTGGCAACCTCTTCGTCATTGATAAAGTCAATCCAACCGTAGCGCACCTGCTTGACTTTCCAACTTTCGTTCGCACGAGGGTTGATAATGCCCATAATCCTTCCCGCGAGTTTTCCGTCTTTGTAGGCAAGAAACATCTGCGCTTGGCAGAAATCGTAAGCCCCGTTCTTCTTTGGATTGAACGTATTATAGTCATCCGAGATCAAACTCGGAGCATAGTACTTGTTACCCTTATAAAGGTCATTTGCGAAATGAATGAAGTCACTGAGTTCCTTCTTTGTTTGAACCTTACGAATTTCTACTGACATATCTTCTTAATTAATAATTATTTATCTAAATATCGCCCACGATATTTTCCGAACATCACGTTGAGTCCGAAAGTGACTGAAGTTGTTGCGCGGTCTATCGGTATAAATTGCGGATTCACGTTGAGCATAGGGAGGAAAGAGTCCGTTCCGATGAACATGTTGAATCCTGTAAAATGGAACGAGAACGCAAATCCGGCCGAATGTCCGAACGTCGAATAGGCGTAATTAGTGGCAACGCTGAACCAATTGACTGGATTCATGTTAAGGGAGAGGCGACCTTCGCTCCACGTGTATATTCCCGCAATCTTCGTCGTGGACAGCAATCCTACTGACATTCTCCTATAGAACGGCATCCTGTATTCGAGTCCCATATAGATGGTCGGATCAAGCATTGTTGACTTCTTTATCCTATCATCGTCCACATTGAAATCAAAGCACTTAAGAAATTCATCCGTAAGTTTTGAGAAATCTGTCTCCTCACCGCTTCTGACTACATACGTTGTCTTCGGCTTGCCGTCAGGTCCCTTTGCAGCCGCTGCCGAAGAATAATTGTTCCAAGCAATGAAGCCCAGATCCGTGACGGAAGCCGATGCCGTGAAATCCTCAAGGAAATCAACCGTGACTCCAAGATCCACGGCACCTCCCACGTTCGAGAATGACTGGGCAAGTACATCCTCCTCAGTACTTAGAGTATTAGGAATTTCCATCCAGTCGACATAGCCCTGTTCATTCAGCGGCAGATATAGTCCCATAGGAAGCGCAGCCTGCAGCGATCCGTCAGTCACGGCATAAATGCCTTCCGCTCCAGTGGTGAGTTTTGTCCCCTTCAGCGAGGCATTGATGTCAGCAAGGCCTATAAGTAATTTCGCACGCGCTCCCAAACGGACATGCTTGCTGAGGGGAAGCGAGAAACCATAGGCCCAAGATACGTGGGAATTTGCCTTCACGCCAGTTTCTCCCAAGTCAAAGACATTACCATTCACCGAGCCCTCCTTTGCAAATCTGAACAAATCGTAGGGGAGTGATGTCGAGACGTCTGCCTTGAACGAAAGTTCCACGTTATGGAATATTTTGCCTCCCTTGCCCCAAAATCCGAATGCAATAATAGGAAGGTCCGTGTTCGTTTTTATGTAATTTCGGGTGTCGAACTTCTTCATTGCTTCAGATGCATCCACCTCGGAATTAAGGAATGTCGTGAGTCCACTCCCATCCTGTTTCGGATAGAGAATCGATGACATTCCGAGATTTGATTCGACTCCAAGATTCAGGTTACCCAATGCGGAAAGCGAGACGAAGCCGCGACTTGAGCCCATTGCAGGATTCATCTTGTACTTGAAAGCGTACCCATCCATAAAATAGCCTGTCCTCATATTCTGTGCTGGCATAGTCTGCGCGCACATGATTAGGACAAAGGCTGTAAGCGCATATTTCAAAGGATTAGTTTTCATAGCATTCAGTTTTACCGGTTATTGTCCATTTTTTCGTCATCTCCGTCAGCATCAACATCAATGAACACTCCACTTTTTGTGCCGACAATTATGTCAGACAGCGACAATGACTGTTCGGCATTGAGTTCTGCAACCTTCCCTTCGGGCAACTCAGCCTCCATATGAATTTTAAGGCCTGCAAGCTTATTAATATGCTGTCCTTCAGCGGCAACTGCAACCAATCTTAGACTCTTGACAGATGGCGCGCTGAGGCTTCCAGCAGGGATTTCAAGAGACGGAATCTCGTTTCCAGCTTCATCCACAGATGTGAGTTTTACCCCGTCAACCGCGTTCCCATCTGCATCCGTGAGAACACAGCTGAGCCCTGCGTTTAGCGGAAGCGTACTAGTTACTACGGCATTTATGAATATGTCGTCAAATCCATAGCCTTCAACGAGGTCAACATTAAGGTCAATTATTTCATCGTGCCTGAGTTTCAGTGCTTTGAATATGAGAGGCGCTTCAATCCTATAGGAAAGTCCAACGTCGTATGTCCCGTCTGTGTAAACCTCGACAAATCCGTCTCCGTCTGCACTCCCGCTAATTTTTGTATTTGAAATCTCAATCTTGTCCGGAATTGGGGATATGAGTCCCGAAAGACCTTTTATGGCAATTTTCCGCTCATCGTCATCTCCGTATGTACCTGATTCAGACAGACAATATCCAACGTCTTCCGAATTTGCGGGGACAATGAAGCCATTATTGGCTGTGATGCTTACATCGGAATTCAGTGAAGTTCCGGTGTATGAACTAATGTCGGATGTGACAATAAAGTCAAATGGAGTGCCATTGTTGACTATAACATGGAAACCGACATCACTCAGAGAGAATTCCAGACTTCCGTCTGTAAGTGCTTCCGGAAGTTTTCCAATCTTGATTACCTGCGAATCATAGCTGATTTTCGGAGAAGACTTCAGCGTCACGGAGATTGGGCGGACGTCAGTAATGTTTATTGTTGTGGCTACGCTAAAGACCGCGCCATCAGCAAGTTCCACCTTATCAAAAACGATCTTTCCCCGAGCCTTAGCATCACCGGAAATCTTCATACAGCCTGTTGATATCCCGAAACTGCTGACATCAAGTTTGTTGACATGACATTCTAAAGAAAATGACGGACTCACCGATTGCTTTGTATTTATCCTGATAACATTTGAATGTCCTTGCTCATCTTGAACAATCTCGGCAAATTCCGGCAGCGTAGACCCATCGACATACATAAATTCTGGCAGTGTGAAAGTGTATCCCGGAAGCAGGGTGAAACCGATCTCCGAAGGCGCCTGCAACGTTAACCTGAGCCTCGCGTCAAGGTGAACCTCGCGTATTTTCTCAACCTGTTCGTCTATTCCGGAAACATTTAGGGAAATAGGAAGGTTCACCGGATAGTCAAATTCCTTTCCAATCACTGACTGAAAGGCAGTAAATCTGTATGTATCAGTTTTCTTGAAATCATCAGCTTGGATTTCCCCAAAGCGATAAGTTTCGTTCAGCTCTTCCGATGTTTCGATAGCAAGCATTAGGCTTCCGTCCGGTTTCTGAACAAGGGATGATGAAGCACCAGAAGACAGAAAATCTCTGAGTTTGTAGGTATATTCAACAGTTTTTCCGGGGAGCGGCATCTCAATCTGCCCACCCACGTTCATTTTTGTGTCAATCGGCTGGGTAATGTCATAATTCTCGTTGACACAGGATGAACTTGCGACAACGAGAAAACTAAACGTCCCCAAAATGCTTTTTCTCATATATGTCTTGATTTTAGGTAATAACAAATTAGCGGCAAAGTTAAGTAAATAATGGGATAATTTGCTTACTTTTGCGCCGCTTTTCGCCAATTATATCGGGTTTTAACGAAATATTATGAATTTTATCACTCAACTTCTGCTCGCCTCCGGTCTCTCTATGGACGCCTTCGCGGTTTCGGTCTGCAAGGGGATGTCAATGAAGAAAACAGGGTTCGCCCAGGCTTTAGTTGTTGGCCTATGGTTCGGTGGTTTTCAGGCACTTATGCCTATAATTGGCTATTTCCTCGGAATCGAACTTATTGGATTGATCAGCGCGTGGGATCATTGGATTGCCTTCGGTCTGCTTGCCATCATTGGCATAAACATGATACGCGAAGCCTTCAAAAAAGATGATAAAAAGGCGGAAAGTCCCAAGGAGGATGACCTTGCCTTCAAACCAATGCTTATGGCAGCCGTGGCGACGAGCATCGATGCCCTCGCTGCGGGCGTTTCATTTGCTGCCATACCTAGGATGAACATCTGGATTTCTTCCGGAATAATCGGGATTGTAACTTTGGCTTTTTCGGTCATTGGAGTAACGGCCGGTCATCTTGTGGGAAAAGGATTGGCATCAAAAGCCCAAATTGTCGGCGGTGTTATATTAATAGGTATCGGAGTCAAGATCCTCATCGAGCACATGGTTCTCGGGCAGTGCTAATTTTGTTATACAATATATATTATGTTAACTTGCGTGGACAAGAGTAACTCCCCTCACTTATTTGAGAAAATTAGCGTATCTTCGCGGAGAAATTCCAAAGGCTGGGATTTGTGCAAATGAATCATTAAGACAAACGAGAAAATGGGGAAAAGAAGACATGATATAGTCCTTGAAAATGTGACGATTGAGGCTGTGGCGGCCGAGGGCAAGGCTCTGGCTCATGTAGATGGCGCCGTGGTTTTCGTGCAGTTCGCGGTGCCTGGCGATGTCGTGGATATAAAGGTAACAAAAAAGAAGAAAAACTATATGGAAGGCTTTATTCTCAGGCTCGTGACACCATCAGAGCATAGGCTGAAGCCCTTCTGTAAGTATTTCGGGACCTGCGGAGGATGCAAATGGCAGCCGTTGCCATACGACATGCAACTTCAGGCAAAACAACAGCAGGTCTATGATCAACTTGTACGGATCGGCCATCTCAATGTTCCTGAAATACAGACTATTATCGGATCTGATAAGATTCAGTGGTACCGAAACAAACTTGAATTCACGTTCTCAAGGAGACGATGGCTATATGATGGTGAAAACCCGGAAGAACTCTCTGATACAGAGCGACTTGGACTTGGATTCCATGTAGGTCGTTTTTTCGACAAGGTTCTCGACATTGACTATTGTTACCTACAGCCCTCCCCTTCCAACGAAATTCGTAATTTCATAAGATCCTATGCGATAGAGCATAATTTAAGTTTCTTCGACATCCGCGAGCATGCAGGATTCCTTCGCACAATGATTGTCCGAACTACGGAAAAGGGAAATGTCATGCTGATCATGTGCCTCTACCATGAGGACGAAAGGTCACGTATCGACCTGCTTGATGCAATCGCAGAGAAATTCCCCCAAATAACATCCCTCTATTACGTAATAAACGGAAAAGCAAACGATTCCATTTCAGATCAGAAATGCGTGCTGTACAAGGGCGAGGAGGCAATTTATGAGGAAATGGAGGGCTTGAGGTTTAAAATCGGCCCCAAGTCATTTTATCAGACAAACACCGAGCAAGCCCACAAGCTCTATAGTACAGCCCGCGAATTTGCGGCTCTTACGGGCAACGAGGTCGTCTACGATCTCTACACTGGGACAGGCACCATTGCCCAGTTCGTCTCTCGGAAGGCATCTAAGGTTATCGGAATTGAATATGTCCCTGAGGCAATTGAAGATGCCAAGGAAAACGCCAAGAATAATGGGATTGAAAACTGCTCGTTTTTCGCGGGTGACATGAAAGACATCCTGACATCAGAATTCATTGATGAACACGGACATCCGGACGTAATAATCCTCGACCCACCGCGAGCTGGAATTCACCCTGATGTCGCAAAGGTCATACTAGAGGCTGCACCTGAACGGATGGTCTATGTGAGTTGCAATCCCGCATCACAGGCGCGTGATCTCGAGATTCTGTGCGAAAAATATGAAATCACGGCAGTGCGTCCGGTAGATATGTTTCCGCAAACCCAACATGTCGAGAATGTTGTGGCTCTGCACAGGCGTGATTCACATAACTTTCAAGAAAGATAAGTATTTGATTATAAATGTGATATAGCTATGTTTGAACAAATTTTGATTCTTATCGGTGGGCTTATCCTGATTCTTTTGGGCGCAAATTGGCTCGTCGATGGGGCATCCAGCATTGCAAAGAAGGCTGGAGTGAGCGAGTTTGTAATCGGACTCACTATCGTTGGCATCGGAACTTCAATGCCGGAACTTGTTGTGAGTTGCACGGGAGCCTTCCAGGGTAACGCCGACATCGCAATCGGCAACATCATAGGTTCGAACATATTCAATGCCATGCTGATACTCGGGGTTACGGCACTGATCTGCCCGTTAATCATAACAAAGACGAACCGAAATGTCGACATGCCGCTAAACCTGCTCGTCACTCTGTTCTTGGTATGCATGGGAATGAAGCACGAATTATTCGGTGTGGGTTCAGACCAACTGACGCGCATTGATGGCTTAATAATGCTCGCAGTTTTTGCCCTCTACCTCTACTTCTCATTCAAAACAGGGGCATCTTCAGGCGATGAGGAAGAAAGCGGAGTCAAACTATACAAGACTCCGGTCGCCCTGGTGATGATACTCTTCGGACTCGGGGCTCTTGTGGGAGGCGGGCAATTGTTTGTGAACTCCGCGGTTGAACTAGCGAAGATTTTCAATGTTCCTGACAAATTCATTGCAATCACGATTCTTGCCGGTGGCACTTCCCTCCCCGAACTTGCCACATGCATTGTTGCGGCAATGAAAAAACGTTCGCAGCTTGCACTAGGAAACATCTTGGGTTCCAACATCTCAAATATACTACTGATTCTCGGTGCAGCGGCAGTCATACACCCGCTGTCCTTCGCCAATGTAACCTTCATTGACATTGCTGCCGTCATTGTGTCCGCCCTATTCCTCGTCCTCTGCGGTCTCTGCCTTCGCAAACGCGCGAAACTTGGCATACCAGAGGGAATTGTGATGCTTCTGATGTATGTTGTTTACATGTTCTTTCTTACCCTGTCTGTGTTGTAAGATGGTTATTCTTTAATTAGGAATCCTATCAAAGAAATAGCTTATTATAATGCAATAAAACAATTTAGTAACCTGCACCAACAAAAATGTTAACACCACTTCAGACACCGGAAATTCCTGTTCGCATTGACAGCCTAGACATCAAGGGCGACACGCAGAAACTTATTGAGCACGTCACTACCACACCAGCCGAAGAATTATTCAAGGAACTGCTGAACGACATGATTCAGTTCGGCCTGAAAGTGCTTGCCGCTCTAGTAATCTATTTTGTAGGAGCTTGGCTGATAAAGAAGATAAAGAGACTCTTGGGGAACATCTTCGCCAAACGGCATACGGAAAAGGCAATAGCCTCATTCACTATGAGCCTTGTCAGTATTACGCTGACAATTTTGCTGATTATCCTGACCGTGGGGACCCTCGGGGTGAACACGACCTCGCTTGCCGCTCTTCTTGCAGCAGGTGGTATGGCAATAGGTATGGCCCTCAGCGGCACTGTGCAGAATTTCGCAGGAGGAATTATGCTGCTTGTGTTCAAACCATTCAAAGCTGGGGACTTCATTGAAGCGCAGGGCTTTTCCGGCACCGTCAGTGAGGTAAACATCGTCAGCACAAAATTGTGCACCACAGACAACCGCACGATAGTACTCCCCAATGGGTCGCTGTCCGGAGGTACTATCAACAATATTTCCCAAAATCCTTTTCGTCGGGTTGAATGGAAAGTGACCATTGAGTATGGAAGCGACATTCAAAAGACCCGTGAAATCATTCTTAGCATTCTCGGCTCTGACAATCGCGTCCTAGTTGGCCAAGTCGCACCTGAGGAGCCAAATGTCTGCCTATCTGCACTTCTTGACAGCAGTGTCGAAATTCAAATCCGCTGCTGGACCAAGACAGAAAACTATTGGGATCTGCTTTATGCCATCAATGAGAGGGTATATAACGAACTGCCACAGAATGGAATAGGCTTCCCTTTCCCGCAACTTGACGTGCATATCCGAGGCGGAGAGTAAGTCGTCCTTCAGAGCCTCGAAAGTAAAATTCATATAAAACGCGGAGTAAAATGTGGATTTTACACCAATAGTCCGCCTTTGGCGCGTATATCCTTGGTTACTATAGGATTCGCATAGATATTCAAGAAATGTTTGCGCACACCGGAGCGATCAAGTTCCGGCTCTATAGTGTCAAGTTGGTGCTCCATATACTCAATAAATCGCTCCTTATCCACAACTGAATACTTTCCTTGGAAGCGGTCGCATCCGTTGAGAATGTCGTATGCCATGTAATTGTTTTTCCACAATCGGTACCCATCAACAACGCGGATGTTCACGGCATGGCGTATATATTGGTATCGGTCATTCTTGTCACAGAGCGATGCAAGCGAAAGTTCTTCGTCCGTGAGCGGCTTCCCTATGTTCAGATGAATATCACCTTTCTGTTGAGTTACGCCCACTAGGATGCTGTTCAGGTCTTCTCCCTTCGCCTTTGTATACCTGCCGTCTCTCTCTGTGATGAACATCTCCCGAGCCTTAAGTATGTCACAAGGTTCTATCTCATAGGAGATACTCATAGGCACTATGTTCAATTCCTCGAAATTCTGCTTGAATTCACCTGGACGTCCGCTCATGTCGAGCATCTTTAGAAGTCCCTGCTCCGTAGTGTCAAAGCCATCCTTTGTCCGCCCCTGCCGCTGTGCCAGCCACACCGAACTCTCACCGCTTGTGATACTTTTGCGGATATAGCGAGAAAGCCTCTGTGAAGAAAGGTAAAGTTCACGCGCTGAAACTCCGCGGATGACCTTTATCATACGATTGGAGCGTATGAGGTACTCGATAAACTTGTTCTGAATCAAGTTGTCGCCCACACATATTTCGGTAGGTTGAAGATTATTCTGATAGAGCACCCACTGAAGGATCGCCGGATCAAGGATTATGTCTCTATGGTTCGAAAGCATCAAAAATTTTCGTCCATCTTCGACATTCACGATTCCATCATATGAAAAATTGTGGGCTGTCGTATCCAAAATCCTTTTCACAATTTTTGACATGACTATGTTCTGGAAATCGTCCACCGATTTCATCTGAAGCAATTGCTCCTTCAGGTAATCCGCATCCTTTTCAGGATAGAAATACTTTGAAATCTTCGGAAGCATTGGGTTTGCAGCGATATGCTGAAATGCGTCCACGGCATCCGCATCAGTCTTGTATGGGCCTATTGCATCAATATCGTTAAAATCTTCCATTTTCTTTCATTTTACATGAATAAGTTGCGAATTTACGAAAATATCATCAATTTTCCGCACGATGAAGTATTGAACTATCGCCATAACTCAGAAAACGGAATCCATGCTCCAGCGCATAGTCGTAGATTGGCTTCCAGTTGCCTCCGACAAAAGCGGAAATCAGCAAGAGAAGCGTACTCTGCGGCTGATGAAAATTAGTAATCAGAGTTTTTACGACTCGAAAACGGAATCCCGGTACTATTATTATCCGCGTGCCTGCAACGAGTGTGTCCAATCCGTTCCTCCCGAGGTATGAAATGATTGCGTCAATAGCCTCTGTAAAAGAATAGGGATAATTCCGCTCATACGGCTCCCACTGGCGGACGTCAGATGGCTTCCCGTCCTCAATGCAGTGTACACCAATGTAGTAGAGCGATTCTAGTGTGCGCACTGACGTTGTCCCGACAGCCGTGACATTGTTCCCGTTGTCGCGCAACTTGCGGAGAAGCTCAAGTCTGACGGAAAATGGCTCCCGGTGCATGTGATGTCGTGACACGAGGCTGTCCTTTACCGGAAGAAAAGTTCCTGCACCGACATGAAGGCAGACCTCCTCAATGTCTATTCCACGATTGCGGATGTCATCAAGCACACGATTCGTGAAATGAAGGCCGGCAGTAGGGGCGGCAACAGAACCGCGATATTTCGCATAAAGCGTCTGATAGCGCTCCAAGTCAATTGTTTCTGTTTCTCGGTTAAGGTACGGTGGTATAGGAATATTTCCGCAAATCTCAAGTACTCTTGAGAACGGCATCCCGTTTTTCCACCGAAATTCCACCTCTGCTGTCTGCCCATCGCGGCTAACAAGGTCGGCTGTCAGGCCTATTTCTGCAATCTCGGAAGATGAATCCGGATTAATGACATGTAGCGTGTCTGCCTTCCATTTCTTCGCGTTTCCAATGATACACTTCCAACGACAGGTTTCCGTAGCAGCAAAGATCAGGTTGTACTCCACCGGAAAACTCGGTTCTAGGCAAAAAATTTCAATAACAGCCCCCGTATCACGCTGGAAATGCATCCTTGCGGGCACGACCTTGGTGTCATTGAATACCATCGGAGAGGAAACTGGAAGAAGACTTGGCAGATTGCTGAAAATATACTCATTAATCACGCCGTCTTTATATTCCAAAAGTTTCGAGCCATCACGCTCAGCAAGCGGATACTTTGCAATTCGCGAATCTGGGAGCGTATAATTATAGTCTTCAATGTGTATCTCCGGTATTCCAGGTTCATCCTGTTGTATCTCACGGCTATCTGAAATTTGTGCCATTGTAGTTCCTTTTTAATAAGTACAAATTTAACCATATTTTCTGAACTAGACTAGCGGTAAGTCTTCTTATTACTATTTACAAATGTTAAACAACATATGTATTAGATTTATTTACAAGTGTCACAAATATTGCCAGAATCAACATTTTTGGGGGTAGCTCAGTGGTGTATTACATAAGGTATTATAATATTCTCTTATGGGAGATTATCCGATATTTTATCGCTTTGAATATTAAGTATTTATATGCTATAATATGATGTTGTACTTTGCGCTTATATGTAAAAACTAGCAATTTTAACGTGTGTGGCGGTTAGTAACATGTTTATATACTACTAATTTGATTTATAACCAATATAATGTACCTGTCTACTTAATGCCAAACATAGCCATAACCTCAAAGCCATTCCTCTACTTATTAACATGTGTTACACAAACTAAGTTTGTTTTGTTCAGATCTTTTGTTTAACTTTGTAACACAGATGATAACAATGATGAATTCACGTTTGTTACAATTTCTAAATGCCGAGAACATCACTCAGGCACAATTTGCAGACTCGATTGGAGTAGCCCGCGCAAGCATTTCCCATATAATTTCTGGAAGAAACAAGCCGAGTTATGAATTTATCGCGGCAATGATGAGGAAATACCCCCAGGTTAACCCAGAGTGGCTAATGCTGGGAAACGGGAGAATGTATAAGGACAGCGATGTCAAAACATCACAGCGGACAATGAAAATGCCTAGTGATGACCTGCTATTTCCTGCGGATTATGATAGCGCCCCAACAGAGTCAGAAGGAAAGAATGCGTCCGATGGCACACCGATTAAAGAGACAAAAGCAGAGTCCCTATCTTCTCCCAGTACTGGGCCAGCCACTCATCCCTCGCAGGCTGAGGCACATAAGGTAAGCAAGGTGATAGTATTTTTTGACGATGGGACGTTCCAAGAAATGCCCAGATAGGAACCATTGCTATAATTTTGTCGTTCGATAATAATTTGTCGCTATTTTTGCTTAAGTTTGCTAAGGAAACAGCAGAATAGACATGTACAAGACATTATTGAAATACTACCTCAAACAAGGCTCCCCCGCACAGGCATTCAGAATTGCCACAGAAACGTTGTCTGCCCTCCAGAGAGTCCCGTTCGTGCGCGCTATTGTCAGAATACGCTACAAAAACCGAATCCAGCCTGGCGAAAAGCGGGAAATATTTGGTCTTGAATTTCGAAATCCGGTCGGACTTGCTGCCTCAATAGATACAGAAGGTAGGTTTTATAACATCCTGTCTGACTTTGGGTTCAGCTTTGTTGAAATTGGTCCGCTTTCATACGTGGAGCAGGATTATAACACCCCAGCAAAGCACTACCTGGGAGTGAAGAAGGCCATAGAGCACCTCCGGCGCAGCAAGCCGGACTGCATTATAGCAGGTAACATCTCACGATCCCCACAGAGCCATGGCCCAGACATAGTCCGAGACTACGAACAGGCATTTGCACTTCTATACGACTTTGTAGATATGGTCGTAATAAATCCCGATTGCAGTGCAGAAAAGCAAGTGATATCTTCAGGAGACAGCAAACCGGAAGAAAACGAAAATGGAATATCCGAGTTGTCTGATGTCATTGACAAACTCATGACAATGCGACTATATTACGACAGCAACAAGCCTGTGCTTGTGCGGATTACCCCCGAAATTACCCATTCTCAGACAGACGAAATCATTGAATGCTGCCTGACTTCCGGAATCGATGGCGTTGTGGCTGGGAGCACAAAGTGGGACGATTTCAGTGACGGAAACGGCAAGTTTGCAAAAAGTCTTGATCTTATAAGATATATTCGTGAAAAGTCTCGCTCTCTACTACCGATTATCGGGGTAGGCGGTGTGGTGAACAGCAACTTGGCAAAAGCGATGCTTGATGCGGGTGCATCACTCTTGGAAGTATCTACGGGATTCTTTCTTGAAGGCCCGTCAATCGTAAAAAACATAGTCAATAATCTGCCTGAAATTTCTGATTCTGGCAACAATTATAAATAGTTCCATGAAGCACATCACTACAGCATCAATCTGCACAATCGGGGATGAGATTCTTATCGGCCAGATAGTTGACACAAATTCATCGCTAATATCACGTCGGTTGAATGAGGCCGGGATCAAGGTTACTGGAATTGTTTCGATAGGAGACGACAACACTGCGATAATCAAGACACTAGCTGAAGAACTTTTACGTAATGACATAGTCATAACGACCGGAGGCCTGGGCCCTACGAAGGATGACATCACAAAAAATGCGCTTGCCGAACTATCCGGTGCCACCGACTACAAGTCGGACGCTGAACAGCTGAAAATTATCCACGACATCCTGCATTCGCGAGGACTTGACGTCCTTGACATAAACATCGCGCAGGCCTCAGTTCCGAACACATGCGAAGTTATTCTGAACCATAGGGGGACTGCTCCAATTATGGTATTTCCTTTCGCCCCGGAAAAGTTCGGCCACAAGGCACGGCTCTACTCTATGCCGGGTGTCCCATTTGAAACCGAAGCCGCGCTTGATGATGTAGTTTCCGATATCCGATACAATTTTAAACTGTCAAGCATCAGCCATAAGACGCTGATGACTTTCGGCCTTGCGGAATCGGCCCTCTCAAAGAAAATCGGAGAATGGGAGGCCGAGCTTCCCCCGGACATACATCTCGCCTATCTCCCCAATCCACTCACAGGCGTGCGTCTAAGACTCTCCATCTACGGAGGCAACGACAAAGAAAACATGGCAGAGCTCGACAAGCAGGCTGAAGGACTGCACCGAATCCTCGGAAACGTCATCTATGCGGACACGGACAGCAACCTTCAGACGGAAATCGGTGCGCTTTTGCTGGCAAGCGGAAAGACAGTAAGCGTAGCGGAGTCGTGTACAGGAGGAAAAATTTCCGAACTGATGACTTCTGTTCCGGGATGCTCGGCGTACTATCTCGGTTCTGTGACATCATATGCAATACCGGTAAAAGAGAAGGTGCTTGGAGTCGCAAGCGATACCATCAAGACTCACGGGGTTGTTAGTAGTGAAGTCGCAGCCGCCATGGCAGAAGGCGTACGTCTCCTGACCGGAAGCGATTATGCAGTTGCCACAACAGGAATAGCCGGCCCCGGAGGTGGAAGTCCTGACAAGCCAGTTGGACTTGTTTGGGTGGGCGCAGCCTCCGCAAATGGGACGCGAACTGCCTCTTTCTGCTATAAAAACGACAGAATTCGTAACATTGAAAGATTTTCCGCAGCCGCCTTACACTTTTTGTGGAAAATAATATCCGAAGAATGTAACAATTAATGAAACAACATAAGAAACAAAACTGTTTTAATATTAAACAATTTTGTTACATTACTTTTGTTAACCAATAACGAAAATTTATATCGAATTTTTCAGTAAAAATGCAACTTTTATACTGCTATGACAGCAACCGCAAGAAGTTGCCCCCAGCAATAGCCTCTATGGAGGTTTCGTCATAACCGCGTCTGCGCAATTCATCAAAGATCAGGTAAAAACGGCTGCAGTCTTCCAAACCTTCGGGCGTGACTGCAATCCCATCGAAGTCAGAGCCGAGTCCGACATGCTCCGGACCGACAAGCGAGACTACATGATCGATATGGTCCACCACTTTTTTGAAATTGGGGCGCGGCAACTCCTTAAGCCTATCAAGGCAATCGTACCATGCCGCACGCTTGGACTCATCAGAAGGATCGGCTATGAACGCAGACTCCACATCATCAATTTCTTTATCATAGCGCGTCAGCAACTTGGAAAAGTTCGCATCAAGAAAAGCCGGATAGAAATTTATCTGAATTACTCCTCCTTGTGAGGCAAGACTACGTATCATATCATCAGTCATGTTCCTCGGGCGGTCTGCCAAGGCTCGACAGCAAGAATGCGTCGCGACGACCGGCTTGCAACTGCAATCCAGAACATCATAGAACGCTCTGTCTGAAATATGTGATACATCAACGAGCATTCCAATACTGTTCATTTCCTGCACCACTTCCCTGCCGAACGGGCTCAAACCGCCCCAGCGTCCGGAGTCACCGCTTGTACATGAATCACAGATTTCATTGTCACGCGAGTGGGTCAGCGTGACGTATCGCACGCCTAACTCGCGGAAAATTCTCAGCAGCCCCAAGTTACGCTGAATCGGAGAGCCATTCTCAAGTCCGAGAAATACAGAGAATTTTCCTGCAGACTTATTGTTCAAAGCATCTTCCACTGTAGTGGCCATCGCGGCCACATCAAAATTTGCCGCAACGGTGTCTTTCGTACATGCAATCAGCTCAAGCGCATATCTTGTGGCCGCATCCGGAGCAAGCGAATTGGGGACATAGGCCGCAAAGAATGCGGCATCTACTCCCCCGCGCCTGAGCTTCGGGAAATCTACCTGCGCATGCGGATCATCCTTCCGGATGTCTCGCAGTCGATAAATCTGCGATGGTGTGTCGCAATGAGAATCTAGTACAAACATTCAAAAATCGCTTAAATTTGTTGCAAACGCTGTCTAACAGCCTCGTACATGATGACAGCCGCAGCTGTCGAGACATTAAGCGAGCCTATTTCCCCAGACATTGGAATTGCGGCCTTCTCATCTGCCAATTCAAGCATGGCTTGTGAAATGCCCTTGCCTTCGGAGCCCATGATTATGGCAACTGGGCCGGTCAAGTCAACATCATAGACAAACTTGTCGACCTTTTCCGTGGCTGCAACCAGACTGAACCCAGACTGTTTGAGGAAGTATGCAGCATAGCGGAGATTCGGTACCTTGCAGGTGTCGATTCGCATAAGCGCACCGGCTGAAGCCTTCACTGCCTCAGCGTTAATTGCTGCGCCTCCCTTTGCGGGTACGATTATACCCTTTCCTCCAACGCACTCGAGCGTTCTGGCAATAGCCCCCAGATTGCGTACATCGCTCACCCCATCCAGAATCACGAGAATGGGAGACGAGGTAGTTGCCATTGCGTTGCCCACCATTTCCTCAAGTTCCACATAGTCAATTTGTGAAATGTAGGCGACAACGCCCTGGTGTGCACCACGCACAGCCCTGTTCAGCCTGTCAACCGGCACAAACTGATAGGGTATCTTCTTTTCACCGAGCAGTCCGTAAAGTTCTCGAAACTGCTGTCCCTCAAGCCCCTGCTTAAGCAGCACCTTGTCAAAACGACGTCCGGCTTTAACGGCCTCCATCACAGGGTGGATGCCATAGAGAAATTGCATTTTTTCTTCCATTTTTCACTCATTTCTAATCTCCAAGGCTCTCTGACAATTCCGCCCATTCGTCAGTCTTGGTGTCAAGCTCTCTCTTCAACTCAAGAAATTCTCTAGTAAGTTCCATATAATCATCAGAAGGCGACGGGGCGGCAAGCACTCCTTCAATCTCTTTCATCCGAACCTGAATCTCATCTATCTTCTTTTCTAGAAATGAAATCCGGTTCCGGATCTTACGCTCCTCCTTCGAAATTGTCTTATTGGCCTGATACTTCTGCTGGGCGACCACCTTCTGTGCCATAACCTCCTTTGCAACTTCCTGTTCCTGAATGGGTTTCGCATGACGCTCCAATTCATTGAGGTTTTCCAGCCGGCGTTTTTCAAGAAAATCGCTGACTCCCCCGAGGAACTCCCGCACCTTACCATCCCGAAATTCATAAAGTTTGTCGACAAGTCCGTCAAGGAAATCTCGGTCGTGAGAAACTATGACCAATGTCCCATCATATGCCTTAAGTGCCTGTTTTAAAATGTCTTTCGAGAGGATATCCATGTGGTTCGTGGGCTCATCCAGCGCAAGAAAATTATATGGGTGTAGCATCAGCTTGGCCATGGCAAGACGCGCCCTCTCCCCACCAGAAAGCACCGACACCTTCTTGTCAATGTCTTCCCCCTTGAAGAGGAACGCCGCGAGAATGTCACGAAGCTTAAGCCTTATGTCCCCCACCGCAATGCGGTCAAGAGTTTCAAAGACGGTTGCATCCTTATCCAACACATCCTCCTGATTCTGAGCGTAATAGCCGATGTTGACATTGTATCCTACACGGGACTCCCCCGCAATGGGCTTGAGTTCACCGATTATGGCTCTCATCAATGTCGTCTTTCCCTCTCCGTTTCTTCCCACAAGCGCCACTTTCTCGCCACGCTTAACTTCAATGTCCGCACCGGAAAATACGACCTTGTCACCATACCCAAGCGACAGATTGACAGCCTTATACGCAATGTCTCCGGAACGAGGAGCCGGCGGAAACTTCACAGCAAGTGCAGACTTGTCCACTAGGTCGACTTCTATACGCTCAAGTTTTTCCAACTGCTTTACACGGGACTGAACTTGGTTTGACTTCGATGGCTTATAGCGGAAACGCTCTATGAAGTCTTCCGTCTTTTCGATCATCTTTTGCTGATTCTCATATGCCGCCTTCTGCTGTGCGATACGCTCCTTCCTAAGTTCTAGGTATTTGCTATAAGGGACTTTGTAGTCGTGGATATGTCCAAGCATGATTTCGACAGTCCTGTTCGTCACATTGTCAAGGAACTTTCTGTCATGAGAAATGAGAACCATCGAGCCTCGGTAGTCCTTCAGATACCCTTCCAGCCATTCTATTGACTCTATATCGAGATGATTCGTAGGCTCGTCAAGAAGAAGGACATCAGGCTTTCCTAGAAGAATCTTTGCCAACTCGATTCTCATGTTCCACCCCTGGCTGAATGTCTCTGTAGGACGCTGGAGTTCATCATATTTGAAACCCAAGNNCAGTCGGCCTCTGAAGTTCGTCATACTTGAATCCCAGCCCAATCAGGGTTCGTTCAGCAAGAACTTGAGGTGAATCAGTCTTTATTATTGACAACCTGTCATTTATATCATTTAGTGATATGATCAGTTTCTGATATGCATCTGATTCATAGTCCTCTCGTTCTGCAAGTTCGGCAGTGACTCGGTCGAGTTCTGCCTCCATATCGAACATTTCCTGAAAGGCGGTCATAGTCTCATCAATCACCGACTTTCCCCTATGATGCTCCATTATCTGCGGAAGATAGCCGATCTTGACACCAGATGGCACCGAAATCTTTCCCGACGTTGGTGTCTGAAGTCCGCAGATCAGCTTGAGAATAGTAGACTTCCCAGCCCCGTTTTTCCCTACAAGCCCTATCTTGTCCTGCTCGCTAATGTGAAAGTTTATATTATCAAGGAGAGTGAATCCACCATATGAAACCGTCAGTGAGTTTATTGAAATCATTGTCTTTTCACCGTTTTGTCTGTACCTGCATCACTTTATTGTGAAACTTTAACACCATCGTCATCCGAACTTCCCGTCTCTGCCGCATTCTCGTCATCATCTTCAAGATTTGTTTGATCATTCTCCTTTCGGCACATAAGTATGCTGAATTCATAGAGCAGATAGAGCGGAATTGTCACTACAATCATTGACATTATGTCGGCCGGAGTAATCGCTGCCGCTATTATCATAAGAACCACCAGCGCGTGCTTCCTATGTCTCTGTAATGTGCTCTTGTGCAGAATCCCCATGCTCGACAGCGCGAGAATGACCGCCGGAAACTCAAAGGCAAGCCCCATCGAAAAAACCGTTGAAAAGAACGTCGATATGTACGAGCTCAGCGAAATGGTGTTCTTTACCATCTTGCTGACCGTATATCCCTGAAAGAAATCGACAATGAACGGGAGCAGGATGAAATATCCCACAGCAAGTCCCACGTAGAAAAGCGTGCCAGCAAAGAAAAATGCCTTGCGTACAGGCTTTCTTTCCCTATCGTAGAGAGCTGGAACTATAAACTTCCAGATTTCGTAACATATATACGGCGCGCTGAAAACCACGGCGCCGAGCATAGATGTCTTCAGATGAACCATGAACTGAGCCGTCAGGTCGTAGTTTATCAGCGATATGTCGGGATGCATCCCGAAGATGCGGTACATCGGAAATGACGGTTGAGTCGGTGCAAGCACCACTATGTCAAAGAAATAGTCCTTGAGCACAAATAGGATGACTGTTATAACCAAAACAAGACTCGCCGAGCGGAGCAGCGTTCCCCTCAGCGCATCGAGATGATCCCAAAAAGACATTTCTGACTGACTGTCCTTGGCCATCTGACAGTCCTACTTCTTGTCTGCGTCCTTGATTTCCTCAGGAGTGGTCTCGATTTCTTTCTTTATCTCCTGAATTTCCTTGTCGGCATCCTTCATTCCCTGCTTGAAGCTCTTCATTCCGTGTCCGAGACCGCGCATGAGCTCGGGAATCTTCCTGCCTCCGAAAAGGAGAAGGATAACCAAAACAATCAGGACAACCTGCCATATTCCAAAAACCCCGAGCGGTAAAATTGTAAACATAATGTAATGTAATTAAATGGTTTATGTCAAATTATGTAACGATTGGCACCCTATGATGCCGAACCTTCAGTTAAACGTAATACTTGCCGATAATCTCCAACAAATCTTCTGGGCATCTGCGCGGACGGCGTGTTTTTGCATCTATAAAGCCAAGTTTCACTATCCCCGTGCAGAGCAGAACATCATCTTGATTGTAAATCTCTGTTTCAAAAAGCATCTTCGCGGTCGGGAGTTCGGGAAGTCTTGTTACGATGCGGAGCGTGTCACCGAGCTTTGCCGGTGCCCTATATTGGGCTGTTACGGCAGCTACAGCCGTCATCACTCCCTCGCTCTCCATCCTCTCAACCGGAAACCCGACCTCCTGCATGAGCCTCGCACGACCGCATTCGAAATATCGTATATAGTTCGAGTGATGGACTATGGCCATCTGGTCAGTCTCGTAGTAGCGAACCTCAAGATATAATGTAGATTCTATCATATACTTCACAAAACTCCTTAAAATCAGCACTGACCGCGCAAAGCCTTGAGAGAGTGCTCGACACTTTCAATCTTGGAAAGAGTGTCCGCCTCCTTTTTCCTCTCAGCCGCAACGACCGCCTCCGGAGCATGTGAAACGAACTTCTCATTAGAAAGCTTCCCGCGTACGGACTTCAGAAATCCCCGAAGGTATTCAAGTTCATCCTCCAACTTCGCGATCTCCTCCGTGGCATCGACAAGTCCCTCAAGAGGGACGAACACCTTGACAGTACCTGCCATGAAAGACATGCCAGCAAGCGAATCATCAATAGAGGATACATGGTGTATCTCATTAACATTTGCCAACTTAGCCACCACAGATTCCATTTCTTTGGAAAAATCTCCGACAAAATATGCCTTAAGCGGCTCCTTAGGAGAAAGACCCTTCTGCTGACGTATGTTCCTGATTCCGGCAACAGCTTCTGTAGCAAGGCCGAATGCTGACACATATTCAGCGTTGCACTCCCCTGCAACTGGGTATGACTCAAACATAATCGTCTCATTCTCACCACGTTCACGCACTGCATGCCAGAGTTCCTCAGTAATGAACGGCATGATGGGATGTATCATTTTCAGAAGGCTCTCGAAGAACTCAAGGGTAGACTCGTATGTCTTCGCATCAATCGGAGAACCATACGCAGGCTTCACGAGTTCAAGATACCACGCGCAGAAAT